>JBHACV010000121.1:0-4744 GCA_041854705.1 Corynebacterium sp.
AAAGGTGTTGGAGCTCTCGCTGCGCGAGGGCCTGCAAATGGGGCACAAGTACATCGGTACTGAGTTCTTACTATTGGGCCTGATCCGTGAAGGTGAAGGCGTTGCGGCACAGGTGCTGGTCAAGCTTGGCGCAGACCTGCCTCGAGTGCGTCAGCAGGTTATTCAACTATTGTCTGGCTACGAAGGCGGCGACAGCCCCGAGGCTAGCCGTGATAGCAGTGACGCCATTGGTGCCGGTGCTGGTCCGGGCGCCTCAGCTACCCGTGGTGGTCGCAGCGGTGGTGAGCGTTCTAACTCACTGGTGCTCGACCAGTTTGGTCGTAACCTGACTCAGGCTGCCAAGGAAGGCAAGCTGGATCCCGTGGTAGGGCGGGAGCAGGAAATCGAGCGCATTATGCAGGTGCTATCTAGGCGGACCAAGAACAACCCAGTGCTCATCGGTGAGCCAGGTGTTGGTAAGACCGCTGTGGTCGAGGGCCTCGCACTAGATATTGTCAATGGCAAGGTTCCTGAAACCTTGAAGGACAAGCAGGTGTATTCCCTTGATTTAGGTTCGCTAGTTGCCGGTTCGCGGTACCGCGGTGATTTCGAGGAACGCCTGAAGAAGGTGCTGAAAGAGATTAACCAGCGCGGCGATATTATCCTGTTCATTGACGAGATCCATACACTCGTTGGTGCTGGTGCTGCCGAAGGAGCGATTGATGCAGCTTCGCTGCTCAAGCCCAAGTTAGCTCGTGGTGAGCTGCAAACTATCGGTGCAACCACCTTGGATGAGTACCGCAAGCACATTGAGAAGGATGCCGCATTGGAGCGTCGCTTCCAGCCAGTGCAGGTACCAGAACCGTCGGTAGAGTTGACCATCGATATTCTTAAAGGCCTACGGGATCGCTATGAAGCACACCACCGGGTATCGATCACTGATGGTGCACTGACCGCAGCTGCTAATTTGTCTGATCGCTACATCAACGATCGCTTCTTGCCAGACAAAGCAGTTGACCTGATCGACGAAGCTGGTGCTCGCATGCGTATTAAGCGCATGACTGCCCCAGCTGGCATCCGTGAGGTTGATGAGCGAATTGCTGTAGTGCGCAAGCAAAAGGAAGCTGCCATTGATGCGCAGGACTTTGAAAAGGCTGCTGGTTTGCGCGACCAGGAACGTCGGCTAGGGGAAGAACGCGCTGCCAAAGAAAAGCAGTGGCGTTCCGGTGAACTCGAAGACATCGCTGAAGTTGGCGAGGAGCAGATCGCCGAGGTGCTGGCCCACTGGACCGGTATCCCCGTGTTTAAGCTCACCGAGGAAGAATCCTCCCGTCTGCTGCATATGGAAGAGGAACTGCACAAGCGCATCATCGGCCAAGACGATGCGGTCAAGTCTGTCTCTCGGGCGATCCGTCGCACCCGTGCTGGTCTGAAAGATCCGCGCCGTCCATCCGGTTCCTTCATTTTCGCTGGCCCATCTGGCGTAGGTAAGACCGAGCTGTCCAAGGCACTGGCGAACTTCCTCTTCGGCGAAGATGACGCTTTGATCCAGATCGACATGGGTGAATTCCACGATCGTTTCACCGCATCCCGCCTGTTCGGTGCCCCTCCCGGCTACGTCGGTTACGAAGAGGGCGGCCAGCTGACCGAAAAAGTTCGCCGCAAGCCCTTCTCCGTTGTGCTTTTCGACGAAATCGAGAAGGCACACAAGGAGATCTACAACACCTTGCTGCAGGTGCTGGAAGATGGTCGACTTACCGACGGCCAAGGCCGCGTCGTAGACTTCAAGAACACAGTGCTAATTTTCACCTCTAACCTCGGCACCCAGGACATTTCCAAGGCCGTGGGTATGGGCTTTAGCGCTGTTGGTGAACACGATGCTGACGGCCAGTATGAGCGGATGAAGAACAAGGTCAACGACGAGCTGAAGAAGCACTTCCGGCCTGAGTTCCTCAACCGTATTGACGACATCGTGGTCTTCCACCAGCTCACCCAAGAGCAGATCGTCGAAATGGTTGACCTGCTCATCAGTCGAGTGGAGAAGGCTCTCGCTGCCAAGGACATGGGCATCGAACTCTCCGAAATCACCAAGAAACTGTTGGCACAACGAGGCTTCGATCCAGTACTTGGTGCACGACCACTACGCCGGACAATCCAGCGCGAAATCGAAGACGTGCTGAGCGAGAAGATCCTCTTCGGCGAATTCGGTGCAGGTGAAATCATCCAGGTCTCAGTCGAAGGTTGGGACGGTGAAAGCAAAGATACCGACAAGGCATCCTTCGTTTTCACTGCGCGCCCCAAGCCATTGCCAGGTTTGGAAGAGCCCTCTCTAGCAGCAGTAGCACAGGAAGAGGTCATCCATGCCGCTGACGTTGTGACCCCAGAAGAAGTCTCTCAGCGGGACTAACCACTGATGGGCTGCGACTGGTCGATAAGGCCGTAATAATTTCAGCAACTACCTAAAACCCTAGGTGCAACAATCCAGTTGTACCTAGGGTTTTGCTGATTCTCGAGTCATTTTGAGGTCATCTTGCGGACAGACTCACCACTAAAGCCATACCCCTGTTTTAGGGTGCTAATGGTCGAAGGGGGAACCGAATGGTGGTTTTGTCAGTCTAAACGATATAGAAGGGACCTATGAGAGTTTCTACTTGCTATCCGTAGCGGTAGCGAGGTTTTCTGCCAACTGAAGGAGTTGATCCTCATGACCGCTAGGTTTTGGAACACCAATCCTAGGCGTTCAGCTGCCAGCAAGCGGCCTAGCGGAATTGCCAACATTCTGCTTCCCCGACACACGACACTTATCGACGCCAAGATAGGGTTCTGGAGTTTCAGCGCTGTTTGTTTGTTGCTGGTAAGCACAGTTTTACTCACCGGCTGTACGGCGATTTTTCAGCAGGTAAACAACAAATCAAATAGCGAAAGCAACGGAATAGAAGCCGGAACCATGACTTTAGGGGAAAAACTGGAAGCAGGAACGGGAACCTTCGACCGAAATGATCCAAGCTTCCAATTGTTTGATCCGTGTGTAGAGATCTCAGCGGAACAATATGCAGAGCTGGGGTATGAAGTCAATGAGGCTTCTTATGTAGAAGCAAGGGATGCATTCATGATCAATTGCAGTTTCTTCCCAACTGAAGGGAACACCAGTAGTGGGGTGCTCTCAATTGCTTCAGATGGACTACCCTATTCGCATCTTGAAGAAATTGGTGTCGTTCTCACAGATATGAATATTGAAGCTCCTGATGGGGCATACTTTCATGAGTTCCCTAACGATGAAGGTCAGGGTCTTTGTATCGCTGCAATTTCCACCAATTCAGGGAGATTGAGCGTCACATACAAAGAAGGAATAGGGGAGAAACTCACTCGCCAACAGTCTTGTAAAAGCGCGTCAGATTTATTAACAAAAATACTGAATTTGGAGATCTAAGGTAATGACACTGAAGGTAACCCCCGAGTCGTTGAACATAGCTGGAGAATTGATTGCGACCACGATTGAAGCTGCTAATTTAGCTCGTTTGAATGTTAATCAAGCTGATCTTAATGGGAGTTTTTCTTCCATTGATGGTTTGAGTCGAATGGCGATTAGTCATGGTGGGGTTTTGCATGGCGGGCTTGGGAGTGCGTGGAGTTCATTAGGTGTTTTTCAAAGCCTACTGGAGTGGGCTCAGAGTAATTTTTATTTCAACTGTAGATTATTTACTGGCCAGGATTTAGCAAACAAGATTGCGTTGGAACGTGCGGACTCTGGTGGGGCGTCGGTAAGTGAGTCGGTTGGTTCGACATCGCAGCCGGTGGGAACGTTTGGAGATTTTTCCTTTCCGATGGCGGTGGCGTCAAAACCGGTGTCGGTAGATTTTTTGGCTGCGGAGCTGGCGGGTACGAATAGTGAGCAGGCTGCGGCTGCGGCGGCTACGTGGGAGTCGTTATCGGCACAGGCGATTGATATTGCTGGAAAGCTGCGGAGTGTGGTTGCCACGGTGGGGGCCAATAATGAGGGGCTGTGGGTGCCGATTGCTACTGGGATGATTTCTCAGTTTGCTAGTAATGCTGAGTTTTTTGCTGGCAGTGCACAGGAAATGGCGCGAGCGACGACCACGTTGGCGGGGATTGCGCCGTCTTTTCTTCCAGTGGTGCATGGCGCACAAGCGGGCCTTGCTGCGGTAGTTGAGCCAGTGGAGCGACGGTTGGCAGAAGAGGCGTTTTTAACAGAGTTTCAGGCGGCGTTGAATGCAGTGCTGCCGTGTGCGATGCCTTCGATCCGTAATCTGATGCAAGAGTCGGTAGTGACGGGATCTGTACAGTCTGGTCAGGTGGGAAACTATTCTGCCAATGCGGGATCGCAGCCGGTTCCACCAGTGTTGGGTCCTACTGTTGATGCTCTTGGTCGAGCGGTTCAGGATATTTCTGCCGGTAGGTTTGGCAGTCTGGAGCAAGCTGCGGCGCAGGTGGGGCAGATAGGAACTGAGCAGCTTGCGTCGATGGCGGCAAACGGTGCAGTTGGTGGGAATGCGGGTGGTGGTTTCGCGCCAGCTGTTCATTCGCCAGGTGCTATTGCGCCATCTGCAACGAGTGCTGCGGTGGGTGGGTTAGCGAATGCGGCGACAAGTGTTAGTGCTGCTGGTGCTAATACGATCGCTGGGGTAGTGCGTGGTGCTAACAGTGGTACTTCGCATGTTGGGAATGGGGCTACTGGGTTTACTACAGGTATTTCTCCGAATGCTAGCACTGGAGTGGGTATGGGGCATGGCGCTGGGGCAGGGGG
>JBHACV010000122.1:0-4142 GCA_041854705.1 Corynebacterium sp.
AGCATCTTCAGTACTATCCACAGTTACCTGGGTTATGGTGTGGCAAAACGATCCAGTCAAACAGTATCTTGCTCAGGTTCGCCAAGCAATCGCGAATGATCCCCACGGTATCCTCGACCAGCAAACCCCCTTAGAAGTATTAACTCCACTAATGCATCCTTATAATCGGGTGTCATCAATAACTGGTACCCCGCCAGTACATGCCACCACACATCCTCAAATTTTCGACAGCGCAGGCAATCTTCATCCAGCAGAAGTCCTCCCGATTTCCCGCTCTGCACTTGGCTCAGAATCAGACTGCGGATACCGCATTTCAACTGGCGAAACCGTCGATATTCCGATCGAACCAGGAGTACAGTTCGGGGATTGGATCTGGGAACTTAATTCATTGGCCTCGGATGAAGACGTCACCATCACAATCACGACACCGAATCCGCTAGAGCCGCTGTCTGCAACCAATAGCCGAGCAGTCACTGTCGCTACCCCACCAGAATTGCTGCGCCAATGGGTTTTGATCCCAGGTGGTGGCAACAAACTACGGATTACTGCGGCATCTACAAATCCACACGCATCTGTATGTATTGGCTCTGGTGCACTGGGTCCGCTGGTGCTACCTCAGCAGGACTAAACGCAGTTTTCTCACCGCTTTTCGACGATCACGAACACAATAAAATCCAGGTAGTAACTGCTAAACCCCACACAGGATCCACAACGCTTTTTCTCGCCAAAATCAACGCAGCCCAATCTTGCCCTGAAGCAATCAGGAGCACTTTCCTATTGTGCATTATTCATCGTAATCAGCAAGTGTGGCATCAAGCGCACTGACTACCCCACCTCATAACGCTACAATTCGAGTGCTATTTGAATAGATTATTCATTACCCAGCGTGCAAATAGTACGAGCACAACGACACAGGCGATCAGCAGAATCACCGTCACAGCCAGCGCGATCCATGTTGCAGTAGTTGGGCTATTAGCTTGAGCGAGAATAATCTGGGTCACAATGCGTGATTGTACCGGTTAGCTTGCAGCCAGCCGTAACTTTCGATAACGATTCACCGCTGCATGAATTTCATAAGGACGTGGACGGGCTAGGTGACCTGGATGTCCTGGAAATGGTGAAAGCCAATCCAGCCCAGCACTGTCAATACCCTTGATGAGGTCTGCAACTAGCTCGGTTAGTTCTCGTTCTTGATAAGCCGTTGATTTAGCAAGTTTATCTAATGCACGTGCAATGGCTTCAGTCTGAGCGGAATCTACTAGTTGCGCAACCGCTGCAAGATCAATGATGTTCTTCCCATACTGGATCGTGGTGCGTCCTTTTGCTTTGGCAGGCTTTTGCTTTCCATGGGCTGCGAGGGAATGCGCATCCAACAATCTTGGCATCAGTTGGAATAGATGTGTGTTTGTAGACGCCGTTTGGGGCTTTGGTATTTCAGCAATGGCCCACGCCTTGGCGGTTACATCATGCGGTTGATATTTGTCGAGGGCAATAACATGATCGGCGACCGTAAAGAAAGAACCTGATCCACCAGCAACAAGAATAGTCGATACGTTTCGTTCGGCGAGCAATGTGCGAACGCGATCAATGAATGGGGTAATCGGCTCACTAGTAGAAGGAATGAGTTGACGCATAAGGAGGTCGCGGAACATGAAATTAGTTGCCGAGATATCTTCATCAATCAATAATGTGGTTGCACCTGCTTCCAGTGCTTCCATGAGATTGGCCGCCTGTGATGTCGATCCCGATGCGGAGGTTGTGGAAAAACGTTGCGTATCGGTGCCTGAGGGGAGATTCGTAATAAAAGGTGAGATATTTACCCCGGTGATGGCACGTTCATCCTCTGCACGAATGGTAACAGCATCACTGCTGGTAATGACCCATTCCCTACCATCACCAGCAATATGCGGATATACACCTCGTTCTAATGCTCGCAATAGAGTTGATTTACCATGATAGCCACCACCAACAATGACTGTCACCCCTTGGGGAATCCCCATGCCCGTGACTATTCTTCCGCTTTGTAACTGAAAAGTGACCTCCAATCCCGGAGGGCTCATAAACGGTACAGCCCCATGCTCTAGTGGTGCATCAGAATCACCAGAACAACGCGGAAGAATCGCCCCATTACCCACGAATGCAACAAGACCAGCGCCAATTAGTTTGCTACGCAGTTCTTCTTGGTCCCGGTACAAAATGACATGATCCCGCAGCGCTTTGGCATTCAGATTGCAATGTCGCAATGATGCATCGGCGATCCGCGGTAAGACTTCAGTCAGCAGCCGAGCTGCTTCGCGTCCACGAACGCGTCGGCCCGCAGCTGGTAAACCGACGTCGATGCGCGCCTCGATTTTATTGTCGGTAATAAGCACACTGGTACGCTCTAATACCTCTTGACCTGGGTTGCCAATGCTCACCACACCACCATTACCAGTGCCATTATGGCGTGGGATATGACGTCGTGCTGAACGGACAAATGCTCGAGTTAAGAAATCACTCACAGCAATTTTTCCAGCAGTATCGGATAAAAGATCATCAGGAATATCTGCCACAGTACGGTCGAGAATGATTCGCATTCGCGATGGTGGCGCATAAGGATCGACCTGTACATGGTCTACCATCAAGCGAAAATCTCCTAACCGATGGCTACCTTTTAATTGTTTATAAGCCGCATAGCTTCGGCCATCAATGTGGAAAAGAGTGTTTTCCAGTCGATGCATATTACTCATAACAGTACGCTCCAGTATCAAATAAGCAGTTAATATCATGCTGCCCTACCAAGTTTGACAAATGAAAACGACACGGCAGTGTGTCCTGCTTTACCATTGCCAGCATTGCCCAAACCACGGTGCGGCATCTAATAATCGCTCCGACCACCTGCGATTAATCCTCTGTTTCGACTAGGCCAGCATCCCATTAACCAGCGCTGCGATGGCTAAATCCAAGTCCTTAATAGGCGGCAGGTCTTGTGGGCGGGTCACCGCGGTGACAGTAAAACCTTGTAGCAAAATCAATACTAGTCTTGCGATTGTCTGGGCAGGAAGCGCAGAATCGTACGAGCCTAGGGCAGCTGTAATCTGAGCATGCCACGCGTTAAGGGCAGAGTGCTTGGTTTCGATATCACCTTCTGCTTGCGGCGCTACCAACACTGTTGTGGATGCGATCGCCCAAAAAAGTTCATCGCTATGTAACAGTGTCACGAACTCCACCAGTACTTGCTGTAACCACTCTCGACTATCTGACACAGATAAATCTTTAGCAAATAGGTGGTCGGTATACTTTGACCACCCCCATTCCAAAGCTGCAGAAAGCAGATCCCGTTTTGAACGGAAGTGATGATGCAACGCTCCCCTAGTAACACCAGCACGTTCGGCAATATATTCAAAAGTTGCGCCCTGCCACCCCTTTTCCGCGAAAGACTTCAGCGCTGCTTCTAGCAATGCTTGCCGGGTCTTCGCTGCATCTTCGGCCGTTCTCCTCATACATACAATATAACATGTACTTTTGTCCTGGTTTTAGCCGTCCTAGATTTAGCCTAGGAATGCACCTTGCCCCCAACCAAAACTGAGGTGTCCGCCAAACGGGGTTAGGTCCGATCCATCTTCAAAAAGGTGAGTTGGTTGAACAACACCAGGCTGCACGCCTCCTTGGAGTACCACACACCAACAGAAGTGGAGAAAAACTCTTAGACAGAACCCAGAAGCTTATTCAGGCCATTTTCTGTTTTCCAACCTGCTGAAGCATTTCACCTTGGACTATGGACAGAGGTGAAACCCACATGCGTTAAGGTTTTCCCAGCATCTGAATAAGCTTCAATGAAAAACAAGGAAAACACCTAACAACAAAACCCAAGGCACGACACGCAGGAAAATTCACTAACCACCACAATCTCAACTAAATAGCTTAGGGCCCATGATTCTTCTGCCCCAATACCTCACTGATACTTTTACTAGTTATTGTCAAGGTTAGAGTAGTTAATTACCGTGTCTCAATCCGTTCCCAGTGACCATAATCAGTAATCTGAAAAGCCAACTTTTCACTTGTGGATCCCATCCGTGACATTCCAGCACCTGAAACTGTACAAAAGTTAACTCGAGCCTTATTCGTAAAATAAAGCCATTCTACAGATGATGCCCCATCTG
>JBHACV010000123.1:0-8452 GCA_041854705.1 Corynebacterium sp.
CGAATCTCCTCTTTGGATTTCTGGCTTTGATACATCGCCGATTCAATAAACACCAAGGCTGCCCGCTGCCCATACAGATGCAAGATATCGCAGAAAGTACGATCGATGGTTGTGACCCGAACTCCATCAACACTCTGAACTTGCGCTTCAGGAAGCTCGCCATAAAGGAATAACCGATGCTTTGGCCAGCAATTTTTTGCTGGAGGCGTCGTCTTACCAACAAAACCCAACTCAATCTGGGTTTGATAAGGATCATTCTTAATATGCGGTATGCCAAGTACCGTAGCCGCAGCAAAACCGCATAAAACGCTCTTCCGCGTCGATCGAGCAGCTGCCGCAACCCGAACTTCAAACTGTTGCCAAACAGGAAGCTCGGAAAAATCCCTCCAATTCACAGCTAACGTTGGCGAAACCAGCAACAATGAATCATCATCCATTACCTGCTGGCGCGCTATCTTCACATTGCTATGAATCTTACGTAGGTTAATGAAATCAATGTGGGGTGAAATTACTCTCATAGATCACATTATCCCCACGCGCCCGACATTCCCGCCCAACTAGCCCACACAGCCACAAAGCATCGGTTTCCCCAGCTCACCCCCGTCAAGGCTGGAGACTTAATTCGGTTATTTTACTGCAAATCCCATAAAAGCCCAGCAAGCACACCCACTAAAGTCCAAATAACCGAAGTGTGTCAGGCGCCACACAGCTTTTCGACGCCCCACGCCGCCACTTCCTCAGGTCATCACTCGCGAACCCACCACCCCAGCCCCCAGCGCGCGGGAATCATCAGCCCCACCCCAGAGACTAGACTGCGGCGCTTAAATGCCATAGACTTGAATCAAATTTAAAAATTGATTCACAAGGTGTGGAAATGAACAATATACCAAGCGCAATTAAAAGTGCGTGTGCGGCATCAGGCATATCCCAACGTGAATTAGCTAGCAAGACAGGAATTTCACAGCCCACGCTCAACCGCATCCTCAGCGGTGCGCGAACAGCCAAAATGCCAGAAATTATCCTGATCGCAGATGCCACCGGATGCACAATCGCCCAGCTGACAGGAAGTGCTATAGCAGATCGAGTGCAATGTGCGGCACGATCAACCAATGGCTCCACTATGGACTCCATGCGGCAAAGGCTTCTCCACTTCATGGAATTAGACGCTTACCTCGAAGACCAAGCAATCCCCGAGGCACAATGACGCAGATAGAACAAGAAGCCAAGACGGCAGCTGATCGATTTCGCCAAGATCACAACTTGGGCATTCAACCCCTCGGCGACCTCGTCGAGCTAGTCCAACGAACCACTGGCCATGATGTTGCTGTCCTCCACGTGCCAGCCTCAGATCATGGCCTGACCATGCATGATCCAGTACGAAACAAGACTTTCATTGGCGTTGCTTGCACGAATCATCCTATGCGGCAGCGCAGCACGCTCGCACACGAATTAGCCCATGTAGTATTCCATGATCAAGCATCAGACTTAAGCACACGTAGCCCCGTGGAAATCCGTGCTGATGCGTTTGCCAGACATCTACTTATCCCCCGTGCAGGACTCATCACATTCCTCAGCGATAAAACTTCTGTCGATCTCGCTACACTTTCTTCAGTTGTTCAATGGTTTCTAGTGTCACCACACATAGCTGCGATTGCCCTGCGAGATGCAGGTATGATCCCCCAAACAACTGTTGACAATTGGAAACACGTCAGTACCAAAGAACTAGCAACACGCTTCGGCTGGGGAGATCAATATGCAGGCCTACAGCAGGAATCCAACCGAGTACGTGCACCCCAAAAGCTAGTCACAAGGGCTATTGCGGGGTATTCAGCAGGAGTCTTATCAGCGCAAGCAGTAGCAACGCTACAAAGTACGACAGAACAGGCTGTCAAAGAGATGCTTGCTGAAATCGGGATCACTCCACAGCAACCAAACTGGGAACAGCATGAACTCGACATCCTGCCAGAGGTTAATATCGACCTAAGCGGCCTCGACGATGAAAGTCGCACCCCATGAACCGACGTCCAATCATGGATGCTGGGCCAGGAATTAACTTTTTCTCCCTCAATAAAGAAAGACTCCTGTTTGCCACTGTTGGTGCGGTATCAGTACCTGAAACCGTCCATGATGAAATCCGTCGAAAAGCGCAGCAAGAACAGCGTTTTGCTGCAGCCTTACGTGTTATTAACAAACTCCCGGAACGATTATTTGAAGTTCTTTCCGACGACGCCACACCAGAACTTTCAGTCGTAGTAAATCGTATGACTCAATTACCGATGTCACAGCGCCGCCAAAACCGCAAAGACTTAGGTGAAATAATGGTTATTGCGCACGCTGTTGTAGCTGCAGAAACTGGTGAAAATGTCACTGTACTCATCGACGATCAGTGGGGCAGGACGACTGCCACATACGAGGCTAATCATCTACTACGACTTCAACAAGCTGGTCGTCCTGTAGGGCGGCTAAACATAATCACAACTTTAACAGTGCTAAAAAATGCGGCAGGCAAAGAATACATTCCTGATCGTAGGACGATGCGAGACCTATATACGAAAATGCGTCGACTCGACGATGGGCTTATCCCTTTGGAAGACACAAATCTTTTGGGCTTAGCCTGCTGGCAGAACAGTAGATAACCGGTTTCCCCAGCTCACCCCAGTCAAGGCTGGAGACTTAATTCGGTTATTTTACTGCAAATCCCATAAAAGCCCAGCAAGCATACTCACTAAAGTTCAAATAACCGAAGTGTGTCAGGCGCCACACAGCTTTTCGACGCCCCACGCCGCCACTTCCTCAGGTCATCGTCCACCAAAAACGCAAAACCCCACCACCTGCTACGACGCAGTTTGGTGGGGCAACTCGGATGGAGTTTAGCGAGCCTTCTCGATGATCTCAACGAGACGGAAGTGCTTGTCCTTACTCAAAGGACGGGTCTCGGCGATACGCACGAGGTCACCGACACCGGCAATCTCGTTCTCGTCGTGGACCTTTACCTTGGAGTTGGTACGGATGGTCTTGCCATACAGACCGTGCTGTTTGCGGTCTTCTAGCTCAACCACGATGGTCTTTTGCATCTTGTCAGACACAACATAACCGGTGCGAACTTTGCGTGCACCCTTTTTCTTCTTGTTCACGTTTGCCTCACTCATGGTTTAAGCCTCAGCTCCCGGAACAACAGACAGGCCCAGCTCACGCTCGCGAATAACGGTGTAGATGCGGGCGATGTCGGTCTTGACAGCGCGCAGGCGACGATTGTTGGTCAGTTGGCCAGTAGCAGCCTGGAAGCGCAGATTGAACAGCTCTTCCTTGGCCTCTGCCAGACGGGTCTTGAGCTCCTCAGCGTTGAGTTCGCGAAGCTCGTGTGCGGGGGTACCGATTGCCATTAGAACTGGTCCTCCTTCTTGAGAATACGAACCTTACAGGGAAGCTTCTGGCCAGCACGGCGCAGTGCCTCAAGAGCCATTTCCTCGTTAGGGTAGCTCATTTCGAAGAGGATACGCCCAGGCTTGACGTTGGCGATCCACTTCTCCACTGGGCCCTTACCAGAACCCATACGTACACCGAGTGGCTTCTGGGTCAATGGGCGGTCTGGGAAAATGGTGATCCAGACCTTACCACCACGCTTGACGTGGCGGTTGATAGCAATACGAGCGGACTCGATCTGCCGGTTGGTGATGTATGCAGGCTCAAGAGCTTGGATTGCATAGTCACCGAAGTTAATGCGGTTACCGCCCTTGGAAACGCCGCTACGGTGCGGACGGTGCTGGCGACGGTACTTGACGCGCTTTGGAATCAGCATGGATTATCCCTCCTGCTTCTGCTCAGCGCGCTGACGACGCTGGCCACCGCGACGCGGACGTGCGTTACGGTCGCCGCGACCACGGCGCTCTGCTGGTGCATTGATTTCGCTCTCGCGACGGCCACCAACGACGTCACCTTTGTAGATCCACACCTTGACACCAATGCGGCCGAAGGTGGTGTGAGCTTCGTAGGTGCCGTAGTCAATCTCGGCACGGAGCGTGTGCAGTGGCACACGACCCTCGTGATAGCGCTCGGTGCGGGACATCTCGGCACCGCCAAGACGACCGGAGCACACAACCTTAATGCCCTTGACCTGAGGCTGACGCATAGCACCTTGAATGGCCTTGCGCATTGCGCGTCGGAAAGCAACGCGGTTGGTCAGCTGCTCGGCGATGGACTGCGCCACCAGCTGAGCATTGGCATCAACGTTCTTGACTTCCAGAATGTTCAGGGCAACCTGCTTACCAGTGAGCTTTTCTAGCTCACGGCGCAGCCGGTCAGCCTCGGAGCCACGACGACCAATCACAATGCCTGGACGGGCGGTGTGAATATCGACGCGAACCCGATCCCGAGTGCGCTCAATCACGATGTCGGCAATGCCAGCGCGATCGAGGGTCTTGGTGAGGAACTCGCGAATCTTAATGTCTTCTGCGAGGTACTCAGCGTAATTTTTGTCGGCGAACCAGTGGGACTTCCAGTCGGAAGTAATGCCCAATCGGAGGCCGTGTGGGTGGATTTTTTGTCCCACTATTAAGCACCTGCCTTCTGGCTCTCAACAACCACGGTGATATGGCTGGTGCGCTTACGGATCGTGAATGCACGACCCTGGGCGCGTGGACGGAAACGACGCATGGTTGGCCCCTCATTTGCGTAGGCTTCGGAGATCACCAAGCTGCGACGATCAAGGCCGAAGTTGTTCTCAGCATTAGCTGCTGCGGACTGAACGACCTTAGCAACTGGCTCCGAAGCAGTCTGAGGAGCGTACTTCAAAATAGCCAGTGCTTCCTCGACAGACTTGCCGCGAACCAAGTCAATGACACGGCGAGCCTTCATCGGGGTAACACGGACGAAGCGGGCCGTTGCGCGGGCGGAGTTGACTTCGCTCATCGCTTATCGACGTCCCTTCTTCTTTTCCTGGATGTGACCCTTGAAGGTCTTGGTGGGAGCAAACTCACCGAGCTTGTGTCCGACCATAGAGTCGTCCACAAACACTGGCACATGCTTGCGACCGTCATGCACGGCGAAAGTATGCCCAATGAAATCGGGGAGAATGGTGGAACGACGGGACCAAGTCTTAATGACCTGCTTGGTGCCCTTTTCGTTTTGAGCATCGACCTTTGCGAGGAGGTGCTCATCGACGAACGGGCCCTTCTTAAGGCTACGTGGCATCTTCTTTTACCTCCTCTTAACGCTTCTTGCTCTTGTTCGTGCGACGACGCTGCACGATCATGTTGTTACTGTAACGGTTCGGGTTGCGGGTGCGACCTTCCTTCTTGCCCCATGGGGACACTGGGTGACGACCACCGGAAGTCTTACCTTCACCACCACCATGTGGGTGGTCAACTGGGTTCATGACGACACCACGGACGGTCGGGCGAACGCCCTTCCAGCGCATACGGCCGGCTTTACCCCAACGGATGTTGATCTGGTCAGCATTGCCGACCTCACCAACAGTCGCGCGACAGCGAATGTCCACACGACGGATTTCGGAAGAAGGCATACGCAGCACAGCGTACTTGCCTGCCTTACCGAGCAGCTGAATAGAAGCACCTGCAGAACGAGCAAGCTTAGCGCCAGCGCCAGGCTTGAGCTCCACACAGTGAATCACGGTACCAGCTGGGATATTACGCAGTGGCAGGTTGTTACCTACCTTGATGTCAGCGTTAGCACCGGCTTCCAACATCTGACCTTGCTTCAGGCCCTTGGGAGCAACGATGTAACGCTTTTCGCCATCGACATAGTGCAGCAATGCAATATTGGCAGTGCGGTTAGGGTCGTACTCGATGTGAGCGACCTTAGCTGGAATGCCATCTTTGTCGTTGCGACGGAAGTCGATAACACGGTAACGGCGCTTGTGGCCGCCACCCTTGTGGCGAACAGTGATGTGGCCGTGAACGTTGCGGCCACCTTTCTTTGGAAGCGGGCGAAGCAGAGACTTTTCCGGGGTCGAGCGAGTGATCTCTTCGAACATGGAAACAGAGCTCTGGCGGCGACCCGGAGTTGTCGGCTTGTATTTACGAATAGCCATAGTTTTTCCTTACCTCGACTTCCCTCTTAAACGGCGGAGCCGCCGAAGATGTCGATAGCGTCGCTGCCCTCTTTAAGCGTCACGTAGGCGCGCTTGGTTGCCTTACGGGTACCAAAACCGGAGCGAGTGCGCTTGCGCTTGCCCTCACGGTTTAGGGTGTTCACGGAGGCGACCTTCACACCAAAGATCTGCTCGATAGCAATCTTGATCTCGGTCTTATTAGCGGTCTTGGCCACGAAGAAAACGTAGGTACGTTCCTTCTCGGCAAGATCGTATGCCTTCTCAGATACGACTGGGGCGAGGATAATGTCGCGGGGATCTGCAATCTTAGCCATTAGTTCTCCTCCTTAGCCGCGCCGGTAGCGCGGGAGACGAAGGCGTCCAGAGCTTCAACCGAGAACACAACATCATCAGAGTAGAGGACATCATAGGTGTTCAGCTGATCGGCATAGCGGATCTGTACGCCAGGCAGGTTGCGAGCGCTTCGCTGAGCATTCAAATCTTCACGACCAACCACAAACAGAATATTGCGGCGATCGGTCAGACGCTCGAAGAAAGCGCGAGCGGATTTGGTGGAAGGAGTCTGGCCAGGGACCAACTCATCAACGACGTGGATACGTGCATTGCGAGCACGGTCCGACAGTGCGCCATACAGAGCGGCCTTAATCATCTTCTTCGGGGTGCGCTGGCTGTAATCCCGTGGCTTAGGGCCATGAGAAATGCCACCGCCGGTGAAGTGCGGAGCGCGGATCGAACCCTGACGAGCGCGACCAGTACCCTTCTGGCGGAATGGCTTGCGGCCACCGCCACGGACTTCACCACGAGTTTTGGTGGAGTGAGTACCAGCACGCCGTGCGGCAAGCTGAGCATTCACTACTTGGTGCAGCAATGGAATGGAGACCTCACGGTCGAAAATCTCGGCTGGCAGTTCAACCTGACCTGCGGTAGCGCCAGCTGCGGTGTGGACATCCAACTTCAGATTGCTCATGCGTGTGCACCACCCTTCACTGCAGTCTTAACGGTCACGAGGCCACCCCGGTTGCCGGGGATCGCACCCTTAATCAGGATGAGATTGGCTTCGGCGTCAATCTTTTGAATCTTCAGATTCTGGGTGGTGACGCGGTCATTACCCATGCGGCCGGCCATACGCTTGCCTTTGAAAATGCGACCGGGGGTAGCACAGGCACCAATGCCACCGACGCGGCGGTGTGCAGCCTGGTTACCGTGGGAGGCACCCTGTCCGGCAAAGCCGTGGCGTTTCATGCCACCAGCGAAACCCTTACCTTTGGAGGTACCAGTAACGTCAACGAAGGTAACACCTTCGAAGATCGCTGCGGTAACTTCCTGCCCCAGCTCATAGCCAGAAACATCATCCATACGAATTTCTGCTACATGCCGACGTGGGGTAACGCCTGCTTTTTGGAAGTGACCCACCTGAGGCTTCTTCACCTTACGGGGGTCGATATCGCCATAGGCGATCTGGATGGCGGTATAGCCATCAGTTTCTTTGGTGCGAATCTGGGTGACCACACATGGCCCAGCTTCGACGACGGTTACCGGTACAACGCGGTTATCCTCATCGAAGATCTGAGTCATGCCGAGCTTAGTGCCCAGAATGCCCTTGATCTCAGTTTCACTCATTGTTTGTTCTCCGCTGCCAAGTATTTCGTCGATTACGCAATGTTCACATCGACGCTGGCCGGAAGGTCAATACGCATCAAAGCGTCAACCGTCTTCGGCGTCGGGTCGAGGATGTCGATCAGGCGCTTGTGAGTGCGCATCTCGAAGTGCTCGCGAGAATCCTTGTACTTATGGGGAGAACGAATAACGGCGTACACGTTCTTTTCGGTGGGCAATGGCACTGGGCCGACAACACGTGCACCAGTACGGGTCACGGTTTCGACGATCTTGCGCGCAGATGCGTCGATCGCCTCATGGTCATAGGCCTTCAGCCGAATGCGGATCTTTTGTCCCGCCACGCTTATCCTCTTCCTCGCTTGTCCCACATCTTAAAGATTGGTGGGAATCGCTTCATCTATCTCTATAACGTTGTCCGAACCTTGAAGGGCCAGGGCGCAACGCCAGTTCTTACTTGACGAAAATTCTTTGGGCCAAAGCACATAAACTCTGGCCGCATCAGACACGGAGGTACAAGTCCCCGTCATGTCAAGCGTGGAAGAGATCGGCTAGGATCACCTTCGCATACTGCCGCTGTTTATTTGCCATGCCCCATCACTTTCGGTCCCCAAGAAAGAATGGGCGCATACCCAATCCCTTGAAGGAGACTGACACGTGATGTGTCATGATTGCCCTACCAGCGATTATTCATCCCTGTTAAAGCAACCCGACCATTAAAACACGCTAACGCAGGAAATGCAAACCGAGGTCAACACTGGTTTTGGC
>JBHACV010000124.1:0-4436 GCA_041854705.1 Corynebacterium sp.
ACATTCCACACCCCAAAATGTCTTTCACCTGGTGAAACACCAATTATCCACAAAACACACAGCACCTACTGCTACTACTACCAATAATTAACTACTTCAAAAGCAGAAATTAGGGCCGTGGAAAAGCCAAAAAGCGCCAAAATCTCGTCTCGCAATACTTGGCTAAAAATGGAATAATATCCCCCATATCTATTCGTCATAAGCAGAGGGCAACAAGAGCATGGAGCCACAAGAAGTAAAGTTCATCGTCACCAAGGACGACTTTTCTAGTGCCCTCAGTTGGATTGCTCGATCCCTGCCAGCAAAGCCAACCCAGCCTGTGCTTCGCGGCATTCTCATCAATGCCGAAGACGACACCCTTGAGCTTTCCGGATTTGACCGTGAAACGTCAAACAAAATTCGCATCAACGCCCAAGTAGATGTACCAGGACGCATGCTGGTCGCAGGTAAATTGTCATCCGAGATTGTGGCAACTCTGCCAGACAAGCCCATCATTGTGGAATACGACGGCACCAAAGTCCTGGTCAAGGCAGGAACCAGCCGCTTCGAGCTGCCAGCCATGACCATCGAAGACTACCCAGTGCTACCAGGCATGCCAGCAGTCACTGGAACCATCGATCCAACACTCTTCACCGAAGTAGTACAACAAGTCGCCGTAGCAGCTGGAAAAGATGAAACTCTGCCAATGCTTACAGGTGTCAATATGGAAATCAACGGTGAAGAAATCACTGTTGCTGCAACCGACCGCTACCGCCTGGCACTGCGCACCTTTAACTGGAACCCAGCAACTGCCGACGCACAGGCGTCGTTGCTGATCCCAGCCAAAACCCTCGCCGAGGTGGCCCGCTCCGTCGATTCCCACTACACCGATCCAATTGAAATCGCTGCTGGAACCGGCGAAGAAATCGGTACCGACGGGCTCCTGGGAGTCGCAACAGACACCCGTCAAACCACCACCCGCTTGCTTGATGCAAAATTCCCACCAGTTCGCCCACTGCTACCAACTACCCACAACGCCATCGCAACCGTGGAAGCAGCACCACTCAATGAAGCAATTCGCCGCGTTGCCCTGATGTCCGACCGAAACTCCCAGGTCCGGCTGGAATTTAGCGAAGGTCAAGTAACCCTCAGCGCGAGTGGCTCCGAAGGCGGAACCGCAACCGAAACGCTCCCATGCGCCTTCGCCGGAGAACCACTGACCACCGCATTCAACCCGGGATACCTCCGCGACGGACTCTCGGTTATCCATACCCAACGAGTATTCTTCGGATTCACCGATGCGGCTCGGCCAGCAATTCTGTTGCCAGAACCAAAGGAAATCCCGGAACGCAACGCAGACGGAGTATTCCCAACCCCAGCGACGGAATTTACTTTCCTGCTCATGCCAGTTCGTCTACCAGGCTAAACACAAGAGCCAAACCCAAACGCCGAAAAGCACCCATGCATATTTCGCATCTGCAACTCCAGGACTACCGATCATGGCAGCACCTGGATCTTGCATTGCAGCCAGGAGTAAATATTTTCGTAGGCCGCAATGGTCATGGCAAAACCAATATCGTCGAAGCCATCGGGTATTTAGCACACCTCAGCTCGCACAGAATCAACCACGATTCTGCACTTGTGAGGGAAAACCAAGAACTCGCCCACATCCGTGCCACAGCTGTACACAATGGGCGAGAACTCACACCCTCAATCGTGCTTCGACCACATGGTGCAAATAAGGCGTTCATCAATCGTACTGCCATGAACTCCCAGCGTGACCTCCTTGGAATTGTTCGCTCCACGCTCTTTTCCCCTGAAGATCTAGCGCTTATCAAGGGCGACCCTGAACAACGACGCACATTCCTCGACACCATCATGATCGCCCGCTACCCACGGCTTGCGGGCGTAAAGATGGAGTTTGAGAAAGTTTTGCGCCAACGAAATGCCCTGCTAAAAAGTCCGCACCTTCGTACAGCAAACGTGAAAAACAGTGCAGTTGGAAACAGTGCAGGCGAAAACAATGCAGACCTAGCCACCTTAGAGATTTGGGACAGCCAACTTGCCCATCTTGGCGGGCAAATCATGAGTGCGCGAGTACAACTTGTGCATGATCTAGCCCCACATCTTGAAGAAACCTATCGCACGCTCGCACCAGAATCCCGGCCCGCCCACCTTGCATACTCATCCACCGTCGATGCGGCGTTGTTGCAGGTAGGAGTGCAACTAGGAGTCAGCGCCGGGCCTGGCGTTGCACCGGCATTGCTCAGCCCAGAACTCGCGGAAGCAGCACTGTTGGATACCATCTCCCAACACCGGCAACGGGAACTGGATCGAGGAACTTCGCTATTTGGCCCGCACCGTGACGATGTCCTGCTGATGCTTGGCACACAGCCCGCGAAAGGGTACGCCAGCCATGGTGAAAGCTGGAGTTTTGCCTTATCACTGCGGCTTGCAGCATATTTCATGCAATTAGCTGATGGGGTAGAACCAATCGTGATCCTTGATGATGTCTTTGCTGAACTTGATGCTGGTCGACGCCGCCGCCTCGTGCGTCTCCTGACCAAAACAGAACAAGTAATCATCACAGCCGCAGTTCCCGAAGACATCCCAACAGAACTTCGAGAAATAGCCCACGTGTATACCGTTGAAGCTACCCAAACGGACAGTGGACGAGTTTCAACATTGCAGGAAAAACCAGCGGAGGCGATGCATGAATCAACCAGTTGATCCTGTAGCAGAAGCCCTCAAAGCATTGAAATCCGCTGGCGCAGCCGGAGTGCAGATCCCGCAGCCACGAAATGAACAATCGCAGGTGGGACGTTCAGCTGCGCGGAAGCGGCGTCGGGGAACAAACCAGACTCAACCAACCCGCTACGATGGGCGAGCCGACCTCAGCTACCGTGACCCCAGAAAATTTGGTGACCTGCTGCGCCGCGAATTCGACCGTCATGGTTGGGGTGATCGGATTGCTATCAGTCAAATCATGAATGCTTGGGAAGAGTTGGTAGGGGAGAGGATAGCTGAACATACGTGCCCTACAACATACGATGAAAAACATCATGTGCTGACGATCCAATGCGACTCTACCTCATGGGCAACACAACTGCGATACATGCAAACCCAAATTTTGCAGGCCATCACCCGCAAAGTCGGTCCAAATGTGGTGGAGCAAGTGAAAATTTTGGATCCGAATAATCGCAAACATAAGCCAGGAAAATTGCGAGTGAAGGGGCGCGGGCCTAGGGATGATTTTGGGTAAAAGCTGCTAGAATAGGCAAAGTATTTTTTTGCCAAATAAGGAGCATTCAGCGTGGCTGAACCACAAAACAAGAACTACGGTGCTGAGTCGATTACCATCCTGGAGGGGCTGGAAGCAGTCCGCATGCGTCCAGGTATGTACATTGGTTCCACTGGTGAACGCGGCTTGCACCACCTCATCTGGGAAGTTGTCGATAACTCCGTCGATGAGGCAATGGCCGGCTACGCAACCGAAGTTTCTGTAACACTGCTCGAAGATGGCGGTGTAGAGGTTGTGGACGATGGTCGTGGTATTCCAGTAGAAAACCACCCATCCGGCCCGCCGACTGTCCAGGTTGTTATGACCCAGCTCCACGCCGGTGGCAAGTTCGACTCGGACTCCTACGCTGTGTCCGGTGGTCTGCACGGTGTGGGTATTTCCGTGGTGAATGCGCTTTCCACCCGCATGGAAACCGAGATTAAGCGCGATGGTTACTTGTGGCGTCAAGACTTCACCCGGGCGGTGCCAGCTGAACTTCAGCAAGTCAAGGCTGCCCGCGGCACAGGAACTAAGCAGCGCTTCTGGCCAGACCCAGAAATTTTCGAAACTGTTGAATTCAACTTCGACACAGTGGCAAAGCGCCTGCAGGAAATGGCGTTCCTCAACAAGGGCCTGACCTTGCACCTCATTGATGAACGCCCTCGCCAGGTTGAGGACGAAGACATCAGCGAAGATGCTGCAGCACCAAAAACTGCGGAAGAAAAGGCCGCAGAAGCAGCCGCTAAGCGTGGACCTCGGAAGAAGACCTTCCACTACCCAGACGGTTTGAAAGACTATGTATCGCATATCAACCGGAAAAAGAACGAGATCCACCCAACGATCATTTCTTTCGACGCCAAGGGCGAAGGCCTGGAAGTCGAAGTAGCACTGCAGTGGAATGACGGCTACTCCCAGTCCGTCCACACCTTCGCAAACACCATTAATACCTTCGAAGGTGGTACACACGAAGAAGGTTTCCGCGCCGCACTGACCTCCTTGATCAACCGCTACGCACGCGAACACAAGCTGCTGAAGGAAAAGGACACGAACCTCACCGGTGATGACATCCGTGAAGGTTTGGCCGCAGTGATTTCCGTGCGTGTCGGTGAACCACAATTCGAAGGTCAGACCAAGAC
The DNA here is from genome assembly GCA_041854705.1 of Corynebacterium sp. Taxonomy (GTDB): domain Bacteria; phylum Actinomycetota; class Actinomycetes; order Mycobacteriales; family Mycobacteriaceae; genus Corynebacterium. The sequence goes on from JBHACV010000124.1 coordinate 4,396, forward strand.
AAAGCTCGGCAACTCCGAAGTCAAGGGCTTTGTGCAACGTG
>JBHACV010000125.1:0-3169 GCA_041854705.1 Corynebacterium sp.
ACAGTTTTAGACAATGCGGTCTATGCTTGCTGGTAGGAAATACGCCCCTCAAGAAAGGTGACAATGATGTCCAAGCTCCGCATCGCAGTTATTGGCGCTCACGCCGTCGGCCTCTACACCGCCGATCTGCTGATGCGTTGCAATATCCCACTGCATATCGACATCATTGATTCCGCCCCTGCACCACTTGGACTAAACCCCACCGACAATTCCCGCTCCGACAATTCCCCCAGCACGGTTCGAGTTCTGGGCAATGTGGACACAGCCATCGAGAATATCCGACCGTTCTACCATGCCACCATCGAAGCGCGATTCAGTGAAGAGCTGGAGGTTCATGAAGCGGTTGAGCAGGCCATTGAGTATGCTTACACCCAAGCACAGCGCCCACTAAGTGATTTCACTACCGCTCTCAAAACTCACCACATTGCTTATACCGTGTGGGATCGGGCGCTTAAGCTTCCCACTTCCCGCGATTTGTCGGACTGGGTACATACCTTAGCCATTGCCCGAGCAGTTCCAGTGTGCGTTTAACTTAATGCCCATCACAGCTTGCTGAAGTCCGCCACCTGCCGCCTCGGTCGCAGGTGGTTCATTGATAATTCAGCGCACTAACGCATACAAAGCCATACCTAGCTAAACACGTTGGCCGTAGCGTACTAGGGTAAGTAACCGACCCGGCAGTATCAACCAGAAAGTCTCTCTATGCCCATCACCACGATCCTTGGCATTCTTGGCATTGTCTTGTCGCTGCCGGCATGGTTCTTTTTCATCCGTGCTGTTCGCACTGCCGCCCAGTTAATCACTAGTGGCCAGCCTGCCCCAGGCCGGAGCAACAAACCTCTGCTCCGATTTTTCCAACTAATCAAGAAAGTTCTATTCCACACCGAGCTTGTACGAAAACCACTGGTAGCTGCCGCTCACTGGTTCGTTATGATGGGCTTTCTCATCGGTTCACTGGTCTGGTTCGAAGCTTATATCCAAACCTTCAACCCAGCTGGCGGCTGGCCCATCCTGTCCACTTGGTCGCTCTACCACCTTGCAGAGGAGATTTTCGCGCTTGGAACTGTGGTGGGCATCTTGTTCCTAATTGGGGTACGTCTGTTTAGACCCGCGCGTTTTGTCGGATCAAATGCAAAAGCCGCAGTCTTTGTCGAGCTTGTCATCCTCTTCGAAGGTGCAGGCATGTTATTGGTAAAGGCAGCCAAGATCGCCGCTTATGGACATGCCTCACCGTGGGCCGATTTCGCCACCCGACATTTGGCTACCCTATTGCCCGCCAGCCCGATACTCGTTAGCGCACTAGCACTGTTTAAACTCTTGGTCGGCATGGTCTGGCTCGCTGTGGTTGCACACAATCTATCTTGGGGGGTTGCCTGGCACCGCTTCCTCGCCTTCTTCAATATTTTCCTTGGCCGCAACCCTGACGGCAGCAAAGCCCTCGGCGCGCTCACCCCCATGGTCTCTGATGGCGAACCTCTGACCTTGGAAAATGTTGAGGATGACTCACGGTTAGGCGTCGGCACGCTTGCTGATGCCAGCTGGAAAATGCTTCTCGACGCCACCACCTGCACCGAATGCGGTCGCTGCCAAGAACAATGTCCTGCCTGGAATACCGAAAAACCGCTATCCCCTAAACTGCTGATGACCTCGCTGCGTGATACCGCCCTCACTGCTCCGAGTCATGAAAACATTGATGTACTCAAACTTGTCGGGGAGACAGATCCAGTTCACCCCGATGTTTTGTGGTCCTGCACTAACTGCGGCGCTTGCGTCGAACAATGCCCAGTTGACATTGAACACATCGACCATGTGGCCAACCTCCGACGTTTCCAGGTCCTCGCGGAATCCAACTTTCCATCCGAACTAACCGGCATGTTCAAGAACCTAGAGGTCAAAGGCAATCCTTGGGGGCAAAACAACAACGCCCGCCGCAGCTGGATTGACGAGGCCCGACAAGACGGCATCGAGGTCCCGATATTTGGCGAAGATGAAACCGACTTTGAGTACCTTTTCTGGGTCGGCTGCGCTGGCACATTTGATGATAACGGCAAGAAAACCACTCGTGCTGTAGTTGAGCTTCTGCATACTGCAGGCGTGCGCTTCGCAGTGCTAGCCAAAGGCGAAACCTGTACCGGTGACCCAGCACGTCGCGCTGGCAATGAGTTTTTGTTCCAGGAGCTTGCCGAGGCAAATGTCGGAACGTTGAATGAAGTCTTCGATGGCGTGCCAAAAGGTCGGAGAAAAATCATCACCACCTGCGCACATTGTTTCAACACCATCCGAAACGAGTACCCTGACTTCGATGGTCACTACGACGTGTTCCATCACACTCAGTTGCTCAATCGGCTGGTACGAGAAAAGCTGCTCACGCCAGTCCCACGTGGTCCAAAAAATCGCAAGCCAATTACTTACCACGATCCCTGCTTCCTTGGCCGACACAACAAGATCTTCGACCCACCCCGAGAATTGTTGGTTGCCACTGGTGCTGACCTCAAAGAGATGCCACGCAACCGTGACGAGGGTTTCTGTTGCGGCGCTGGTGGCGCCCGTATGTTCATGGAGGAAAAAATCGGCACACGCATCAATGAGAATCGTGCCGCCGAAGCTGTGAATACCGGCGCTTCCGAGGTAGCTGTGGGCTGCCCTTTCTGCAACACTATGATGACCAGCGGCCTAAAAGCCATTGACTCCACCGCCACACCTGCAGTCAAGGATGTCGCTCAAATGCTCCGCGACTCCATTCTTATCGACGACCACCTCCCCACCCCTCACCCCAAACAGCCCCTAGAACTGCCGATTCGCTCTGTGAAAAAGTCAAAACCAGTAACGAAGAGCGCTGTGGGAGTAGTGCCCGATAATTCACAAGCCACCGTTTCAAGTTCAGCTACTAGCAACCAATTAAGTCAACCAACCCCTAAGGGCTCTGTACTGATGCCAAATGTCGGGCCCACTGTAACGACACCCCCGGTGGCAACCCCACCAACCGCTATTCCCCCGGTAGCAACCCCGCCTAATCCAACCCCACCCACGGGAACTCCGACAATTGCCCCATCAACGGCCACACCACCAGTGGCCACTCCACCTGCAGCAACACCCCCAGTAGCTACTCCGCCTGCCGCCACCCCACCAACGGCTACTTCATCAAATGTCGGGCCCACTGTAACCCAAC
>JBHACV010000126.1:0-9652 GCA_041854705.1 Corynebacterium sp.
CCTAACACCATCATGTCTGACGGCATTAACGCCACGGTAATCATCGACCCAAGTGAGGGCCCTAAAAACCGTGGCGTTGCAGCAGGACTCGGAACCAGCGCTATCCCACTGGAAATCACCCGCCCTGAGCTTTTCGACGCCCGCCGCACTGGTGAAATTGGCCTCGTACATTCTTGGGAGCTTGTCACGGCAGTCGATGGGCCAGGCACTCGCATGACCCTATTTCTTTCCGGCTGCCCTCTGCGGTGCCAGTACTGTCATAATCCCGACACAATGGAGATGAAAGAAGGCACTCTAGAACAAGTTGAAGATGTGATTGCTAAGGTCTTGCGCTATAAACGAATCTTTAGTATGTCTGGTGGTGGTCTCACCATCTCCGGTGGCGAACCATTATTCCAAACTGCGTTTACCAAACGAATCCTCGCTGCGGTTCATGACGCTGGAATCCACACCACCATTGACACCTCTGGATTCCTAGGGGCACGTCTCAACGATGCCGACCTTAATGACATTGACTTAGTATTACTTGATGTTAAGTCTGGCGACCCCGATACCTACCACCGTGTTACTGGTCAACCACTACAACCGACCATTGATTTCGGTTCCCGGCTCAATCGGCTAGGAAAACCCATGTGGATCAGATTTGTACTGGTCCCAGGTCTTACTGATGAGGTGGATAATATTCGCAAGGTTCGGGACATCATCCTGCCGTGGCACAATGTCATTGAACGTGTCGAGGTATTGCCCTTTCATAACATGGGCCAAGACAAGTGGGCACAATTGGGAATGACCTACCAGCTTGCCGACGTCGCTCCACCAGATCCCGATCAGGTGGCCGCCGCCCGTAATATTTTTGCTAACGCTGGCTTTCAGGTCTATTAATCTGATATACCTGAAACTATTGGCAGGTTGTCCAATCAGTAGTTTCAGGAGAAACAATGCGTAAATTCCTCAGATTTTTATTGGGAATCTTCATAGCACTTATAGTACTAACCCTGAGTATTGTAGGCATACATAAATACAATGCAGGTAAATATGCTGTTCCTGGACCTGATATGAAAGACCCACAAACTGTCCTAGATGATGGCAACGCGACCTTCATTGAGGGTAATTATCTTCGTGGTTTTCACATGCCACCCCTAGGGGAAGCGAAACCTGGAACCGTGATAGTTTTTGGTGGCTCTGAAGGTAGTGCCGATCCACGCAAAGCACGTGAACTACAAAAAGAAGGATTCAATGTACTGGCACTGTACTTCTGGGGACAACCAGGCCAAAAAGCAACCTTAAACGAGGTGCCCTTAGATTTTTTCGATGAAGTACTGACCTGGATTGATGCCAATGCAAATCCAGATGAGCCTATTACCATCCTCGGCACTTCCAAAGGCGCTGAGCTAGTAGCAAATTTAGCATCGCGATATTCTGAGGTTGATAATTTCATTGCCTATGCCCCTAGTGAATACACCTACCAAGGCCTCCAATATGACCAATATGCAGGAAGTAGCTTCACCTATCATGGACAGCCAGTTCCCTATCTGAAATTCGTTAATGACCCGAAAATCATGATCCCCATGATGACTCGCTTCACATTAGCATTACCGGTTTCCTACCTTTCAAGCTATGAACAGGCGGTTGAAAAAGCAACAGACACAGAACGGGATGCTGCGCGGATCGACCTTACTGGATTTAGCGGAAATGGAATTCTCTTTGCTGGTGAACAAGACACCATGTGGCAAAGTGCCACCGCGGCAAAAGCCCTCGCTGCCCAAAACCCTAAGGTCGAAGCCTTCGTATATGACAATGCTGGCCATGCCTTCGCAGAAGACATCACACTTTTTGGCCCAAGTTGGGAAGTGATGTTAGGCGGGACCGTCGAAGGAAACCGAATCGCCTATCAAGAATCACAACAGGTATTGTTCGATAAACTCAATACTTGGCATGGGACGTCACAGTAATAAAAGCAGTGCTACCCGATTGAGCCCCAACAGCTAAATGGTGCCTATTGCAAATAGAGGCACCATTTATTTGTGTACCCAAATCCCTTAAAGCCCTACCCCACTAGGTGCAGCCACGCTTTCATACAAGCACGAAAATCATATCCTTACTATGCTTTTTCCTATTTATATACCGCAAAACTTTCTAAGTTTTATGCCGCATATTATCTGAAATTTTTACCTATTCAATTCCCCTTAACACATACAGTATTGCCCTACTTTTGGGACATTCCCTTTATGTCATGCAAATGTGTGTTAATATGACCATGCTATCCATTCGAAAATAATTACTATAATCTAGCACTAAAAGCACATTAGCACTATAAAAGGAACTGATATGTCAAAAGTTTATTTCTATAGCACACAAGATCCTTATGGTTTCCTGTCAAACTTCGCTCGGTACTCCTTCTTTCTTGATGGAGCAAGGTGGCCAACTTCCGAACATTATTTCCAAGCCATGAAGTTCAAAAACCCGAAAATTCAGCGAGAGATTAGACTTCAAAAGAGCCCTACTTTAGCGGCTCGGGCTGGTCGAGACCGCAAGAAACCACTTCGCAGCGACTGGGAATCTGTAAAAGAACAAGTCATGTATGATGCTGTACTTGCAAAATTCCGCCAAAATCCAGACATTGCTGAACAACTACTTGCAACTGGTCAGGCAGAACTAATCGAGCACACAGGCAATGATTCTTATTGGGGTGATGGTGGCGATGGTTCTGGTAAGAATCGCCTAGGGCATATCCTTATGGAGGTGCGCTCCATCCTAGCTATTGATCAAAACCATGAGCAAAGTAGTCAGCAGCACTAGCTATATGAGTCCACAGGATTATTGGTAATTTTAGTAGCAGCTAGTTTGTTGCCGCAAAGCGCCCAAATTTTGACGGCAACAAACATGCCACCCGAAAATAGATCTGACAATTGATATAACTACTACCAAGTTCATTGAACAGATCCCTCAGTGATAGCAAGCCAGAACTGCACAAACACGAAAAATAGTCCCTAACTAGTTACCAGGCATTGTCAGCACTAGTTATTCATGAACTCCACTGAGGATCACCACCCACTCACGCGGTAACCGACAATTTGAAGGTCGCTGCGTAAAAAGCGGGGCGATTTCTACGTGACCATAACCAGCAAGACCAGTCCCAATCGCAGTGACGAAAAACTGCACATTAGGATTTTGCCGAGCATAAGTGAAAAAGCGCTCGACATAAACTGCAATCTGAGCTAATGGCAACCTCCTGATCTTCTTATCCTTAGTAGGAATGGCAAAAGACTGTCCTTGCCTGCCGAAACCACAGCCTCTAACTGCACCATATTTCTTCACAGCAATCAGTGCCGCACCTTTACCATGCCGCCCAGCCTCATTGCTACCAAAAACGAAAACTTCACCAGGGCGAATCTCATGTTTAAAAGTCATCACATCCCTTTAATTAATTTTCTTTGACCGCACACCCCTGAGGGATCATTACTTAAAGGGTACTAAGCCCAGCCGACATGAAGCCTGTTCACAAGTTAGCCCGTTATCTTGTGAACATCTTTGATAATGGGGATAGTCGCTGGACATGGTACGGCTTATTTGTCCTGTAGCTTTTATCATTCGGGAATATTGCCACCCTAAGAAGCCAAGATGTTCGATGATAGCTAACAGGGACACGCTCGGAGTACTTTTGACGTGAGAAAATGTCATGCTTCCCTACGGCATCACATGGTCTTCCCTCAAGTGGCAGCTACACTCGCAGCCCGATCATGAGTGACCATCCCCCATTGCTCTCTTACAAAGCCACAGCATCACGATTGAATCACTCGAAGTAGAACTTTTACAAACATGGTAATACAGGTTACCTTTCCTCCCCACCCCGAGCCTGCCCCAGTAGGATAAGGATTCGCCTACGTATAAACTTATTCTGCCTGCCCCAACACCAGACTTCATTCTTGAAAGGTATAAATCAATGTCAACAACTGTTTTCCTCTTCCATCCAAACCTGGAAAGTTCCCGTGTCAATGCCAAGCTTGCTAACATCGCCGCAAGCACATCTGATGTCACAGTACGTGACCTTTATAGCATCTATCCAAAGGGCGATATTGATGTCACAGTAGAGCAGGAAGCGTTGGAGCAAGCTGACCGCATCGTACTGCAATTTCCAATGCACTGGTACTCCAGCCCCTCACTTCTGAAGCAGTGGGAGGATGATGTACTCCAATATGGTTGGGCATTCGGCTCCTCTGGCACAGCACTGCACGGCAAGGAGCTCACAATCGCCGTTTCAACAGGAGCCTCTGGCTATAGCCGACAAGGCACAGTGGGGTACACAGTCACAGAACTGCTTCGCCCATTTCAGGCTACAAGCAACCTGATTGGAACTACATTCCTTACGCCATTTATCATCGAGGGATCACTAGGGCTACCAGACGATAAGCTTGAGAAGCTAGCCAACTCCTATCGTGAATATCTTACTGCAGATTTATCACCCCTTGATGCATATGAATAAACCTGCTCACACCGCAGTTAGAAGGTAAGAAAGCAAGACTACTTCCTGCCTCTCAACATTCCGCTAATAGTCGCTGTGCTATTAACTGGGCATCGGGATAACCTACAGCTGGATCACTAGACACACCATGTGCCCGAGCCCACCAGTCAAAAACAACTCCGACGCTGAGCTGCTGTTCCAGCTTTAACAAAGCAGCCTGAACCGTAGTAAATACTCGACGTGACACCCGATCAGTAGAAAAATCCCAGCCCCCAAGCGCTAGATCCAGCCACGTTAATGTATCAGTATGCAAATCATAAATAAAAGGAACATTCCAACCCGCTCCATTGTAGATTTGCGCCTGCACAGCACATTTCGCTTCTACCGATTGAGCCCTACCCGCGCCAAGCGTGATAGCAACCGAGTTTTCAATAGCAGAAAATGACTCCCCCCTACCACTACAAATCAGTGGAATAAGGTAACGAGCCTGCGGAAGTACTGAAGTAATACTTTTACGAAGCTGATTATCATCTCCCACGTCAACCCACTTACCACCAGCGGGAAGCCACACATCGATATGCGAATACGCTTGGGTAGTTGCGGAAAAACTCTCCTCCCCAGCCACAATATCTGCAAACTGACGTGGTGGATAAATCACAGCACTATACCGATCCACCGACGCCAGTCCACGCTCAAAGTGTTGATCCGTTACTATCATCTTCAGGCCTAGATCCGCGTTGTACCACTGACAAGAAAACCGCAAAATATTATTTCTATTGTCAGGAACAAAGCGAAATTGCTCCCCAGCACTAATCCCGCGATGCACCGCAGCAAAGTGCCTTGTTCCTAATAGCACTGGGGCACAGCAATTAGTTGGCACAGCATGTGCAAATAATGGATCGATCTCTGCTGGTGACGGCGCAAGCTTAAGCCGCTCAATGATTGAGTACTCTAAGGCAACCAACACCCTACTGTAGTGTTCAGGATCTATACGGCGCGTCTTTTCCTGCCGAAAATGCTGCATATCGGCGATTTCAACCACTCGCCATTTATGATCTCTACTGGTGATCCTGTTATAGGCAGACAAAAGTGTTGAAAGTCGCACCTGCGGCCCTAGCTGGTAAATGCCCTCCTCCACCGCAGTCGCTTTGGACTGCCACCCGTGGGTGCGTCGATAAGTTGCAAGGCGCATTAACTGTTCTAGCCGACGGATAAACACACCGGGATTATCTGCTAATAGAGAAACTACATGTTCAACTTTATTCTTATCAATAGCAGCTTCTACCTGGGAATTTAAAGTTCTATGCCGTGCATTATCGAAAATAATATCTAGGACAGGCAGAACAGCACTTGAAGCGAATTCATAAGGGTGTACCCGTGACAGGGCACGGCGCCAGAGTTTCTGGCGGGTTATGATCTGGTCAAGGTTTCGCTGGTTGTTAAATGTTGCTAGCTTAGCCACTAATTCTTTTCGCCAGCTGCGCGGAATGCTACGCATGTTTACTTGGACATGCTTTGAAAACTTCAGGTCAACTCCACGTTCTGAGTCTGTAGCAAAGAGTACTAAGATCAACCGCAGCAGGTAGTCTGCCGAACCGGATTTTGCCATACCGATCGGTAAGATTTCAGCAATTGGGTATCCCATGTCCACCAACGACACCAATGCTGTAGCAAAGTTAGTGGCATTACGAAAGTGAGTTTGGCGAAAAGTCGCCATCAATTCAGCCTCTAAGTATGTAGCAATGTCAGCAGCAAAATCACGATCAAAGTCGCTCAAAGCCACCCGCCGCTCCCATAGAGTTTGCAGCATTTTAGCTTTAGGTCGTAGTAGTCGCAGACACCGAAGGTTCATTGGTTGCTGCTCTATTAACCCATCCACTAGTTCTGCCCATGTACCCCAATTTCGGAATTCGAAATAATAATCGATAGCAGAGTTTGCCTCATTATAGTTTGGTAGTGGTTTACCTGTGAAGTTGTGGTATGGAAACTGCTCCTGCATAGGCAACCACGGCTTTAACCCACCGATGAGCCCGCTGGCTTCAATGAGTAGACACTTGAGTTCAAATGGGTTCAAGTACCTGAGTTCACTTGGTTTTGCAAGAAAACGCCAGTTCACCAACGCAAAAGCGGCACGTACTGCCTGCTGCGGTGTGCTTTGCACTTGGGTGTGTTCTGTAACAAAGACGCCTTGGTGCAGCATCGCTTGGGTAGTCACTATTGTTCCTTATCGGTTATTCCAAGATTTCTGAGATCAGTTTAGCCAGTGTTCCAGACATGTCACGAGGTTCACCCGCTACGCCAATCAGAGGGCAGCTGAGAGTTGGATAAAGTGAATGTACAGCTGTTTCATCAATGACGAATACGGAAGAGTCAGTATATCTGGATCTGAGAATCTTCTAGTTTATGTACTCCAAGAAACGCTGTGCTTTGACCACATAAGCAGATCTGCGCCTACTGGAAGCCAGTTGTTCAATACCAACCCATGCACCTCGTGAGATATAGCCGCTATTTGTTGCGTGACCAAGTAGTACAGCATTATCTATGCAAATATCCAAGGTGGTGTTTAACCACGTGGGAGCCCGTTCCCCTTCAGATATTCGCTCGGCAGCCTGCAAAGTGGCAACCGTGAGCACCGGCCACAACGAGGGTAGTAGCCCCGCATGCCGTTTGAGCGCGCCAAGGATTTTAGTGGGTTTCCAAGCTGGTTGAATTTCCCAAGTGCGTTGTAACGCATTCCTGATAGCAGCAGCACCAATTCGCTGCTTGCGAATCAGCAAGAGTAATAGATCTACTATCGACTGTTTGTATGGGCTATAAAGCACTAAGCAAATGCTAACAAAATCGGGTGTTCTATGAGTTTCAATGCCAGAAAGCGATTGGTCATGAGCACTACCAAACTTGACTGCCCCATCTACCATGTAGCAGTAGACCTTCGATTTATATTCAATGCGCTGTGAATTTGGAGCTTGACGATATAACAGCCACCTACCAGTACTAAGACTATCTTCCCAAGAGAATAGGAAATTCGCTGCATAAGTGTAAGGATCCCCATCACGAGAAAGTATAGCCACATCATCGTATATGCCAACGGCAATACCGTCATTGACCAGATCTTGCGCTTCAGCCATAGCTGACCACTGTTGTTCACAATGTCTTGCATTGAAAGTGCTAATTGGGTGGTTGGTGGAGCTACCTGCATTTTTCCTTCCTACCGCTTGCAAGAGTGCATGGATAAGTTTTGCTGTAGCTGGATTTGATCGAGTCAGACTGGCATGCACCCCCGGTAGATCTAATGCATTAATGGGGGCATCACCTGCATCCACTGCTTCAACTACCACCGGTGCAAGCTCCAACATAGCTTCCAAAACTCGGGTAGGCTGCGGCAAACTGGCCAAACCATCCAGCACATACCAAATCACGGAAACCAAACCCTCAGTAGCCAGTCGATACAGCGGTTCAACAAGTTCACGACTTCGAGGTTTGCGCCCACCCCAACCCAGCAGGGAAACATCGAAAACCCCTGGTTGCAATAAACCACGACACCAAGCTATTCGGATAGCCTCTTCTGCTTCTGGAAGAACCACCGTTTTAACTGGACATAACAAAGAAAATAGATTTGCCACAGTTCCAGGTTCGAGTGGTCGAGCCGCAAATGGAAGCTGTTGACACAACTGAGCCAACATATCCCGGTCAGTATTGTGACGGTTCAGCATAGTACTAACCGAGTCACCAAAGTGCGGGAATATGACTGAATACGCATTGTCTGGATTCAACTGGCGCGCTGGCAATAATTCCCACGAATCCGGTTGCATAATGTTTGGAATGAGCTGACCATCCTCAGCTACTTGCAATCCACCATCAATAAATGGATCAAAAAGGTATCCTGCCACCAGTTCACCTGCTGTCAGCCGCATCATTTTTGTTGGTAAAATCTCCACCGGAACATTGAGCATGATAAATTCATCTCGAAGACTCTTATTCACAGCAGATACCGGTCGCAACCTCGTCAAAGCTAAGGCGAGATCGGGCTCATAGATTACTCGATTTTCAGCATGGTAACGCTTAATACGAAGCAGCAAATCATCTGCAGTAATGCTGAGGTCTGCCAAGGTCGGTGTCGAAAGTAAACACGGCAGAGAACCTAAGTTTGCCAATACACAGTGCAGACGGGCTGCAGCCATCGGCAGCTTTCGTCCCCATCTGCCCCATGCCCGCAATGAGCCTGATGACCAGTCATGTACCATTCCCGCAACAGCACCTGCTGAAATTCCAACCACAGCACGTCGAGCGGCAAGAGCATCAACATACGATAGCTCAACTAATTGTGCCAAAAATTGTTCCAGCAGGAGGGTCGCCATATTGGGGTTGCTTGGTAGCTGTGCACCAAGCTGTGAGATCTGATCGACATCTGGCTTGTCAACGACAAAAACAGGTACAGACCATACTGGAGGTGTTGGTTGCCATGGCAGTGATTTTTTAGTCACATCTATTGGATCATGATCAATCACCATATTCCACATTGCGCAGATCCGTTTTGCTAAAGCTGCACTCTTCTTATCCTCATTTCTGATTATTTCCACCAATCGCGGTGCTATTGTCGCTTGCACTTCCGTGTCTGTGACTTTACGACTAGCAAGTATTTTCAGCATCATTGCTTTAATTGTGGCTGGACCAACATATGAAGCTGTGATAAACACGTCTGCTAACTCCGATTCAGGACAATGCTGGATCAGTAATAGGCCAATGGTTTTAACTACAGCAGGATTAAGTTGCATTATTGCTGCTTTAGCAGCGGCACTATGGGCAATAATTTCAGTACCAGTGAGCGCGAGCTCCTCAGTGATGATCCGAAGCAATTGCGTAAACTCATTTGTGCGCATCGGTCGATCGAGCGCCTGTAGCAGTAACCCGATCACTAAGTTTCGGTTGATGAAACCGCATTGAGCACCAAGAACTAATGCAATCCCGAACTGACCCGACACTGGCATTTCAACCTCGATAGCTCGGTTAACGAATTCTAGGAATCGGTGCCCCAGCTCTTTTCTAGTCGGTAGGTCTTCTGTGTGGTTAACTGGTGCTTTAGATAATACTTCCTCTACTAACCTTGCCCATTTCTCCACGAAAACTGGGGCAGTGGGAATCGGTCGGTGAGGTTCTTGAGCCAAAATTACTATGGCTGCTACTGCATGA
>JBHACV010000127.1:0-7257 GCA_041854705.1 Corynebacterium sp.
CCACAAGTAAATAGAAGCTCGTAAGCAGCTGAGAAATACTAGCGGCTATTTTGTGGATTAGCATACCTTGAGCAGGTCATTGACCTGTCGAAGGGGATGGATGATGTGCCATCATTACAGACTTGTAGGGCAGTTTCGACTGTGAGCGGTGCAAAATTTCACCCTGCGTAGCTGTACGGCGTACCATAACTTCGGCATAGTTCTTGAATGAATCGAAACTAGGCGCATCGAAGCTAACGAGGCTTGCTATTGTATATCGAGCTTCGGGCAGACTTCAACAACTGTCGATTTGGTTGTATCAGCAGAATGTACTCGAATATCAATGAACTCGGCGGCGCCTTCTGGCCCTAGTACCAGCACCACCATCGTAACAACCACACTCGTAATTCCTACGCCTCAATCACAATAAAACCTAGTGAGAAAAGCTCACTGCTTAAACTTCAGAAGCCCACTGCTGAGCAGTAGCATTCAGCATAGCGACTGCCCCTTCAATACTGTCACCTGCTATGAGGTCACATGCCCAACTTGCAGCAGGGAAGAATTTTTGCTTATCGGATGAAAGTACACCATAACCAAAACTAATGATAGCTCCTGTCTGCAAGTCAATTGGTTTAGTTGGCGCAATTGACCAAGAGCCAGAAACCTTGGCAATAAACCACTCTCCCATTAGCAATGTGAGGGCTAATATCTTGTCTGCACTTTCTAGTTCAGATCTAATTATCCGTTCTATGGGCTCAACTGTTAATTTTTCTTGTGGTAAAACTAGCGATGACTCCAACTCTAAAGTCGATGCCAGTTCCTTAAGCTGAGAAGTAGATTGCTTTCGAAAATCATCCAAAGCGACTTGGAAGAACAGTTCATAATTGTTAATGATCACGGTGTACCTTTTGCCTAGTGGGTAGTTAACGCAGCCACCACATGCCCCATCCATGATTTAGCTCAGGGTGCCAATGGCAGCGAAGATTCTTAGCCCAGTAGTATGGCACTGGGATCTCGAAGTTTTTCCCTCCTATCTGCTTCACATTGCTCTTTAGTGTGAAACAGAAACTGACCAATAGCTTTTACATGGGGGATTAGATTCCCGATAGCAGAACAACAGCGGCACCTGTGCCTACAATCGCTTTGCGAAAAAATGTATGATCTGATCTTTGTCTAACATACCTTTATCCCATCAACGCGACCTCGGTGAGGGGAGATATTGGTGCGGGTTCCTGCTTTGACAAGCTTACATGCTGAATCACCTGCGAAAGCGAAAATAACTTTTACCCTTAAATCAAACCAGCAATTATTTGTGACCTGAACAAATCCTTTCTCACTTCTGGCACATTATGCAGGCTGGTGCATAATGTGCCATGGACTCAAGTTCCATGATGGCTTGCTCGCTATCTTTCGCTTCGGAAAGAGCCTTGGTACTTTCTTCAGATTAATAAATGGTGTTTTCATCATTCTCGTCTATTACTAGAATCACCTCAGTAGGTACCGACTCTTGCGCCATGGATATTCCTGCTCCGTGGAGAGCATTAAAGCATAGCATAGTCACTATGACTAGATGGGTGATTTTAGATTTCATTCCTTACTCCAATGGGGTAGGGAAGCTTATTCAGGTGCTGGGAAAACCTTGATGTGCATAGACCTCGCTTCCACTCATACTCCAAGGTGAAATGCTTGAGCGGCTTGGAATCAGAAAAAGACCCGAACAAGCTTCAGGTTCTGGAGTAGATGTTAACTTTTGATGCTCAATTTCCATTCGATTGTTTGTGTAAAAAATCATGGGCGGTTGTCCATAATTGCGTATTAGTAAGTGGTATCATTTTCTAGCCCTTTGCTGGATAAAGTGGTAAATCGCCAGTGAGTGAATTAATAACTTTGAATGGTCCGCAAAGACCAATTGCGGCAAGGGGAAGTTCATGTGTGACAGCCGACTTCAGCTTGAATTCATATTCTTTGTAAGTCTTGCATCCTTGTGCTAATTGAGTGAAAGGGAATGCGCTAACCTTAGGATCAATGTTGTTAGCACGGCTCCATACAGATGCAAGAAGTGTGCTATCGCCAGCCAGTACTGGGAGCGGTGACAGTACAACTCCTGGAAGTTCTCCATCAGAGGTTTTTACAGGTGGGCCCATGAGTTCGGGGAATGTGGTCGTGATCATGCAAGCAACAATGGAAGAAGCATTCACTGCCAAACCAGTCGTAAGGTGGTAGTCAACTACGATTATGGCCTTTAGTTTTTGAACATCCATTTTGTCTTTCCTTTCAGAGTGTTGAATTACGGACTTATTTTCTTCGGTTTTGCTTAGACGGTGATGGACCTTTTGCATTCATAGCAACGCCAATGGTAACGGTGGCTGCGCCGAGTGTTTTCAGGATAGTGATGCTTTCATCTGCAATAACACATGCCCAAATGACTCCAAATACCGGCACAAGGTTCAGGATTCCAACAGCTTGAGATGGTTTTAAGGCAGTGAGGCCAAATGTGTATAGCAAAAAAGCTAGAGCTGAGCATCCTGCAGTAAGATAGGCAATTAACCAGATTGTAGTTTCACTCAAGGTGAATTTCGCTCCATCGGGGAAAAGTGGTAAAAGTAAACAAAATCCAATACCGCCCCAAAGATTTTGCAAAGCTGTAGTAGGTAGTACTTTAAGTTGTCGTTCCTGTGTTGTTCCTGATTGCTTATAGGTTAAAATAAGGTTGTAAATGGTCCATGCAATTCCTCCAAGGAAAAGGAGTAAAATTCCTAGGGGTCGGTGAGAAGCTTCTTCGGCTGGTTTATCAATTGTGACAAGAAAAACGCCAATAAAGGCAATGATAGCTCCTAAAATATTAATTACTTCTGGGCGAGAACGATGAAGAACTGATTCAGCGAGCATCGTCATTACTGGATAGGAAGCTACAATTAGAACTGCATCTGTGGCTGTGGCTAAGGCAACACCATAATTTTCAAAGGCAAAATAAAGGCTAATTCCAACAAGTCCTGCAATTGCTACTGAAGTATGGGTACGCCAAGACGCATTCAAAGATGTTCGACTTGCTAGGCAAATAATGAGGAGTAATGCTGCTGCGGCTAAAAACCTAATTGCGCCAAGGGCTAGCTCACCAACGTGGGGAAGAACAATTTTTGTCACCGCAAATGAAGTGCTCCAAAGGAGTGCTGCGACAGCAACTGATCCAGCATGAAGTAATGTTGCACCTTGTCTCATGATTGATGGTTATTATCTAGATTGATATCTACTACGATCCACTTCGCAACTTGTATCCATGCTTCCTTACCTCGCTGGTGATCGGGGTGAGCTTGAAATGCCGCGTAATCAGAATCAGTATGAAATGTGCCAACTACTAGAAAATCAGCGGAATCATTCCGGTAGCTGGTATCCCAACCGCAAACCCAATCCTTGATTTCTGGAATGACTTCTGGATGGGCGGCACTAATGGCAGCCGCTGTCCGAACCCGAGGGTCCTCACGTGATATCCCCGGCTTCAGTGTAAAAGCCACAACATGCATTTTTGGATAGCTATTCATTTCACCTCCACAAATTTGTGTCGCAACATAACCCTCTTTATGGGAACGTTGCGTAACCCTTTAGGTAGCGACTTAGCGCTACAAGAAGCATATACGAAACTTTTCTATATCGTCAAGACTGCTGTGGATAATGATGTTTGATATCTTTGATGTTTCTTATTTGAGCTTTGAGAGCATTGAAGTCATATAATTGACTTCTGCGTACAAATAAATTCAATTGGATCCCAATAGAGATTGAGGGTCTCAAACTGTGTAGCATGTGAACTTTGGTGAACTCCTCAGAAAGGCCAAAGTGGAGGTCGATAGTGCAAATGCGAACAAGGAGATTGATGTGAGCAAACCAGCATTTGGCGAAACCGAAATCCAAGCACTACGCGCAGTCGGGCTCACAGAGTGGGAATCAAAGGCATATTTAGCCCTTCTTGATGAAGCGCCCGCAACAGGATATGGTGTTGCCAAGCGCTCTGGGGTAGCACGATCTCGTATCTATGAGGTACTGGACTCCCTTGTCTCCAAGGGGGCAGCACGTGTCTCGAATGGTAAACCTCAGAAATTTGCACCTACAGCTCCCGAGGAATTTCTAAAGATTCACCGGCGGCGCACTGAAGAGTCAATTGATCATGCTGATGAAATTCTCCGCAACTTCGGTGCTCGCGAAGAAAGTGGCAGTGTTATTTGGGATTTGCAGGGACGTACAGATATTTTGCTTCGTGCTCAAGATGTGATTGGGCGTGCATCAACAAGACTTCTGTGCGAAATTTGGGAGGCGGAAGCTGATCGTTTATACGAAGACCTTGAAAAAGCTGCAGCTCGCAATGTTAATGTCATTGTTGTTGCATATGGCTCAGTTGATTTTCCGTTTGCTACCGTTTTTCCCCATCCAGGGACAGACGAAGTCACACATGGATTGGGTAGCCGTTGGCTTGTAGTGTCAGCAGATGACCGAGAGGTTATAGCTGGCAGTGTTTCAGGAGGTGCAGAGTCGCGCGCTGCATGGACAAGGCATCCAGGTCTAGTCGTCCCCATCACTGAACTAGTACGTCATGATCTTTATAAACTAGAGATGCTCAACGCCCATGGCGATATCTTGGAAGAATCTTTTGGCCCAGCGTTATCAACGCTCCGAAGTAAGTACAGACCACTCCCTTAAAATAGAATTAAACCCAAGAGGTGTAAGTACTTTGTGAGTTGCTAAATTTGCGGACTTTTGGGAATGAAGCATTTTGTGTTTAGCGCTACCAAAATTTGAATCTATGGTGGATTTTTTACTTGCTGCTTTGGAATAGTAGCTTTATCCCGAACAATCGAGAAAAGTTCCATGGTCTAGGGATGCGATTAGTGTGGTCAGCACGTAACAACTTGCCGACATTCTCGAATCTCACTCTGCGTTTTTAACGCACTAAATTAGATTGACACCTTTGCCCAAGGGTGCTCATCAATGAGCCCAATAGGTCTTTGGGTTGGGACTCCCAGCGGTAAGCAAGTCAAGCAATTTAAGCGACAACTCACCACGATTATTTTTCACCAACTACCAGTCTTAACCCCTAGACTGGCCCTATGAACCCGCGTTGGATTTCTTTGGCTGCGACCGCGGTGACGGCTGTGGCGCAGTTGCTTCCGCAGAAAAGAAAGGGAAGCGTCGAAAAGCTGGCGAAGCCGCTGATTGTTGCTCCTTATATGCTCGCCCGTCGTGATCCGGTTTTTACCCTCGGCTGTCTCATGCATCTCGCTGGGGATGTGGAATTAATGCGAGCCGATGGCAGTTTGCAGCGGGGTGCAGCATATTTTGGGGCGGGGCATCTTGCATTTTTAGCTCGCTGTGTGCGACGGGGAGATCGACCACGGGTTCCATGGCTGTATGCGGCAGCAGTCGCTGGGATGGCACCAGTGATTCGGGATCCGAAGTTGATTGCTTACGGAGCGGTGCTCGCAGCGTATAGCAGCGTGGCAAAGCCACCAGTGGGTGGGGTGCTATTCATGGCTTCTGATGCGCTGATCGAATTGGGGCAACATGTTCCATCGAAATGGGGGAATGCTGCGGTGATGACGACCTACGGTTTGGCACAAAATTTCCTGCTCGGGTATCACGATTAATCACGACACTGGTGGGGTACCACCAAACGGGAAAAACGTGGTGGAGATGAATCTCACCAAAAAAATTCAATGTGACCTAGGCAAGGATTTAATGAGATGGCAGTCACAGAATTTTGGTTGGTGTGGCCCCAATATGGGTGTGTATTAAGCGCAGCTATATGGTGGGTAGTGGGGGTGTGATCCTCGAAATGATCCACCGTTCTTCCCAGTTCAACGCGGGAAAGCAAAACTGGATTTGATAATTGATAGGTGAAACTTGTGGGGGTAGGGGGTAGTAATTATGTTAAGGGATTTCTGTGGTGCCAAGTGGGATCGATGATGGTTTAGGGATAGTGCCATTGCCCCAAAACGTTAAGCGGTGGTTGCGGTGCGAGGTAACCCCAATGACATCCGTAGAATCGTTGATTATGACAATCACCCTCTCTGCAGACGAACTTGCCGATCGGATTATGGCCGGACATCCCCAGCTGATTCTGGCTAGCTTGTGGAAACCGCACGATGGGGGATATGTCCAATACGAGTCTGAACACATTCCCACCGCCCGCTTCTGTGACCCCGCATTGGTGCTGGCCTCAGTACCTAGTTCCTCCTCAGGTCGCAACCCACTACCAAGCAAATCCAACCTAGATTGGTGGTTTAAGCGTTGGGGATTAACCCACGATCGAGACGTTATTGTCTACGACGACAACCGTGGCCTATTTGCCGCCCGCGCCTGGTGGATTCTCAAATGGGCAGGTGTCGAGCGTGTCTACATCCTTGACGGTGGACAAGGTGCATGGACATCTGCAGGGTATAAATTGATCGGTGGCCCCGGTAACCCACGCCTGTTAGAGGGGGAAGAAGCCAACTTAGGCCACATGCCGACCGCTACCATCAACGACGTCAAGGCCTTCGACGGTCTGCTTATCGACGCCCGCGAGGCCAACCGATTTGTCGGCCGCAAAGAATTCCTCGATCTGAAAGCAGGCCACATTCCCGGCGCGATCAATATTCCAACCCGAGAAGTATTAAATCCGGATTACACCTTCAAGTCTCCAGAGGAGCTGCGGGAGATTTTCACCAGTCATGGTGTGACTAAGCACAATGTGAAAAATGCCATTGTTTATTCTGGTTCAGGTAATCACTCGGCACAGGTTATTGCTGCGATGAATATTGCTGGTATTGGCACTCCACGCCATTACATTGGTGGTTGGTCACAGTGGTGTGCTAATCCACGTAACCCGGTGAATCGCGGTTTTTAAGGGATGTTTGTCGCTTCGGCGGGTTATGTGGGCTCTGATGCTAGGAGCTGACTTAAACTATGGTTCATGATCTTCCTGCTCGCTGCTGTGCTCGCCGTGGTTGGCGTAATTTTACTGTATCTTGACACCCAAAATCGCCGGGGCCAGCCCAAAAAGCAACGAACTGAGTCAGATCAACATTCTAGGCGACCGCGACGGACACAGACTGCGGTAGCAGATTCTGCTGCCGGTTCAGCTGAGAATCACGAGCTGGCTGAGTCGGAGGATTTTGTCGACCCACTGGATTTAGATGTGCCAGTCGAGGTGGGGTACCAGGAGTATCACGACGATTTTGTTGACGATCAGGTGGCTGACGTTGAGACAGCTGTTCCGCAATCGAAGCCAATGGAGTTTGATTCCGCTGA
>JBHACV010000128.1:0-5731 GCA_041854705.1 Corynebacterium sp.
ATCCTTATATATGAGAGTAGCGCGAACTAGGTGCATCAAACCAATGGGTTACAGATGTGGGGTGAGTTATCACCATTGTTAGCTTAAGGGAGTTGTATCCTGATTGCGCAAATTGGGATGGTCTTCTCATAATTCGATCGATCTTTAGATCCCCATCCATTGCTTGTTGTACAGCAATAGTCGCAAACCAAGTGCCATTTGGCCCTCTGAGTTTTTCGTCAGGTAGCCTTAGCACTCAAAAAATAAGGATGACTGTTGGCTGTCTGGGCGATATAACGTCCTAGCCGGGAAGTGCGACTATTCCGCTATCCTCGGGAATATTCCACGCAGCGATGATTGTGGCCTGATATTGACATATGCCATGCGGCAGATAGCTCTACCCCACGGTGAACTAGGTTGGTGAGTTTTTTAACGCACAGACGCTGATCCCACCTATTGAGGTGTGTGGTAGTCAGCCCTCATTATGTCGTTACAGCTGTGTTCTGCTTAACTTAACCCCATTTTTGCGGTACAAGCAGGCCACGCGCCCCAACCTTGGGAAGCTTGTACTTTTTCCGCAATGGCAATCTGTTCTTCGCGGGTGGCCATGTAGGCATAAGGGGCATACTCGCCACCACCATAGGCAAGCCATGTCTGTGGGTGGAACTGCAGGCCACCGTGGAAGCCGTTGCCGGTGTTGATCGACCAGTTACCGGTGGATTCGCATTGGGCCAAGGTATCCCATACCGAGCCGAAAGGCACCGCTGGGACATTAGAGATTTTAGTACCCCGAGAAATCTGTGCTGCTTGTGCTGGCACAAGGATCTCTTCTTTCACGATTTCATTGGCCGATTCCACCCCATTGACGGTGGTGATTTTCCGAACTACTTTCCGTTCACCGGGCACAGCTGCGGTGATGATATCTTCGACTCCCTCGAGTTTATTGGGGTCATCAATGAAGTGCGGTTCGTCTTCATACGCCTCGGTGCCTTCGAAAGTAGACACTTCAACTCGGTCCACCGTGATCCGAGTGTTGTTATCAACCGTGGTTGTTAGTGAGGGATTGACCTGATCGTCTTTGTCGAGTTTAATCCCCCGCGCTTGGAGTACATCTTTGACGGTGGCCGCCGCGATTGAAAGATATGTGGTGTGTCCGCCATCAGTAACCGAAATAATCTTCGGGGTGACCACCTTGATGTTCATGCCCTCATCGGCCAGCTTGGTGTCAGCGGGGCTACTCAAACCCAGAGCCTTCAGCGCCGCTGGTACCGATTCCATTTGCTCGACCAGTTCGCCAACCGTGATGGCATTGGTGTTAATCACCTCAGGTTTACCATCGATGCTCACCGAAACCTGCTTCATGGTGCGCACGGTGATCTCGGCATTATCGGCTAAGGATTCTGAAGGGGCTGGATAGACAATGTCTTGGCCCTCGATAGTGATGTCAGCGTCTTTAAGTGCACCTTCTACCGAATTAGCTAGGGTAGTCAAGGTGATCTGTTCGCCATTGAGGTCAATCACCACGTCCTTTTTCATGGTGACAAATGCGGCCCCACCAACGGCGAGGGTCGCTACCACACCGCCAGCTGCAATGCGCACTGGCATGGATTGAGCGGAGCTGAGACGATTCTTTTGACGAAGACCCATTAATACACTTTCGGCTTAGGAATCACTGCGGAACGTTTATAACAATACGGAAACATTTGAGTGTTGTCTAGGCGAGTCGATTCCAAATTATGCTGCTCACAATGATATTTAGCACCAGGCACGAAAATATGCGCAGGTCAATGCCCATGAATCAACTAAGAGTTTCCCTAACAAAATTGTAAGAAATTTTTTAGATTTTCTTCTTTTTTATCCATCTGTGCCAGCTCGTGATAGTACCTCACTCCCCTCTTTTGGTAGTGAGGTACTGCCGTTAGAGTTGGTACACTCGCCGGAAGTTTTCCTGCACTAATTCTGCTAGTTCTGCTGGGGTTATGCCACGCACATCAGCAATACAGTTAGCAGTGTG
The DNA here is from genome assembly GCA_041854705.1 of Corynebacterium sp. GTDB lineage: Bacteria > Actinomycetota > Actinomycetes > Mycobacteriales > Mycobacteriaceae > Corynebacterium. The sequence continues at coordinate 1,994 of JBHACV010000128.1, forward strand.
ACCGATCAATGCTGGTTCGTTTCGTCCACCCCGATATGGCTCGGGAGTCATATAAGGCGCATCGGTTTCGATCAGCAATTGTTCAGCTGGAACCAGAGCGGCGATTTCACGCAATTCCTCATTACGTTTAAAGGTGACATTGCCAGCAAAACTCAGCAAATATCCCCGTTCGATGGCCTCGGTTGCTACTGCTAACGGGGAAGAAAAACAATGCAGCATGGTATCTCGGGTACTTGGCAGCTGGTCGAGAGCGGCCAATAATTCTTGGTCTGCCTCCCGATTGTGAATCATCAGGGCTTTATCTACTTTCCTAGCCAATTCGACATGCCATGCAAGTGCTTCAAGTTGGAGCTCTAATGAAGCAGTAGTTTCGGGTGAATGGGTAATCCAGTAGGTATCCAATCCAGTTTCCCCGATGGCCACACACCGATTATCGGTAGCCAGCTCGGTCAAGCGGGCTTTGGCCTGCTCATCTAGCTGATGAGCTTTAGTGGGGTGAATTGCACACGCGGCATACACCAATGGGTGTGCTTGGGCGGCAGCTAGGGCTAGTTCGGCTTCAGCCAAGCCATCACCAACAGTACACACTAATTCCACTCCAGCAGCGGTAGCTCGATCCATCAGATCAGTTACCGAATCTCGGCAGGAACTTAAGTGGGTATGGGCGTCGATCAACCCAGGGATGGGAGTAGCTGGTTGCGGTATTGGACGCGGTTTCTTTTTTGCCACTGTTAGATCACCGGCGCCCAAGCCGGACCAGTTTCACCAAGCGCTGGTTCCAGCTTGGCAATCAGGGGCTTTGGCTTTGACAGCAAAGTGCCCGGTTCGACTGGCACCCGCGCCCATGTGGCTTGTTGGGCAGCATAGTCCCCCATAATCACTGGGTAGGATTGACCTTCTGCGGGCAGACCCACACCGACAAGATCTACTGGCGCATCGTCGGTGACGTCGATCACCTGTGGCATTGCCGCCCAGACACCAGTACGGCCAAGGGTCTCGTGTACTCGTTGCGCCAAATGCGGCAGGTATGGCGTAAGCAGAACATTCACGTCGGAGACTACTTGCAGAGCAGTCCACAATACGGTGGCTAGTCGCTCACGCTGGGATTCATCTTTAGCAAGCTTCCACGGTTCCTGTTCGGCGATATAGGCATTAGCCTCCCCCACCACGTGCATGGCATGGGTAATGCCCTGCTTGAATTTTGACTGCCCTAGCGCAGCTCCGACCTCGGCAAAAGCGGCAGCAGCCAGATCTAGGATTCGCTGGTCAGATTCGGTGAGCTTCCCAGGGGTAGGCACCTCGCCGAAGTTTTTATACGCCATGGACACAGTCCGATTAATCAAGTTACCCCAACCATTAGCCAGCTCATTATTGATCCGGCGGACAAATTCATCCCACGTAAAGTCGGTGTCTTGATTTTCCGGCCCAGCCACGGCAATGAAATAGCGTAGCGAATCTGGTCCGAATTCCTGCAGGAAGTCTTTGACATAAATTACTACTCCCTTAGAGGAGGAGAACTTCGATCCAGACATAGTCAAAAACTCGCTGGAGACCACCTCAGTGGGGAGGTTCAAGGCACCAAGTGCGTGTGGTTCGCCACTTTTTGCGCCTTTTCCTTGGTAGCCCAGTAACTCAGCTGGCCAAATCTGGGAGTGGAAGGTGATGTTGTCTTTGCCCATGAAGTAATAGGACAAAGCCGTTGGATCCGTCCACCACTGTTGCCAAGCATCAGGTTTTCCCACCCGATATGCCCATTCGATGGAGGCAGACAGGTACCCAACCACCGCATCAAACCATACATAGAGCTTCTTTGAGGGGTTATCCTGCCATCCCGCCACCGGAATTGGGATGCCCCAGTCAATATCACGCGTCATGGCTCGAGGTCGCAGATCACCGAGCAGGTTGAGGGAGAATTTCAGCACATTCGGCCGCCAATCTTCCCGTGTTCGCAACCACTCGCCGAGAGCGTCGGCAAGCGCAGGCAAATCCAGCAGGAAGTGTTCAGTCTCAACAAATTCTGGGGTTTCACCATTGATCTTTGATACTGGATTAATTAAATCCGCAGGATCGAGCTGGTTACCACAATTATCGCATTGGTCACCACGAGCGCCATCGGCACCACAAATTGGGCAGGTACCTTCGATATAGCGATCTGGCAAGGTGCGCCCAGTTGAAGGAGAAACCGCGCCCATTGTGGTTTCTTTAATCATGTAGCCGTTGGCATACAGCCCGCTAAACAATTCTTGCACTACCGCATAGTGATTACGGGTAGTGGTGCGGGTAAACAGGTCGTAGCTAAGCCCCAACCCAGCGAGGTCTTCGACGATCTGCCGATTGTAGCGATCAGCTAGTTCCTTGACTGTCACTCCCTCTTTATCAGCTTGAACTAGCAGCGGGGTGCCGTGCTCATCGGTGCCGGAAACCATGAGAACGTTCGCACCCGTCATACGCTGGTAACGAGCGAAAACATCCGAGGGGACACCAAACCCCGCCACATGTCCAATGTGGCGGGGACCGTTGGCATAAGGCCAAGCAACAGAGACGAGCACATTATTCATGTCTCAATACTCTATCAGCCGCCGATTACTTTTCGACGCCCCAAGCTTGTCACGCTTTTTCTTGTTCATGAGTCTTAGTGCTGCGGGTGCGCGGCTTAATCACCTTACGACGCATCCGTGCGTGCTCACGTCGCTGATGTTCGCGGTGCAAACGACGCTCCCTCGCCAGCTGGGCTGCCCATTTGCGGTGCTCTCGGTAATCGAGATAGATCGCATCATTCCGCAGATCTTTGAGCAAGGCAAACATCAAGAGGAAGATCACCACCACAAAAGGCGAAGCAGCAATGATAGTGATGTTTTGCAGATTGGATAAGATATCGTCTCCACCGGTGAGCAGCATGGTCATCCCAATCAAAGCCACCGAAACTCCCCAAAACGCACTGATCCACATATTGGCATCAGTTTGCCCCTTCTGACTCATCGATCCCATCACCGTCGAAGCCGAATCAGCGGAGGTAATGAAGAAAGTGGCAAGAAGTATCACCGCAATTACTCCGAAGAACTGGCCCCCCGGTAAGGTTTGGAGCAGATCAAAAAGCTGGTTTTCGGCATTACCCTCACCCCAAATAGACTTATTATTGCGTTCGAGACTAATGGCTGTGCCACCGAAAATGGCGAACCACACCACTGAGAGTACCGAGGGCACCAAAATGACTACCAGCACAAATTCTTTGACGGTGCGCCCACGGGAAATACGGGCAATGAACATACCCACAAATGGGCTCCAGGAAATCCACCAGGCCCAGTAGAAGATGGTCCAACTACTCAACCACTCCCCGGCAGCGCCATTATCGTATTCCGCGGTGCGGCCGATCATCTCAAAGAAATTTGATAGATAGGCGCCAACTGATTCTGGAATCAGATTCAAAATAGTTACGGTTGGCCCGAAGACAAACACAAAGATGGCAATAATCGCAGCCAGCACCATATTGGCATTGGATAAATACTGGATACCCCGACCCACACCAGACATAGCCGATGCCAGATAGGCCAAAGTCAGCACTGATACGATCATCATGATGGTGCTCATTGTCGGGTTGGTCACCAAATTAGCGGCACTGAGTCCTGCAGAAATCTGAGTTGCGCCAATGCCCAAGGAACACGCGGTACCAAAAATTGTGGCCACGATTGCCAGGATGTCGATGATGCGACCTGGCCAACCGCGCGCACCTTTTTCACC
>JBHACV010000129.1:0-28922 GCA_041854705.1 Corynebacterium sp.
CACAGGTTTGACAGTGATGGCAGTAGCCAATTTCTTGGCAGAATCTTGTTGGTGCGGTGGGGTACATGACGAGACCGCCCCAATCACAATACAAATGGTCACCCCAGCACTGATGGCAAAAAGTCGGGATGACCAAAAGGCACGAGTATTCACCGTTGTCGTTCTCGAAGTCTCGGAGGAGGATTAGCCGTTACGAAGAGTAGCTGCTTTGATGGAGTCATATGGTTCAGCGGAAACCACGGTCACCGAGATGGTATTGCCATTTGGGGCAAGATACTCGCGGGTATCACCCTCATGTGCGCCGAGGATAGCCGCACCCAGTGGGGACTGCTCAGAATAGGTCTCTAAATCCTTATTATCAGAAGCCGCGGCGCGGGTGCCAATCAGGAAGGTTTCCTTATCCGACTCGTCACCGTTGTAGTACACATGCACCACAGAGCCGACTAATGCTACGCCTTCAACAATGCCAGAGCGTTCAGTGGTGGAATTGGCTAGGATTTCCGAGATTTGCTTGATGCGGGCTTCTTCCTGGTCCTGCATTTCCCGAGCAGCATCATAACCAGCATTCTCCTTTAAGTCGCCCTCTTCACGGCGCTCGTTGATTTCCGCAGCAACTACGGGACGGTGGGCGATCAGTGCATTGAGCTCTTCTTCAAGCTTTGCTTTGGTTTCAGGAGTAATGTACTGCTTCTGGTTTTCAGACATGAACTTTAAACTACCTTTTCGTCGAGAACAGTCATAAGACTTTAGTTAACCCAGAAATGGATAAATCTGCTTGGTTGAGGTCGAATCATACCACAGGGCAGAACCATTTTTATGGAGTAGCGGCCTCTGGATCGAGATAGAAGGGAATGGTTTCGCTACAACCATAGACGCCACCAGCAACACCCATTTCGCGGGTAGGCACATCAATCTCAAAACGCTGATTCGCCTCTCCACCTGGTGGAACATAGAATTCGCGGCGTCCAACCTCTGCCATATCATAATCTAACGCAGTGACAATGCAATAGGCAGGTTGCGTAGTATCTTTGCGGCTAACATCGGCCCAAACACGCATGGTGGAATCGTCGATACGCTCAGAGCTGGCGAAGCTGATATTGGTGGTCTGGCTTTCGGCGGTTTGTAAATATTTGCCTAAGGCCACTGCGAAAGCAATCACAATGACCAACGCAAAAACAGCGATGACTTTACCCGACCAGGTGGATGGGGCTGGTTGACCGTTGTACCTTGATCGGGTAGTCATGATCGTCGTTTCACTCCTTAGAATGCGGTAATATTCTGCATCTTCCTCGACTATCTTAACCGATTTGGGTTAAGGGAATTAACGTCAACTAGTCTTAGGTGAAGCATGCTAAAAGTGCCCAGTTGGTGGGTCTTAAAAACAACACGGAGGAAAAGCCACAGTGAGCGGATTTCGTATTCTTGCCATTCACGCCCACCCTGACGACGAAGCCAGCAAAGGCGCGGCCACCATGGCGCGCTATGCCGCCGAAGGTAATCGAGTTATGGTGTTGACCTGTACCGGGGGTGAGCGGGGTGATATTTTAAATCCCGCCATGGATAAGCCAGGCGTGAAAGAAAACATTCAAGCGGTGCGCAAGGATGAAATGGCCGCATCGGTTAAAGCGTTAGGCGTAGAGCACAAGTGGTTGGGGTATATCGATTCAGGGCTACCGGAAGGCGATCCGCTGCCGCCATTACCTGAAGGTTGTTTTGCATTAGCAGATTCCAATGAAGTAACTGCGAAGGTTGTGGCAATCATTCGAAAGTTCAAACCGCATGTCATTATCACCTACGACGAAAATGGCGGTTACCCTCACCCAGACCACCTGAAAGTACATGAAGTTTCTATGCGTGCGTGGGACTTAGCTGGCGACTCAGAATATCATCCTGAACTTGGTGCAGCCTGGGAACCGAAGAAATTGTATTATACCCACGGTTTTATCCGACAAAAGATGCAGATGTTCCACGATCTACTGCTCGCGGAGGGGAAACCCAGCCCCTATACCGATATTTTGCAACGGTGGAAACCACATCAAGGTGATCTTATGCTGCGGGTGACCACCCAAGTTGAATGTGCCGATTATTTCGAACAACGTAATCAGGCGCTTCGGGCACATGCCACCCAAATCGACCCAGCTGGAACCTTCTTTGGCACCCCTGTGGAAGTGCAGCAAAAAATGTGGCCGACCGAAGAATTTGAATTGGCGAAAACGAGGGTGAGCACTTCATTTCCAGAGGACACCCTGCTCGCTGGTTTGGACTCAGAAGTATTAGAATAGTAAACACACTTTTATCAGTGAATACCATTCGTGGAGGCAATCGTGAGTATGGCTTATAACGCTCTTTCCCATGCGATCATTCTGGCGCAGCAAGGTTCTGGTCCAGTAGGGTCGGAATTTGGTAAAGCATCACCAATTGGTTGGTTCGTGCTTATTGCGCTTGCTGTCGCGGTGCTTGCCATCGGCTGGGCCTTCCACCGGCGCTACAGTCGACTCAACCGTCGACGGCTTTTTGCCGAGGCACACGGCCTTGATGTATTTGACGAGCAGACTTTAGATAAGGCAATGGCTGAAGCTGGAGTGCTAGACCAGCGAAAAAAGAGCTGGTTTTAATTAGCAGCAATATTTTTATAAGCGATGGGAGATAAACGCCAGTGAAATTTCGATCCTCCCTGCTCTCTGCGCTGCTATACCCCCTGTACGAGCGGCGGTTGTTACGGGAGATTAGCGGGATAAAACAACCTGGACACGTGGCAGTCATGTGCGATGGCAATCGCCGTTGGGCGCGTGAAGCTGGTTTTATCGACGTTAGTCACGGACATCGCGTTGGTGCTAAGAAAATTGGCGAGCTCGCTTCGTGGTGCGCCGACCTCGACGTGGAACTAGTTACAGTATATTTGCTATCTACTGAAAATCTTGGCCGTGAACACGACGAACTCCAATTGCTTTTTGACATTATTGGCGATGTGGTCGATGAACTTGCCAGCGACGAACGAAACTGTCGCGTGCGGCTAGTAGGGCACTTGGACCTGTTACCTGACAATATTTCCGCCCGCCTGATCGAGGCGGCAGAACAAACCCAAAACAATACAGGTGTGACTGTTAATGTTGCGGTGGGGTATGGTGGTCGCCAAGAAATTGTTGATGCGGTGCAGTCTCTTATTGCTGATGAGGCAGCGAAAGGCACCACTGCGGCCGACATGGCAGATAAAGTTACTGCTGAGGCGATTTCTTCGCATCTATATACCTCTGGTCAGCCAGACCCAGATTTGGTTATCCGGACCTCTGGAGAACAACGCCTTTCTGGATTTTTACTCTGGCAATCGGCCTATTCCGAGATCTGGTTTACTGATACCTACTGGCCAGCTTTCAGACGGCTGGATTTCCTACGCGCCTTACGCGAATACTCCAAACGCAGCCGTCGATTCGGTAAGTAATAAAGTAAAGGTTTGTATGTCTTCACCCTTAGCTCATGTGTTTTACCTGTCCTGTTATGGTTCTTCCAAACAATATGCGCAAGAACTTGCGCGTCGATTGGGCACTGAAGCACAGGTAGTGGCTGGTCCCATGCCAGAAGATGGCTTGCCAGTGATTTTCCTTAGCTATGTGCATGGGCCTAAATTTCCCGCAATGGAGTATTACGATACTCTGACCGAAATGATGGAAGCACCTTTGCCATTCCGGGTGGCTGTAGTCAAGGTAGGCATGACCCCAGTTTCAATAGGGCAAGCCAAATGCGAGGTGCACCACGATTTTGCAGAATTCTATCTTAGGGGTCGACTGAATTACTCTGAGATTTCTAAAAAGCACCACACTGCCTTATATGCTGTGGCAACTGCTCTGAAACTCAAACCGTGGAAAAATTCCGAGGAAAAGGAATTCTTAGACATCCTCGGCAAAGACACTGACGCGGTGGACTACCAATTACTCGATCCAATCATCGCGTGGGTGCACCAAAGCTCAACCAGCTAGTTAGTGGTATTGGATGCCAGTGGTCAGCGGACAAGGCCTGTGGCAGATTGGCTAAATCTTGCGCATCCGCACCCGCTGAATCGAATGATCCGCTCGTTTGGCTAATACCAATGACGCTCGAACCCTAGTGGGTAAGATATTTTCAACCAGATTGGGTAGGTTAATGGTCTGCCAAATGGTACGTGCCTTATCAGCTGCTGCTGGGTCTGGTAGCTCGGCATAGTGGGAAAAATGTGCGCCAGGTTCACGAAACGCGGTAGTGCGTAATTTGAGAAAACGTTCGATATACCACCGCTCGATGTCCTCGGTTCGGGCATCAACATACACTGAAAAATCAAACAAGTCAGAGATCATAAGCGTCGGACCAGTTTGGAGTACATTCAACCCTTCGACGATGAGAATGTCAGGCTGGTTGACGGTAATAAATTCACCTGGAATCCGGTCATAGAGGGTGTGAGAGTACATTGGTGCTTTGACATGAGGTTTACCGGATTTTACATCGGTGACAAAGCGTAATAGAGAACGTTGATCGTAGCTTTCTGGAAAGCCTTTACGATTCATCAATCCGCGCCGAAGAAGTTCGGCCGCGGGGGACAAAAACCCATCGGTGGTGATTAAATCCACATGCGGGTGACTTGGCCATCGCTGTAGCAACACCTGCAATAATCGAGCTGTGGTAGATTTTCCCACTGCCACTGAGCCAGCTACCCCAATAATAAAAGGCACATGTTGATTGTGTTCACCTAGGAAGGTTTCAGTGGCGGCGGTGAGTTCTTGGCGGGCTTGGACTTGCAGGTGAATAAGACGACTGAGGGGTAGATAAACCTCGGCGACCTCATCTAGGTCTATGTTTTCCCCGATACCACGAAGTTTCTCTAACTCGTCTTCGGTGAGAACTTGGGGAAAAGACTTGCGCAGCTTTCGCCAAGAGGATCGATCGAAATCCAAATAGGGGCTGCAGTCGTTGGGGCGTGCCATGAATTACATTCTGCCCTTGAAAATGCGCTCAAGACAACGTATTGAGAAAAGAATTTCTCGCGTCCTAAAAACAGTGAGCTTGTTATTTCTGTGATAGCGAGGATTGGTGCGGCGGACATTAGCCTGCGAAAAGCGGAGTTGAAAATTAACTGTTCAAATTTTCGTGGGTTAGACTAGCCCCTGGGTAGAACTCTGGTGGCGGAACCAGGGGCTTGGATTTAACGAAAGGTTTGCGGGTCTTCAGCATGACGAATGACATCCGATACCAGTCGCTTGCCGATCTCGACCCAGAGGTCGCGGGCGCAATCGCAGGTGAGCTTTCTCGCCAGCGCAATACTTTGGAAATGATTGCATCAGAAAACTTCGTACCCCGTGCAGTGCTACAGGCACAGGGGTCGGTTTTTACCAACAAATATGCTGAAGGCTATCCCGGCCGTCGCTACTATGGCGGTTGTGAGCATGCCGATGTGGTTGAAGATCTGGCACGTAATCGTGCGAAGGAACTTTTTGGTGCTGAATTCGCCAATGTGCAGCCACATGCTGGTGCCCAGGCTAATGCCGCAGTATTAATGGCGCTGGCAAAACCAGGGGAGAAGATCATGGGCCTGTCCTTGGCACATGGTGGACACCTTACTCACGGCATGCACCTGAATTTTTCCGGCAAACTATATGAAGTTGCCGCCTATGAGGTCGATCCCGAGACCTTCCGAGTGAATATGGATAAGGTGCGCGAGCAAGCACTAATAGAGCGCCCACAGGTATTGATCGCCGGTTGGTCGGCCTACCCGCGTCAACAAGATTTTGCGGCTTTCCAGTCGATTGCCGAAGAGGTTGGCGCCAAACTGTGGGTGGATATGGCGCACTTCGCTGGTCTGGTTGCTGCTGGCCTACACCCAAGTCCAGTGCCACATGCTGATGTCGTTTCCACTACCGTGCATAAGACTTTAGGGGGGCCACGTTCTGGTTTGATTCTGGCCAAACAGGAATATGCAAAACCACTAAACTCAGCGGTTTTCCCTGGTCAGCAGGGAGGTCCATTGGTGCACGCGATTGCCGCAAAGGCAGTGGCACTTAAGATTGCTGGTACCCCAGAATTCAAGGAACGCCAAGAACGTACCCTAGAAGGCGCTCGGATTCTTGCCGAGCGCCTATCCGCCCAAGATTGTCAGAATGCTGGTGTATCTGTGCTCACCGGCGGTACCGATGTACACCTAGTATTGGTTGATCTGCGCAACTCCCAGCTGGATGGTCAGCAGGCGGAGGATTTGCTGCATGAGGTGGGCATTACTGTCAATCGCAATGCCGTGCCATTTGACCCACGCCCACCAATGGTGACTTCTGGCTTGCGGATCGGCACTCCAGCACTAGCTACCCGCGGTTTCGATGCCACTGGGTTTACAAAAGTTGCTGACATCATTGCTGAGGCACTCACCGGAGCCACCCCAGTTGCTGACCTGCGGGATCGAGTGGAAAAACTCGCCGAGGAATATCCCCTTTACGAGGGCCTAGAAGAATGGAAACTGGCCTAAAACACCAATAAAAGCCCCGCTAGTCTCGTTTGCAGACTGGCGGGGTACTCTTTGTTAATGACCGCTGGTGAATTTCGCAGTGGTACGTAGTGGTTCGTGTTTGATCCGTGCCACCAAGAGCAGTGCCAATACGATCAATGGCACCAGTATCAAGAAAACGGGGGTCAGTGCGGAGTTGTAAGCCGCTACGAAAGCGTCGTGTAGCGGGGTAGGCAACGCATGCACAATTGTCGGGGTGACATTATTGCTATCAATACCACCAGCTGCCGCATAAGCCTGCTGTTGTTCTGGGCTGAGTGCTTCAACAGCCGCAGGCAGCCGGTTTGCCAGTTCATCAGTGAGGTTGCCAACGAATACCCCACCAACCAATGCTGAGCCAAGGGAAGCACCAATTTGTCGGAAGAAATTATTAACCGAGGTAGCGGTACCGACCACTTCCAGTGGGAGGGTGTTTTGTACAACCAACACCAACACTTGCATGGACAACCCAATTCCAGTGCCGAAAATGAATAGGAAAAGACCAAGCAGCCACAGCGGTGTGTCCACGTGCAAGGAGTGGAGTAGGAGCATCGAAATGGCCATAATAATCAGACCGACGATGGGGTAGGAATGGTACTTGCCGGTATAGGAGATGCGGCGGCCCGACCAAATGGAGCATCCCATCATGCCGACCATCATGGGAATCATCATGTAGCCAGCTTCGGTGGCGGTAATACCTTCCACCATTTGGATATAGGTAGGCAGGTAGCCAATGACACCAAACATGGCAATACCGATCACAAGACCAGCAGAGGTAGCAAGAGCAAAGTTGTGGTTTTTAAAGAAGTTTAGCGGGATCAATGGGTCGGTGGCACGTAGTTCAACAAAGACCAGCACAACACCAGCAACAATGGTGGTGATAATCAAACCGATAATTACCGGATCTGTCCAAGCATATTGCGAGCCACCCCAAGTCGTGAACAGGATGAGCGAAACCGTGGCAACGATCATGAAGAAGGTTCCCAAATAATCCCACTTAAAGGACACCTTTGGGGAAGCAGGAATGCGAATGAAATAAAATGCGATTGCAATTGCCAAAGCGCCGACCGGCAAGTTCATCCAAAACGCCCAGCGCCAACCAATACCTTCACTAAACCAGCCACCTAGGAGCGGGCCAAGTACGGCGGATAATCCAAAAACGCCACCCATCATGCCCATATACCGGCCACGATCGCGGGCAGGAATGATGTCCGCGATAATAGCTTGGGACAAAATCATCATGCCACCAGCACCAATACCTTGAACAGCACGGCCCAGAATCAACAGCAGCATGGAATTGGCGATACCACCAATCACCGAACCGAGAAGAAACACCACCATGGCCCCAAGGAACAAGTACTTACGGCCGACAAGATCGCCAAGCTTGCCGTAAATCGGGAGCATGATTGTTTCCGCGACCAGGTAAGCAGAAATCACCCACATCATGTGGTTGACGCCACCAAGCTCACCAACGATGGTTGGTAGCGCAGTGGAAAAAATCATTTGATCGAGGCTGGCTAACAGCATGCCAGCCATAAGCGCGACCATAACCCATTTGGCGCGCTTATGATCCTCAGCCGTCATAGCAGAGGCCGATTGTTCTTCTATTGGTGGGTTTTCAGTGTTTAGTTGGTTTGTCATTGTAGTTTTCCTTTAAGAATTTAAGACTTTGCTACTCAGAGTTAGAACTTCAAAAGATGTATCTCTAGGATTGCCGGTATCGAGGCCATAGTGTCGGCGCAATAAAAAGCCAGTGTGAATAGCAGATGCCGCGAGTCCGGTGATGATCTGGGCTTCAATCTCCGGTGCAGCCTCAGTGCGGCGGGCAGCTGGATGTGCAGTTAAATATTGCATTACCAAGTCACTGACCTGCTTATGCGCGACATGAAACCGGGCAAAATGGTGTCGATGTAATTCTGGTATTGCCCCGACGATTTCCCTCCGGATTTCCATAGTCTCTTCTGGCAGCGGAAGCTGCTCATGTGGTGGAAACACGATGTCCATGAAAAGCTCCAAGGTTGCTCGCGCCAGGTTTGGGTGGTCAGCTGCCAAAAAGGCAGAGACTTCTTCATCCGAAGGCTCGCGGGGTGGTGGACCAACAATCGCATCCTCCTTGCATGCGAAGTAATTGAAGAAGGTTCGCTTCGAGACCCCTGCTTCTGTTGCAATATCGTCAACCGTGACATTGTCAAAGCCATGCTGGTGAACCAGCTGGGTTGCAGCGGTTTCCAAGGCATGCTGCATTTGGATGCGTTTGCGGTCCCGATGAGACATTTCCGTTTTGCCCATACATGTGACTATAGGTCCGAAATTGCATCGAGTGCAAACTTGCACTGTGTGAAAGGTTTTGTGATTGGAATGCGAAGGCCACATGCCCCCTAAAGGCACCCCGTGGGTAGGATGCGAGCGGCACTAGACTAATGAAACCCCAAAGCCCTCCGACACTTATCGGACCCACCCCTACTAGAAAAATTGCAGGTCAAACAAAGTTCCTGTTCGCCTTTTCTGCTACCTTTTCGGTCCGATAAGTCTCAAGGGGGGCACCAGCTGTATCAGCGCGGCAATGCCCACCTAGCTAGGTAACAGCCCAGTATTCCGATAGCCTTACAACCGTGCGCGTGCTAGTTATCGATCATCGAGATTCTTTCACCTTCAATCTGGTCGCCTATTTGGAGGAAATCCTTGGACATCGCCCCGAAGTACGATCCTTCGATTCAGGTATCACACCAAGCGATACCGCACACTTCGACGCCATTGTGCTCTCTCCCGGCCCAGGTCGAGTAGATAACCCAACAGACATCGGCGCAACCCTAGACATTATCCGAACCTCCAAAGTTCCCATGCTAGGAGTTTGCCTCGGCCATCAGGCAATGGCCTACGCTTGGGGCGGCGGCACCACACTCGCCGAAAAACCTGTCCACGGCGAAACCACCCTCATCACCCATGACGGCACCAAGCTTTTTACAGACCTTCCCAGTCCACTGGAAGTGGTGCGCTACCACTCACTGATCGCCGACCCCATACCCGCCGATCTGAAAGTCACCGCACGCACCGCCGCCGGAACCGTCATGGCTATCGAACATCGGAACAAACCCCAGTGGGGAGTACAATTCCATCCAGAATCAGTTGGCGGTTTTAACGGACGCCAACTACTACACAATTTCCTCCTGCTCGCCAAGGAGCATAACCAGCGCAATCAGTTCACTGTACACTCACGCACCATCCAACACGTCACTGACACCGCAGCAACTTTTGCCCACCTATTCGCCGACTCGTCGCAAAGCTTCTTTCTTGACGCCACCGATCGTCAACACACAGACGGTGCAATCAGCTACCTTGGCGATACCTCTGGGCCCTACGCACGCAGCCTACGCCTCTCACTTGCCGACGGCCCAGTCTTCGATCACATCGACGCCGCCTTGGCTCACACCCACGCCGATTGCTCTGCAGTTACCCACCTGAATCTGGGATTCAACCTAGGCTGGGTAGGATATTTAGGCTACGAGCTCAAAGCAGAATGCGGTGGAAACCACGCTCACCAATCACCCTACCCAGATGCCTATCTGCTTTTCATCGACCGCATGATCGCCGTCGATCACACTACCAATTCCACCCACCTATTATGGCTAGAAACACCCGACGAACAGGCTAATTACCAACAGCATCAGTGGTTAAACCAAGTGGAAAACCAACTGCAAAACCCACAGCCATTAACACCAAAAATCGGCACTATCGGCAAACTACAGGCAAAAACCAAAGCAGAATATTTGGCAGCAATCACCATTTGCGCACAACACATCATCGCCGGGGATAGCTACGAAGTCTGCCTGACCAATCAATTGCGCGCGCCGGGGACGGTCGATTCTTTCCCCACCTACCTCGCATTACGTAATGACAACCCAGCTCCGTTTGGTGCTTATCTAAATTTTGGTGAAGTGGCGGTACTGTCAAGTTCGCCAGAGCGGTTTTTAAAGGTGGATGCCTACAAGGTAGTGGAATCACGACCAATCAAGGGCACGAGACCGCGCGGCACAACACCAGAAGAAGATGAAAAGCTGCGAGCAGACCTAGCCACGAACCCGAAGGATCGGGCGGAAAACCTCATGATTGTTGATCTGGTGCGCAATGACCTCGCCCGTGTGGCTCAGCCCGGTTCCGTAGAAGCGAATCCACTATTTGCTGTAGAAAGTTTTGCTACTGTGCATCAACTGGTGAGCACGGTGCGGGCAAAACTACGACCAGATTGTTCGGTGATTGATCTGATTAAAGTAGCATTCCCGGGTGGTTCTATGACCGGTGCTCCAAAAGTTCGAACCATGGAAATCATTGATGCGGTCGAAGGGGAGGCCCGTGGAATTTATTCCGGGGCACTGGGGTATTTCGGGGTTGATGGTGCGATGGATCTCTCTATGGTGATCCGCACAATCATTGTTGATGAAACTGGCATTAGTTACGGGGTGGGTGGGGCGATTTTGGCGTTGTCGGATCATGAGGAAGAGTATCGTGAAATCATTACGAAATCTCGACCCTTACTTCAACTTTTTGGGCAGGACTATCCTAAATAATGACTTTTTATTGGTACTCCGGCAGCAGTTTTGTACCGGTGCAAAAGCGCCAGTTTCCACGGATGATTATTGATTCCTTTTTGTTAACTGACGGTCAGGTTCGTGGGTTTAACCTGCATCTTCGCCGTTTTGAGTCACAGGTATCGCGGGTATTGCCAGCTGATTTTGATGAGCTCATATTAGCTGTAGTGCCAGATACCGGCCGGTGGTTTCCACGACTGGAATATGACCTGCAGAACCAAGAGATTTATCTCCTGCTTAGGCCTGCACCACCACGTCGAAATATAACCCACCTTGCCACAACCGGTGTCATCGATCCACGGGAAAAACCCACAGTTAAGGGTTGGGATTTAGCTACACTTTTAGCCTTGCGTAACAACGCCCAAGCGTCTGGTTTCGATGATGTGCTGTTACTAGACGACAATGGGTACCCCAAAGAAACTACCACCGCAGCACTAGCCTGGTGGGACGGCGATACTCTAGTTACTCCAAGTCCACAAGCAGCTGTTTTGCCTTCGGTGACCTGGGAACTGACCCGCCACGCTGTAGCAGATCAAGGGGTGCCAGTTCGTCAGCAGAGCATGGATATTACACAACTTCGCCACCTACCAACTATGGTGGGCAATGCGCTGCATGGCTGGACTGATGTCCAATGGGATGACCAAACCAGCCCAGTTGGACTGCGAGCTGCGTGGCTCAATGGGCTGATTGGGGCATCTGATTGTGCCTAAAGTTCTTGCGAGTATCCGTAGCGTTTAGTCACTTTTGCTACTTCCACGTGGTAAGAAGAATACCAGCGGTCACGACCTTGCCGTTGAGCTTCCAAGTGCTCTTGGACATTCCGCCAATCTTGAGCGGCAGTTTCATCGCGCCAATAGCTTACCGTAATGCCAAAACCAGTGTGCTCGTCACGCACCGAACGCAGCCCGAGGAAACCAGCTTGCTTTCGAGCTAGCTTTTCCATCTTCTGGGCTGTAGCAGAATAGCCATCATCTAGGTCAGGGTCTGATTTTGTCCTGACCGAGGAAAAAATCACGGCAACATAAGGTGGTTCGGGTGACACGCTCAACATTTTCTAGCTCACTTGACCGAAACTAATCCTTGGTAATCTCACCACGTTCGACCCGGCTATTCGCCAATGCAGTTCGTGCTTCACGCAACCATACTGGCTGGTTGGCAAGCAACTCTTTGATTTCGGCAGTGGTCAGTGGCTTATCTAAATCATTGCGCTTGAGCGCGGCAATAGTAATGCCCAGTTTCTGTGCCACTACTGGCCGAGGGTGTGGGCCATCGCGTCGCAGATCCACTAGCCACTGTGGGGGAGCGACCTGCAAGGACACAAATTCGTCGTGGGTCAGTGCATTGGCCTGGAACTCCGCTGGTGTGGCTGGAAAGTAAATCCCCAGCTTCTTTGCAGCAGTTTGAGGCTTCATGGCAGTCCCTGACGGCTGACGTACAGATTCTTCATTCACAATATAAACGGTAGCATTAAAACCCATGTTGACCCTAAGTTTCGCCACCGGCACCGAACCCGATAAATGGTTTCAGCGGTTTCAGCAACGTACCAACCATGGCGGGCTTAGTACCCACCCCGCTGCTGATCCACTTGCTGAAGTACTCGCCGATCAAGTTCAGCTTGGACTAATTCGGTTGCCTGATTCCCGCATTGACGATTCCCTCCACCTTGTACGCCTCTACGAAGAACAGCTTGGCATTGCATTACCCAAAGACCACACCCTGACATTATTGGAGAAAGTGGTTCCAACTGACATAGAAGGTGAGCTGATAAACCATAGTGCTAGCACTACAGGCTACATTGATCCAGAAGACATTCGGCAACACTTAAGCCTAGTGGCAGCAAATGTAGGATTAGTTATTGCTCCACGGCCACTAGTAAAAGCGCTGAGTGGAAAGCAAATACAGCATCGTGATTTCATCGACCCAAATATCGCACCTACTACTATTGCCTTAGTGTGGAAGAAAACCAACGATACCGAAAGCATTCAAGACTTCGTTGGCATTGCTAAAGGTCGTACCCCCAATACCTCCCGGGGAGCGGTAGTAAAAAAGACAGCAACGGAAAAAGCGCAGGCAAAACGGGTACGTCGTGAGCAGCGAACTGGGGTGCATAAATCCAAGCGACGGGGGCGGCGTCGGTAGAAAAAGAGTTTGCATGTAATAAAACCGGTCAGAATTAGATTTAAATATTGACAGGTACAAATTAATGATGCGTGGCAGATTGCTGTCCGCACACAGCAACTCTGGGCATACAACATGGAAAATCCTTCCCTTAAGGCTCGCACTGCTGCCGAGCATTTATCTACACAAATTCGAGACGAAATCCTAGCGGGGGAATATGCGCCGGGAACGCAATTATTCGAGGTTTCGCTCAGCGAAAGGTATGGCGTATCTCGGAACACACTGCGGGAAGCTTATCGGTTCCTAATGGACATTGGCTTGCTTATACATTTTCCCAACCGCGGGGTCTTTGTGCGAGACTTCAGTATTAAAGACATCGAAGATCTGTACGCGTTTCGACGCATCTGCGAAATAGCCTCGCTCCAAGAAGTCATGTCCAAAGACGCCGCCATCGAAAGTTGTCTAACGGAAATGCGAATCGCCTGTGCCACCGCCACGGAAGCATTACTAGATGAAGACTGGAATGCGGTGGCGATTGCTGATAGTGACTTTCACATGGCCATTTTCACTGCCACAGGCATTGAACGCATGATTCGGGTCGGGTACACCATTTTGGCGCAATTCCGACTAGTGTTCTTCGCTAACCTATATGAGCACCGAGTGTATCAACCCTTTATAAAATTGGATCATCAATTGATGGAGTTGATTCAGGCGCGGAAAGCGCGGGAAAGCTCCACACTGCTCAACAATTATTTGCTCAAATCTCAGCACATCGTCATGCAGTCATTGGTGTGAAGATGCACTAAACAGGGGACGCCGAGGTTGCAATCGGAAGCGTACCAACTGACCAGGAGCAAGTTGGGCAGCATAGTCGCTGGATTTTCTGGTTAGAACGGCAATTACCGGATATCCACCAGTCACGGGATGATCGGGACCAAAGACAACTGGTTCACCGTTGGGGGGTACCTGAATGGAGCCACGAACCATACCTTCACTGAGTAACTCGGCGTTTTGCCGCGATTTCTGGCGCTGCAAAGGTACTTCAGTCGGAATCATACGGAGTCCGATCCGATCAGATTGGGAGCTGACACTATAAGTTTGGGTCAGGAAGTGCCGGATAGACTCGCTAGTGAACCAGTCGTCCCGCGGTCCGAGAATCACTGTTAGTTCTGCTTGTTTAGCTCGATTCCATACTGGTGGTATCTGTCGAAGAAGCGGCAACCAGTCTGGATTGGCAATCCAGCTACCTGAGGAAAACAACACATCATTGTTAGCAATGGGAGCGGGTCCAATGCCACTTAAACGATCTGTGCTGGCTGAGCCTAGTTCTTCTGCGACATCAAACCCACCACGAATGGCCAAATAAGAACGTAATCCGTGCTCAGCAGTTTCAATGCTGATAGTTTCACCTTGTTTAAGATCAATGATGGTGTTGCTATAGGAACTACGGCTGCTATGACAGTTAGAGATGAGGATTCGAGCAGCAGCTCCAGTAACGATCAGTGAGATAGGGGCAAGTGCTTCAGCCGTGAACCCGCCTAGCAAGATTTCCACCACCGGTGCGTTTTTAGAATTGCCCAAGGCGAAATTGGCACGCGCAGCCGACAAACGGTCGAAGCTACCTGAGGGGCTTACCCCCAAGGTGGAAAACCCAGGCCGTCCTTGATCTTGCAGCAAAGCTAATGGTCCGGTGGTGTGCACACGAAACACCGGTTGGGAATGGGAATAAACCATATGTAGTCTCCTTCGCTGCCGATCGGTTGGTGGTGGATTAGCGTGTCAGGTTGCTGAATCGGACGGTATCACCAGGCTGAATGAGAGAAGGATTGCGGCGTTTGGTGTTCCACATTAAAAGATCAGTGTGGCCGATCAGTTGCCAACCGCCAGGGGACTGTTGGGGATAAACAGCACTGAAACTACCGGCAAGTGCTACTGAACCTGCGGGAATGGCGGCTCGGGGGCTTTCTAGCCTTGGCACGGTAAACGGGAATTCCTCGCAAACTAGGTACATGAATCCTGGAGCGAACCCACCAAAAGCAGCGGTCCACTGCAGCTCACCATGAAGTTGAATCAGCCGTTTAGGTGCTATTCCCAAGTGGTTGGCAAGGCTTTCTAAGTCTGGCCCATTATAAGAAACTGGTATCTCAATAAGTGAGGTGCGCTGCGTGGTCTGCGCCAAAAATGGTGAAAGATCAAGGTGAGTTATTATCTCGGCGATTTCGGCGGCAGGCATTATGGTTGGGTCGAGGTGAATAAGCAGAGTTGCCGCAGCTGGTATCACTTCGGTTATTCCCACCAGATGGCCAGTTGCACAAGCCACATCGATTGCTTCGCGTAAGCGCATGGCTGCAGTCAAAGGATTGCCATCGGCGTCGTTAAGATCGATGAGGATAGCGGTTTCGCCGCAGGGCTTGATCAACATGCGCGAACATTCACCCCATTGTCAGATAGCCGTGATCGAATGGTTTCAATCAGTGCGACTGCTTGGGCATTATCCCCATGTACACAGATGCTATCGGCTTGGACATGTATGGCATCACCCTGTAGCGATTTAATTGGTTCACCAAGCGCGAAAGCCAGAGCTTGATCGGCAGCAGCCAGCGGATCATGCAGCACTGAACCAGGTTGGGTGCGTGAAACCAGCGTGCCATCGGAGTTATAGGCTCGATCCGCAAAGGCTTCAGCGATCACCTTTAAACCACGGTCTTGGGCGTATTCAAGGATGGCAGAACCTGCTAGGCCCATGAGCTTCAGATTGGGATTAACCGTCATGATCGCATCGATTACAGCATCCGCTTGTTCATGCCCAGCACCATTAGCCGCGGCAATGTGGTTATACAATGCACCGTGTGGCTTGACGTAACTCAGTTCGCCCCCGACAGCTTGAGCTAATGCCTGCAATGCGCCAATCTGATAAATGATCTCAGCACGCAGCTCATCAGGGTGGTAAATCATAGTACGTCGGCCGAAGCCAGCTAGGTCGCGATAACCGGGGTGTGCGCCTAAGCGAACCCCAGCCTCGATAGCTTGAGCACAGGTTTTGTGCATGACAACCGGATCACCTGCATGAAAACCACAAGCAATATTGGCGCTGCTGACTAGTTTTAATACATCGTGATCGTTGCCAATGGTGTACGCCCCAAAGCTTTCGCCGAGGTCGGCATTTAGATCGATGGTGTTCATTGTGTGCCCCTTCAAATATGGACAGGTGTTTTCAAAGCTTAACCTAGGAGCGCAAAAACCTTACCGAAAGAGTCCCACCCCATAAACCACGTCATAAAGGTTGCTAGGACACCAATTACAATTAGCCACACTGGATAGCGATACCCATGCAGCAGATCCTTCTGCCGGAAAATGGCAATAAACATAACCACCATAAATCCGATCGGCAGCACCAGACCGTTAAACGCCCCAGCAAATATCAGCAGTGTTGCTGGTGCGGTGCCCACGACTGCGAAGAACGTTGTTGAACCCAGAATGAAAATAATGGTCAACCAAGTTTGTAACCGCCCAGTGCTATCTTTCTTATCGACGAAAAATGATGCCGAAGTATAGCTTGCTCCAATAATGGAGCTAAGCGCAGCAGCCCACAAAACCACCCCAAACACGCGCAGGCCAATCTCACCGGCGGCTGCTTGGAAGGCATCTGCTGCCGGATTACCTTTCGTATCCAGCACCGCGCCACCAGCGACCACACCTAGGACCGCTAGGAACAACACAATCCGCATGAGGCCAGTAAGTAAGATGCCAGTGATGGAAGAACGAGAGACCGACTTGACATTATCTACACCGGTTTTTCCGGAATCCAGCATGCGGTGTGCACCGGCATAGGTAATGTAACCACCAACTGTGCCACCAACCAGTGTGGTGATGACCAACCAATTGATGGTATCTGGCCAGACCGCGTTTCGCAGCGCCTCACCAACTGGTGGTTTGGAGACAAATGCTACATAGGCGGTCAATGCCACCATAACTACGCCAAGGGCCACCAGAATCTTATCGAGGGCCACCCCAAGCCGTTTGAATAGAAAAATTGCGATGGCCAATAGTGCGGTAATCAGCCCGCCCAGTTTTTCATTGGCGCCAAACATGGCATTAACACCAAGTCCGGCACCTGCAATGTTGCCTATATTAAAAACCAAACCACCAATGGCAATCAAAGCTGCCAAAAGCCAGCCAAGACCAGGTAAAACCCGATTACCAAGCTCTTGGGCTCGCAGCCCAGAAATACCGATTACCCGCCATACATTGAGCTGGATGGCAATGTCCAAAATGATTGAAACCACAATGGCGAAGGCAAAAGCCGAACCCAATTGCGCA
Organism: Corynebacterium sp.; assembly: GCA_041854705.1. Taxonomy (GTDB): domain Bacteria; phylum Actinomycetota; class Actinomycetes; order Mycobacteriales; family Mycobacteriaceae; genus Corynebacterium. The sequence goes on from JBHACV010000129.1 coordinate 17,524, forward strand.
GTGAAGGTGGCGGTTTGTGTGAGAAACCCCGGTCCAATGGCGCTGGTTGCCATGAGGAAAATCGCGCCCATGAGTGCACTGCGGGTGCTGGCGGTAGTCGCAGCTTGTTTGAGATTCGGTCCTAGCGGGGTGAGGTTTTGGTTAGTGTCCTCGCCAGGAGTAGAGCCAGTTGTGGTGTCAGTACTCATGTCGGTCCAGCTCCTTTTGACTGCTTAAGATTGACTGAAGAGGGGATACGGTTTGATAAAAGAAATCGACAACCGGGAACAATCGCAATGTACACCTATGTAAGATAGCGCACAAGACTTAAATAAAAGTGATTTATGGCATATTAATCTGGGTTTGGTAAGTGCACTAATAAACCCACCAGTTGGTAGGCGAATTTTGAAATTGATAACAACGGTTTGGGGGTAATTACGACAAAATAAAAACTCCCCCGATTGGCAGCTTAGGTGAACTGCCGACTAATCAGGGGAGTTGTAAGTTTCAGATATTAGAACTTATCCCGATCGGTGTTGGCCATAGCCAATACATCGAGGCGCTTGTCCAGTTCCTCCTCGGTTAGGTTTTCGCCATCAACAAAGCCCATGTCGATAACAGTCTGACGGATGGTCTTGCCTTCCTTCAGTGCCGTCTTTGCGACCTTAGCAGCATTCTCATAGCCAATAGCAGAGTTTAACGGGGTCACGATTGAAGGCGAGGACTCTGCAAGGGTGCGCATGCGCTGCTCATTGGGTTCAATGCCATCAACCAGCCGCTCAGCGAAGACACGAGCAGTGTTGGCCAGCAGGCGGGCCGATTCAAGTACATTGCGGGCCATCACAGGGATGAATACGTTCAATTCGAAGTGACCCTGGGAACCAGCGAAGGCTACAGCAGCGTCATTACCAATCACCTGTGCAGCAACTTGGGTAGCAGTCTCACACAACACAGGATTGACTTTGCCTGGCATGATGGAAGAACCTGGTTGGAGGTCTGGCAGGTGAATCTCGCCAAGGCCGGTCAATGGGCCAGAGCCCATCCAGCGAATATCATTAGCGATCTTATTCAGCGAAACTGCAACGGTGCGCATGGCGCCGGAGAATTCCACCAAACCATCGCGGTTTGCTTGGGCTTCAAAGTGATTAACACACTCACGCAGTTCTTCTACACCGGTGAGCTTAACCAGTTCGGCGGTGACTTTCTCACCAAAATCGGCTGGAGTGTTTAGGCCGGTGCCCACGGCGGTACCACCGATAGGTAGTTCGCCAAGGCGGGGCAAAGTAGCCTCAACTCGTTCAATGCCTGCCTGAATCTGGCGGGCATAACCAGCAAATTCTTGTCCCAAGGTCACTGGAACGGCGTCCATGAGGTGGGTGCGGCCAGACTTGACCACAGTCTCCCAAGCTTTGGCCTTGGCGGCCAAAGAAGCCTGCAACACCTTCAAACCGGGAATTAGGTCCTTGACGGCAGCCTCGGTGGCAGCCACGTGGGTTGCGGTAGGGAAGGTATCGTTGGAGGATTGGCCCATATTGACATGGTCATTGGGGTGAACATCCACACCATTGGCTTTTGCAATTGATGCAATGACCTCGTTGGTGTTCATATTGGAGGACGTACCAGAGCCAGTCTGGAAGACATCAATGGGGAATTCAGCGTTGTGAGTTCCGTCAGCGATTTCCTTCGCAGCAGCAATGATGGCGTCGGCCTGCTCGGCTGGCAGCAGGCCACGATCCTTATTTACTTGTGCGCAAGCAGCTTTAAGGAGACCCATTGCTCGGATCTGCGCTGCCTCAAGGCCGCGACCGGAAATCGGGAAATTCTCCACAGCACGTTGGGTTTGGGCACGCCACAGAGCGTTGACGGGAACCTTCACTTCACCCATGGTGTCGTGTTCAATGCGGTACTCAGTCATAGGTTTAAATCCACCTCGTATTTCGTCCTACCCCAGCTGCTGGCCGGAGCGCAGTTGATTTATGGAAAAGGCATCTGATGGCGCCACCTGTGGGGTGGCGCAGTCACCCCTATTAGTATGGACCAAAAATGGCCGCACGTGTGGTGTTGGGGGAAAACTTTGGGTGGTGTGTGTCATGAAACACACCTACGGTGTTAGTGATGGCAGACAGCTTGGAAGTGGCATTTTATGGGGTGAATAATTTAGGCTTATCACTTATGTCTCAGAAAATTATGCCCGCAATTTGGTGCAACAATAATGCTGGAGAGGTCGCACAGTACTACGCTGAGGTCTTCCGGCAGGCCCGGATTGCCGAACACAAGCCGGGACTGGCCACCGTCATTGACATTCATGGATTTGAGTTTCTCCTTGTCAACGGTGGGGAAGAGTTTGCTCCCAATCCTTCGATTAGCGGCATTCTCAACTTCGACCCCCTCCTATTTGGCGGTGAAGAAGCCGCCCGTGCCTACCTTGATGAGCTCTATGAGCAGCTCAGCGTCGGTGGTGTCCTTATGGAATTAGGGGAGTACCCTTTCAGCAAACGCTATGCGTGGGTGCGCGACAAATTTGGTTTTACTTGGCAGCTCATGCTCACTGATCCTGCTGGTGAGCCACGACCCTTCGTAGTGCCTTCATTCATGTTTGGTCAGGTCAATCACTTCAAGGCAGAAGCCGCCACCACTAAGTGGATCTCGCTTTTTAATGACTCCAGCCGTGGTGTGCTCCTTCATTACGAAGACGACTCTGCTGGTATCGAACCTGGGTCGGTCATGTTCACAGACTTCAAGCTCTTGGGGCATTATTTCGCGGCTATGGACTCTGGGTCATATCATGATTTCACCTTCACCCCAGGAGTTTCCATGTTGGTCTATTGCGATGACCAAGCAGAAATTGACCGCTACTGGGATGCACTTTCCGCTGTCCCAGAAGCTGAGGCCTGTGGTTGGTGCGTGGATGAATACGGTGTTTCTTGGCAAATTGTGCCGCGGGACATCTCCATGCTTATGGCTCATGAAGACACCCGCAACAAGATCCTCGGGATGAAGAAAATCATTATTGACCAATTGTAGGGTTTGGGGTGCTGGCTAAAGCCTGCTAGGTTAGCCTCCCATATTTTATCCCAAAGCCCAACTAGCCCCCTGAGACTTATCGGGCTTCTGACCTGCGTATTTGCAAAGCTGCAGGAGGTGATTGCGCCGCACAATTGCCACTAAGCTAAGCTCCGATAAGTCTCAAAGCGGTAATCAGCATAACCGACCCATAGCTTCATGTTTGAAGTAAATTCGTGACCTATGTGTGCAAGACTTGGACGTGTCACACCTACTTCCTGCAAGTTGCCGCAAATCTTTAGCAAAATAATTTGCTCCTCAACTCACCAGATAGCGAGTGAGTTGAGGAGCAATGGATTTCACAGCAGTTTTCAGATCTTCGGGCTGTAGTCTACAACCGCGTATTCTTGTAGCTTTGGCAGCTGATGGACTGACTCAATGAAACGCACCGTGCCAGACTTTGACCGCATTACCAAAGACCGAGTGGTAGCACCATTCTTGCGGTAGGAAACACCACGTAGCATGTCACCATTGGTCACACCGGTAGCTACAAAATAGCAATTGTCAGAAGAAACCAGTTCATTGGTGGTCAGAACTTTATCTAGATCATGGCCAGCAGCGCGGGCTTTCTCGGCTTCTTCCTCATCCTTAGGATGAAGCATGCCTTGGATCTCGCCACCCATGCACTTCATGGCGCAAGCAGTGATAATACCCTCTGGAGTACCACCAATGCCCATCATTAGGTCCACCGAGTTATTATTCTGTGCAGCAGCAACCGCGCCAGCAACATCGCCATCCCGAATAAGCCGTACTTTTGCGCCTGCAGCGCGAATATCGGCGATAAGGTTATCGTGACGTGGTCGGTCAAGGACAACAACCGTAACATCAGAAGCGGTAATGCCTTTTGCCTTGGCTACTGCTTGAATATTGTGGGCAACGGGGGCAGTGATGTCGATACAGCCGACTGCTTCAGGGCCCACAGCAATCTTATTCATGTAGAACACGGCTGAAGGATCAAACATCGTGCCGCGTTCGGCAGCAGCCAACACAGAAATGGCGTTGGGACGACCTTCAGCCATCAACGAGGTGCCGTCAATGGGGTCAACTGCGATATCAATGTCAGGGCCATCACCAGTACCGACCAACTCACCATTGAATAGCATGGGAGCTTCATCCTTCTCACCTTCACCAATGACAACGATGCCGTTCATCTGGACGGAGTTGATGAGTTTACGCATGGCATCCACGGCAGCGCCATCACCCTCGTTTTTCATGCCTCGGCCAACCCAGCGGCCGGAGGCCAAGGCGGCTGCTTCAGTGACACGGACAAGCTCAAGAGCGAGGTTGCGATCCGGAATTCCAATGGGGGTTTCTGACATGGGGCCAAAGCCTTCCTTGTTTCAAAGCATGGGCTGTTACTGGAATGTAAAAATCGGCATGTGGGTGGTGCCGCAGCCGAAATCCGCATTTCATTCTTCCACTTTCCATCACACTTGTGGGGCAATTGCTCACCCAAAATAGGGCAATTTTGGGAGTTTTTCTGGTTTTGGGGTGATTAGTCTTGCCCGATTTGGTGGGGATGTTATTGATACCCCCATTATTTGGTGGCAGCCACGTCGCTCAAGAGCTAGGTTTCGTGAAATACTGTTGGGCGTGGCAGAAGAAAAACCAAGAATCTTTCAAAATGGTCGAGACATTTTCCTCTCATTGGCGGTAATTATCGTGGTAATGATTATTGCGGTCGGTTTCACCGGAATGTGTACTTTCGGTCGAGACACTGCTGAGAATGCCCAAGTCAATGAGGTCGATGCTGCAGCCTTTTTGGATTTAGAAGCTCGCGCGATGGACTTTTCGGTACGCATGCCAAACATGCCAGCAGATTGGATACCTAACTCTGCTCGTCGAGCCATGATACAGGGCCAGCCTGCCCCAATTGTCGGCTGGGTTATTGGGAACGATGGATATGTCCAGCTCACTCAAACTGGCCTGCCACTAACCGAGGCCATTGATTCAGCCGATGAACACGTTCGGGAGCATACTGACACCTACCAGGTGGGAGATACGACTGTCGAGCTGTACACCAGTTCCGATCGTGATGTGCGTGATCTGCGGGCGGTTGATTTGGGAGATGCGCGGTTACTCATAACAGGCGCTGCAACCGAGGATCAGTTCAATCAACTCATCGAGACTATGGCACAGACCGATCCAATCGCTACCGACTAATCTTGGGTGGTTCCCAGCGCTGTTTCAATCCGTTGAGTGGCGTCAGCCAGGTACATTTCGCATTGCTTTGCTAGTGCTTCGCCCCGTTCCCAGTAAGCCAGCGATTCATCAAGACTCATCTGTCCGAGCTCCAAAATACGCACGATTTCGACCAGTTCATCGCGGGCTTGCTCATAACTGAGTGATTCCACTGGGCTAAAGGCATTGGTCCCAGTTCCTTGGCCAAAAACATTGGTGCTACTCATTAATAATTCTCCTAAAACTAGTCGGCAGGTTTGGTTTGCATGGCAGCAGCGGTGATGGAACCGTCGCCAAGTCGAATGCGTAGTTGGCTGCCAGGCGGGGATTGATTAATGCTCATGACCACTTCTGGCGGTGTCCCATCACGTGGAATGACCTGCACAATGGCATAACCACGCGCCAGTGTTGCCGACGGTCCCAGCGCCGCCACCTGCGATCGTAGCCCTGCTATTTCGGTGGTTTCGGCACGCACCCGATGCTGAATGTCACGCCGCATCAAGGTAACAGCCTGAGCAACCTCTTCTCGCCGCCTGCTTATCGACGCCAATGGGTCGCGGAGTACTGGTCGTGATCGTAGTGTGTTGAGCTGTTGCTGCTGCACATTGACCCAAGAGCGTAGGGCAGTACCTGCTCGGTTGCGAAGTTCGGAAAGTAGCTCCAACTCAGCAATCACGTCTGGGACTACCTTCTTGGCAGCGTCGGTAGGTGTGGCTGCGCGCAAGTCGGCGACATTATCCAAGATTGGATTATCGGGTTCATGTCCGATGGCGGAAACTACAGGTGTGGTGGTGTCCGCAACCGCACGTTGGAGGGCTTCTTCAGAAAAAGGCAGCAGATCTTCCACAGAACCGCCGCCGCGAGCGATAATGATGACATCTACCCTAGGGTCGGCGTCGAGACGTGCGAGAGCGTCAATGACTTCCGGAACTGTACGAACCCCTTGAACCGCGGTATTGATGACATTAAAGCGCACATTGGGCCACCGAGATTGCGCCACCGAGAGGACATCACGTTCGGCGGCTGAGCCGCGGCCGGTGATGAGCCCGATAGTGTTCGGGAGGAAGGGGAGTGGCTTTTTGCGGGAGGGGTCAAACAGGCCTTCGGCAGCGAGTTGTTGGCGGAGCTGTTCGATGCGGGCAAGCATGGCACCGATACCCACTGGCCGGATGTCAGTGACCCAGAGCGAGAAAGAACCGCGAGCCTCGTAAAAGGCGGGTTTGCCAAGTACAACCACTCGGTCGCCTTCACTTATCGGGTGGGAGGGGTCGGTGAGTAAAGTGGTGGGGCAGGTGATTTGCACACTGGCTTCTACCTCGGCATCACGCAAGGTCAGATAGGAAAATTTCCACTTTGGATTGGCTTTATACTGGGTGATTTGACCTTCAACCCACACCTTACCCAAGCGCTCAATCCACCCCTTGACCTTGGAATTAAGCTCTCGAACCGGCCAAGCAGTATCTGGCGTGGTGGAGTCAGCCATGTGGTTCCTTTCTATCAGCGGGTGTTTGGTGATGCTGAAAATTAGTTTAAGCTGTATCGCATGACTTCCCCCCACAACAATAAAAAGGTGCTTGTCGCTGCACCTCGTGGATACTGCGCTGGCGTGGATCGAGCGGTGGAAACCGTGGAACGTGCTTTGGAAAAGTATGGCACTCCAGTTTATGTGCGCAAAGAAATTGTTCACAACCGCTACGTTGTAGACACACTTGCCGAGCGTGGAGCCATTTTTGTTAATGAAACTGATGAGGTGCCTGAGGGCGCACATCTAGTCTTTTCGGCGCATGGAGTCAGCCCTGCTGTGCATGCTGAAGCTGAGCGCCTGAATCTGACAACCTTGGATGCCACCTGCCCATTGGTGACCAAAGTACATAATGAAGTCAAGCGGTTTGCCCGCGATGGTTATCACATTCTTTTAGTAGGGCATGAAGGGCATGAGGAAGTCGAAGGTACCGCAGGTGAAGCGCCAGAGGTAACTCATTTGGTGGATGGGGTAGCAGGTGTTGAAGCTCTCCCAGATTTCTTAGCTGATGAGCCTAAACTGGTGTGGCTGTCACAAACTACTTTGTCAGTGGATGAGACGATGGAAATTGTTGATCTACTGCACAAGAAATACCCACAGTTGCAAAACCCACCAAGTGATGACATTTGTTATGCGACGCAAAATCGACAAGTAGCAGTTAAGGCGATCTCCAAGGACGCAGACCTAGTGCTTGTCGTGGGTTCTCAAAATTCTTCGAATTCTAAGCGGTTGGTAGAAGTCGCACTGCAAGCTGGAGCAAAGGCCAGTCACCTAGTAGATTACGCTCACCAAATTGATGAGGCTTGGCTGGATGGTGTTTCTACCATCGGGCTATCCTCTGGTGCCTCAGTGCCGGAGATTTTGGTGCAGGGCGTACTGGAATGGCTCGCTGAACGTGGTTTCAACGATGTTGAAGAAGTCAAAACCGCAGCTGAAAAGATCGTCTTTGCTTTACCCCGGGACTTACGGCCACCCCGAGCTTAGCGCGCTGAGGCGGTTAAGAGCTTCAACTAGGCAGCTAAAGCCTGAACGCGGTGAGAGTTATCAAGATAATGGACTACATCTGTGACCACTCGGGCTTCCACCTCCTTTGCTTTGAATCGTAAGATTCCATAGCCACGGCGTAACAATTCACGTTCTCGGCGGCGTTCGCTTATCAAAGTGCGTAATGGATCGTTCTCATACTTGCTATCGCCGTCGATTTCGACGATGAGCCAATTGTTAATTAACAGGTCAGGGATATAGATTTGTCCTGGGTCTGGGAGCTTTGCTTGAGGAACAATACTAGTAATTTGCTTGATATTGGCAGTTGTGAGTTTATAGCGGGCTATGGTTTCATACACGCTTTGAATATTGTCATAAGCCTTTTTCAGCAGAGCTAAAGCTGCACGAATCCAGCGGGAATCGCCCAATTCACTTACCTGGGTAACAAATTCTCGCTTACTAATTTTCTTTTGATGCATCGCCGCTTCAGCAAAAATCAAAGCACATCGAGCGCCATAAAGCCGTAGCAAATCCACATAAGTCCGTTCAATGGTTGTTGTACGGATATCATCTGCTACTTCATAGTGCTCTTCTGGCAAATTGCCATATAGATACCTAATTTGTGGTGCCCAAAGCTTTTTTGAACTGGGGGAAGTGGTGTTAGGGAGACAAAGTTCCACGGTGTGGTGATGATGTGGAGGCTTTAAGTGATTAATACCTAGCATTGTGGCAGCGGCGATTCCGCACAGCACAGCTTTGGTGGTAGAAGCCGCGACTGCAGCCACTCGCATGTGGTACTTTTGCCACGGTTTTAGCTGGTTGTAAGTTTTTGTTTCGATGGCCATGGTTGGTGTCAAAACCATCATGGATGGATCATTAAGTGCCTTGCGGCGGTTTTCCTTAAGATTCCTGCCTAAAGATCGAAGTTTTATCAATGGGTAATCATCAGTAATCGTCATACTGGTGATATTGGTATATGCGGCCAACACGGGGGTGATTTCCGAGAACGGATATTCTAATTGAACTGTGTTCTGGCTGTTCTGTGGCTATTTCGAGGGGGTAATTTTAGGGGTGATGGGGGTGGGGCAATAGCTCTAAGACTGAGATTGGTTGTGCGCATGCTTGTGGGGTGGTGGGTGGATGGGGCAGGGGTGGATGAGACTTATCGGGCACGGTGGGTGCTGCACCAGTATGTCATTAGCTATTCGGGTCCAAATAGCAGGCTGGTCCGATAAGTCTCCTGAGCATGTGGACACTCTAGGCTAGGTGGTTTGCTTAGCTAACTTTATACTGCCACTCCGTGGGACACTTTTCGGGGTGCAGAGTGAGTGCATAGAAATAGCACCAGTAGATAATGAGCAGATTTTCTGGTATCAAATCTGGGCCCCGATAAGTCTCGGGTGAAAGGTAAAAGGTGAAAGGCGAGGGTCGAAGAGTAAAGGTTGAAGTGTCAAGTAAACATGCGAATTTTAGATGGGAATGTATGCGCCCTGTAGCCCAAGAGCAAACATCATTCCACAACCTAAACTCTTAAACGCCAAGTTCAATAAGGAATTATGAGTACAAATCGTCATTGAGGGAGCGACGACGTCGCTGCCTTGCTTGTTCTCGCTGTGACTCTACTTGAGGATTACGCTGCCCAGCGCTGCGCTGCCCACTACTACGCTGCCCAGCGCTGCGCTGCCCACTACTACGTTGTCCAGCGCTGCGCTGCCCGACATTACGTTGTGTAGTACCGCGCTGCCCAGCGCTACGCTGCCCTGGCTGCCCCGCATGACGAGACTGCCCAGCGCGCTGTCCTGTGGAGGTGCGGGGTAATTGCTCTGGACGCTGCCCTGCAGCACTTCGGCCCTGTGTTGAGCGAGACTGCGGAGGGCGTGGGTGCTCAGTGCGGTGCTGGGTGTTGCGATGCTGTTCGGCATTGCGCTGCTGAGTAACCCGCTTTTGCGTACTACGCTGGCCCCGAGTCCTGTCGTGGGTGCTTTGTTGGGCTGATCGTGGTTGGCTGCCACGTGGTTGATTAGCAGCGTGGTTATTTGGATTGGCGCGAAGTCGATCAGCTGGTTGAGCATTGCGTCGTTGAGCCTGCCGCTGTTGCGGGCTGCGATGTTGGGCATTCTGCTGTTGTGCTGATGCCCGTTGTTGCTGCCGTGCGCTTGGCTGAGTAGAACGAGAATGCCCTGTATTAGCTTGTTGAGTACCTCGCTGTTGTGCTGAAGCGCGTTGTCCAGCAGGTGGACGTTGTTGTCCAGTATTACGCGGTTGTCCCACAGTGCGTTGCCCAGGGCCACGCTGTTGTCCAGAGGAACGCTGTTGTCCAACACCACGTTGTAAACGCTGTTGTTCGTTAGTGGGCTGCCCTTGATGCTGGTGGGGCATACGCTGGTGTGTACTACTTGATTCCCCAACACTACGTTGTCCAACGGTTCGTTGCCTAGGTCGCTGATTCGCGGCTCGGTTGGGCTGCCGAGTGGCAGCACGACCAGCCGCAGGCTGTACAACTGTTGGAGGGCTGTCGTCGGCAGTTGGCTGGCGACGCTGCACCTTTGGCTTTTGTGGTGCACTGGTTCCGGGTCGCGCGTTAGTACGGGGCTTTGTGCTGCGAGCAGCAGCACCTGCGGCTGCGGCGCCAGCTCCTGCCTCAGCGATTTGCTCAGTTTTTATCACCTGAGTTACGCCAGTTGCGGGACTGATGAGCGAGTCGGATGGGTGTGCTTCTCGTTTCGAGGAATTGCGTTTGAGTAGCTCTTCGACGGTGACGGTGCTGTCGCTAGGCTTGGCGCGATTGCGTACTCGCTCTTTGATGTTACGCACTTCGCTGCGCTGGGACTGGCTGCGAGCTCGGCTGGCTTGCGCAGCGCTACGTTTGGCGGTTTCAGTTGCTTGTCGGCGCTCTCGTGTGGTGCTTTCTTCTGCTTGCTGCTGGAAGCGGCGAAGCAATATCAATCTAATTATTCCAAGTGCTGCAGCGCCAACAGTGGCAGTGATGAGCACTGGAAACTGTTGGAGCAGTGGGTAGATCATGGTGCCGATTTGTAGCGTAGAAAAGCCACTTGAGGCGTTTGGTGCGGACTGCCGAGACAGAAAATACCCAGTTATCACTGTTGCAATGCAAAATAGTATTGGTGTGCTGGCAACAACCAGGAAAATTGATTTTGGCTCGGTTAGGATCGCTACAGCTATGACTGAGATGACAAAGCAAATGACATAAGTTAGTCCCAAGCTGCCGCTAGCAGTAGAAAGCAGGGCACCAACGGTCAGGCCTCCGGTAAGAATGGCTAAAGAGAGCCAAAGCGGAATACCAAAAAACTGCACAATTGACTGTGCGCCGCGGTGTTTCTCGGGAACATATGACACGTTGAATCATGTTACCGATTTTGTTGCGATTTGAGACATCTCAAACGCAAAACCCCTCAAAGAGATTTTTAAGAACATTTGTAGAACCTTCCCAGTTTCGTCATTTTGAGTGGCGATAGAAATCCTCAACAACTTTGCGTGTTACATGGAAAGTCGCCTTTATAGCAGATTTAATATTCTTAGTGTTGGTTGGCACTTCGGTGGCGGTCGGTACAGGCGGGGGATTGGTGGGGGCGGGGGTGCTGGTGGTGTCGATAAGTGCATTGTTAGCTTGCCGGTCGGCGCGAAGTTTTTTGCCCATTGCCTCACCAAG
>JBHACV010000130.1:0-6986 GCA_041854705.1 Corynebacterium sp.
CCAGCGATATTGCCAACACCAACCCGCCCGGCAAGCGAAATCATCAATGATTCAAAAGAAGAAACGCCGCTAGCTGATCTTTCCCCAGATCGAATCTGACGCAACATATCGGGAATACACCTGATCTGTAAAAACCCCGTGGCAAGGGTGAAAAATACCCCAACCCCGAGGCACAGATAGACAAGCCAGGTAGACCAGATTGCACTATTGACAGTATTTAAAATCGCTTCCATAGGACCTAAGTCCCTTTCTACTAGAGTTCGTGACTTCCATCACGATTATTCTATGATGGGGTCATTGTGCCTCATTTGTCACGAGAAAGCGAAGCATTTAATTCAATAAGTGAAATTTTAGTGCTATATGGGGGCATACTTTCAGCAAGAATTCATCTCACTGACCATATGCCCAACTCAGTTCTTAGCGAATTGTCACCTGACGCGACTTAATATTTTCCAACTGGCGACGTTCTGCTGGGGTTAATGGCTCTTCATTATCCAGCTCTGCAATGATCTTGGCATCAAGTACTTCCAGATCCGCGACATAACTAGCTGGATCCCGCTGTGGATCAAGATCCCACACTGGCACCGCCACCCCATGAGTGCGGAACACTCCAGCAAACTTTGTCTCCTCCCCCAGTTTCAATTCACCACGAGCGGCAATCCGAGCGAGGGCACGCAAAACTTTTTCTTCCGCCTCACTCCGAATCCATCGAATGTGTGCCTTTTCGCTAGGATCGATCCACCAAACAGCGCCTGCAACATCAGCATTGATACGCTGTGAAGGCATCACCGCATCATTAGCAGCCTGCATTGCTTGTGCATATTGCGCAGTTACTTCGGTCCCTTCGGGCAACCACCAATTAAAATCATTGTGTTCGGTAATTTCCAGCACCTGCTTCGCATCGAGCAAATCAGTAAGCTTCGGCTCGGTACCATCACCAATGGCAATCCCTAATTCGGAACCAGGGGCTGCAGTTTTCAACCAATTGAGGGCAAAAGCTAGATCTCGACCAGGGTTCTGCGTACGGTGCTGGGTTTGCAGCGCCACAAACGCAGCACCACCATCGGCCTCAGCGCGCACAATTGCGGCTGCACCACTGGGCAAGAGCGTACACAGATACACATCTCGGTCTACGCCAGTGACGGTGACCTTCGCTGTCGCCGAGGGCACAAACTCCTGCAGGGCGATCAGATCGGATTCGAAGCTCAACTCACCAAAAGGACGTGGCTCTTTTTCTAATGCCGCCCGCTCGGCAGCACGTTTCGCCATTTTCGCTTGACGACGACTCATGCCCGCTGGTAATTGCTCTTCTTCGCGCTTCTTCTTTCTTTTAGCCATGCACACCAAGATACCTTAAGCAGTGCCAAGAACCCCCACCGCAACATCGGGGAAATCAGTAGCCATCACCCCGACACCAACCTCGTTCGCCCATGTCATATCGTTTACTTCATTAACCGTCCACATATATGGTGCCCGCCCCTTAATAAGTTTGGGCTGCTGCCTACCGCGCTGAAGAGATAATCCAAAATTATCTGGTCGTGATAGCTGTAAATCCAGTGGATTAACCTTGCGTTCCCAATCACGACGCAGGTAGAAAGTCTCGATTGCTGGGGCTAACCGATTCATTCGCCACATAGCCGCATGAGAGAAAGAAATGAAATGGACTCGATCACTATCAAGTAAGCGGGCATAACGCAGACGTAAAACAATCCGCTCCTCCAGAATCCTCCCTTGAGGTACCGGATGCTTTGCCTCAATATAAAGATGCTTATCGGTAGCAAACACCATTTCGATCAACTCATCAAGAGTCAACATGCGTTGTACCCCATGTTCTTGATCGCCAATATTGAGTTTCTTCAGTTCTGCCAACGTACTACGAGCCACCACTGCTGGAGAACCTGCTACTCGTTCCATCGTCGCATCATGAGTGCACACTACCTGCCCATCGAGGCTTAATCTCACGTCGCATTCCACCCCATGAATCGGTAGTTGGAGCGCCTTTTCATAAGCAATGGGGCTCATTTCTGGGTAGCGTCCATTAAAGCCACGGTGGGCAACGATGTGCATATCAGTCAGACCATTCCGCTAGGTTGGTGGGATGACGGGAGGTATCTAATTCTATCAGTGGCTCACTTAATAGTTCTGCTTTCCCTACACCGAGTATAACAGTGTTCAATCCACGACCAACCTTCACGGTATCACCAGTGGTGTCAATGTAGAATCCGCCAGCTTTGACTAAGGCTTCATCTGGCAAGTCATAGGAGGTCACCCCAGACCCTGCATACTTATTGTATCGGGTATACATATTTGCGGGAATTCCGAAATCAATCAGTGCAGTATTGGTTTTACCTTTGGAATTGACCGGAGATTTCGTTTGGGTTTTCTTATCGACGACCAATGGCCACGAGACACTACGGTCGCTACACACGAGGTTTGGGCCAATCATGGCGTTAGAACCGGGGAAGGAACAGGTAATCTGCCTATCTCCCATCGGGACACTCACCACTGGAGAGTTATAACCATCTAGCTCTAAAACTTCATCCCACGGTTGATACTTTGCATTACCGTATAACCCTAAGGTTGATTCTGTTGGCGGTGGCGACTTATGAAACTCTAAAGTTAAAGGCAATATCCGTAGTCGCATTGGTTCTTGTTGCTCTAAAGTTTCACCTTTTAACGTGGATTCGATGACTTGGAAAGCATCACCATCACGGCTTTGAAAATATTCCACCGAGATGGTTTTATTGTTTACCGTCACCGCACCCAGCTTTGGCGCAGCATACACGCTAGCATTGGAAATTAGGTGGTCATAGTGGAAAAATAGCACTGCTACATTAGCGGTATCCCAGTTCAATTCGGGAAACGCGTTTTTATCATGAGCGATGGTCTCAATGCTTACCCAACTAAGTTCAGCGCAGGGATCAAATTGGTTTTCTTTGATGCGGAAACTGACCGCGTCACCTGTACCAGTACTAATTCTTCCTGAGTGTAACCACAAACCCAATTCAGTTTCTGCTAAGTCAAGCTCGAATTCCGCGCACTTATTTTTATCAGCAGAAATAGCACCGCCATCGAAAGAAAACTCGCAGCCAGACAATAATAATGCCGTGACTGCGAGCGCAACTGCCCATTGGGACTTTCCGCTCCTCATAGCCTCCCACTCTAATCCCTCATAAGGGAAGCCGAAAGGAAAAATTCAGGATTTATTTTGCTGGGAAGAACTCTTCCTGAACCTCGCGCAGCACCTTTGCCGAGTGCTGGAAACGTTCCAGCTCACGATCGGAAAGCTCAAGCTCTACGACTCGACGGATGCCCTTGCGATAAATAATCGCGGGGGTACCTATATAAATGTTCTCTTCCCCATACTCCCCATTTAGGAGGGCCGAGACTGGAAGAGCCACATCTTGGTTGTGCAAAACCGCACGGGTAATGCGGGCAAGCCCCATACCAATGCCATAAGAAGTAGACCCCTTAGCTTCAATGATATTGTAAGCGGCGTCACGAGTCTCTACGAAGACCTTCTCTAGTTCTTCTTCCAGACCAGGATTCTTCTCCAATGTCTTGCGCATAGACACACCAGCGATAGTGGCAGATGAAAGCACTGGCAATTCGGTGTCACCATGTTCACCAATGATGTAGGAGTGGACTGAGGTCGGAGCTACCTCATAGCGCTCGCCAAGCATATAACGGAAGCGAGCAGAGTCAAGCACGGTGCCGGAACCAATGACCCGGTGCCAATCCAGACCGGAGTACTTCCACACAGCGTAAGTCAGGATGTCCACTGGATTAGACGCGACCAAGAAAATGCCGTCGAAGCCAGCACCCATTACCTCATCAATGATGGACTTCATGATCTTCATGTTCTTGCCCACCAGCTGTAGCCGAGTCTCACCTGGTTTTTGAGCAGCACCAGCACAGATGACTACCATCGCCGCATCTTCGCAGTCGGCATAGGTGCCTTTGGTGATCCGAGTGCGGGAAGAAGCCCACACCACACCGTGATTGAGGTCCATCACGTTGCCCTCAAGCTTCTTTTCATCAATATCGATGATTGCGAGATGATCGCAGGTTCCCTGGTTAACCAGAGCATAAGCGTAGGCGATTCCCACATCGCCTGCGCCGATCAGAACAACTTTGTTGCCCACTGAAGTCTTCATAGTGCGGCACACCTTTCCAAGCCATGCTTGTCGACTGTTAGTACTACCGCCCAGTATGCCCGATTTTGTCCGATCTAGTCCGATTGGAAATGGATTTGTGGGCAAAATCGCAGCGCGCTGTTGTCTTGGGCACAGTGCGCACGTGGAATTAGTTCAAAAGCGAAAACGCCACAGGAAGAACCACACAACTTGGGAATAGGACTACAGATGAGCAACTGACAATGTGGGGGTAGCGCACGCCCGACACAAAAGAAGCTTCGCTAAGATCAGGAGGCAAAGCCCCATCAATAAGGGATGATAATGAGAAAGCTAAGTAGTGTACTCTTTGCGACGTTAACCAGCTTGGCACTCCTACTTGCAGGCTGCAATGATTCGAACGATCAAACGGCGTCGTCAGGTCAAAATTTGGAAAACTGCGCCGAACCAGACTTGGATCTAATGGAGACCGAACTTGGGTTGTGGCTAGTAATGAAGAAGATCCCTGTCAAAAACAATGGCACCGTTTTCTACAAAGACAAGGATATCCTTTTTTATATTTCCACTATTGACAATAAGTTCGATCCCTGTGCAGAGTTGAGCTGGGTGACCTTACGTGGCGTGGAACAAGACTCCGATCATTTTTCCCAAGCGGCTTTTGAAAGCTCCACTGACACGATTGTGTTCTTTCACAAAGACCAGCTAATTACGGACATGAACTTTCTGCGGAGCTACCAAGTCACCGATGTACAAATAGCTGGCGATAACGTTGCCGTCACGTATGAAGAAATAGCCTATCCCAGGGTTGATGAAGGCCCCACCCAAACCATTAACTACACCTTCACAGGTACGGCCATGAAACAAGAGACAGTAGCAGAAATCGACGTGCGTCCGATCAAACTGGATTTTAATCGGTTTGGACCACCCGGCGATGCAATAGCTACGCCACTAGGTAACAAGTACCATCACCCCGTGTCCGTCACCTACGACGAAAATGTCCTAGCTGATGTACCAATGGGAGATAAGAAGCTTCTTTGCAATTTTTATTGGCGTGATAGCGATGGCAATGTGAAGAGCAATCTACACTGCGAAGATCGCCACGGTGCAACTTGGCCATTGGTTATAGACGAGATTTCACCTTGGCCTGGACAAGAGACAAATTCTGATGGAAAAACAAACTTTGCGTCCATAGATTTTGGGATGCCAGGTGCGTTTAATACCATCTATTCTCTGCCCGGAAATATCGACCCTGAGGATACTTTTCCTGATGAAACCGTCATTGGTATTGGGCCATACTACGTAGACACCCGCGGTGATACCGTGAAAATTTCCGACAATCTAACCACTGTTGTTTTGGGTGTTGGTATTGCAGAAAAACTGGAAGAGCCACTGTTTGAACTCGATACCTCGCGGTACCCCACGGACTTGGAACCTTGGAATTAGGAGAACACCTTCGCCAATAACAAACACACGACCCTAAGCAATCGCAATTCAACTAAGCAAGATAGATTAAATTGCGATTGCTACTGAAAGCGACCACCCTAAACGATTCCCAACCCAAGGGTCAATGGCAACAGCACCAACAACACCAATAGTGGTATCGCCACAGTGACTGCAAAGATGTCTTTATAGGATTGTTTATGAGTCATGCCACAGACCAACAACATGGTCAAAATTGCCCCATTATGTGGCAATGAGTCGAAACTGACCGAGGCCATCGCCGTTAGCCTGTGCATTAGCTCCATGCTCACCCCTTGCTCAGCAGCCATTTGTTGCAAAGAATCACCAAAAGCTGACAAAGTGATGCTCAAACCACCTGACGATGATCCAGTGATACCGGAAATCACCGCGGTAGATAAAATGGAGACGATCACAGGATTATCACTGACCGAGAAAATACCATCACGTAGTACCGCAAACACCGCCAATGAGGCGATGACCGCTCCATAGCCAACTTCAGAAGCAGTAGTAAACGCTGGCAAGATAGCCGTTTTCGCGCCTTTAGATAGATCTTGAATGTACTCCCGTGCATTTTTCGGCGCCAGCGCGAAGATCACCAGAATGGCAGTCACCAGTGCTACCGTAACCGACCAGACCCCAATCACCGCACTTAATTCGGTGGCGCCGAATTTCTCCTCCGCAAGATAGGAAAAATCCATCCGCTTAGAAAAAACATTGATGAACAGATAATTCATCACAATAACCACCAGCACAGGTAATAGACCAATGAGCCCACGAGCAATTGGGTTTTGTACCTTATCATTTTCATGCGTTATGACTGGGGAGGTTTCGCCATGACCAATTACAGTGGCATCCACACCAATAGCTTCCGCTTCAGAGGTACTCCCATGCCCCTCATAATCATGAAAGTCATGATCTGGTGGTGATAGTGGTGCAAACCCCTCACCCGCAGCCCGCAGTTTCTTTAATCGGTATTCCAACCACAGCATACCCAAGACGAAGGTCAATGCTGCACCAATGAGTCCGGCAATTGGCGCGGCATAGGTAGTGGTGCCGAAATACTTGGTGGGGATCGCATTATGCACTTGTGGACTACCAGGTAATGCAGCCAAGGCAAAGGTGATAGTCCCTAAAGCCAATGCACCAGGCATCAAACGTTTGGGGATACCAGCTGTTTTAAAAAGTTCAATTGCAATAGGCACAATGGTAAAAGCCACCACCCACGCGCTGACACCACCATAGGTAAGTAGTGCCGTTGCCAAAACCGTCGACAGTAATGCACGTTTGGGACCAAGTACGTGGGAGATTCCCTTAGCAAGATCTTGAGCCAACCCACTGATGGTCATTAGGCTGCCAAAAACTGCACCCGCAAGAAAGACCGGAAAGAAATTC
>JBHACV010000131.1:0-7456 GCA_041854705.1 Corynebacterium sp.
GAACCTGGTTCGATTACGGCTGATGTACCGATGACCGCGGCAGGCAATGCGACAGAATGCGCTGCTAGGGTGGCGCCGTCGTCAAGTGTGACGGTGCCAAGACTCATGACGCGATCTTGGAATAGGTGGGTTTGAGCCACCGTGCCAGGACCAACGGTAGCGGCACGACCCACATGGCATAGGTCGGTTTCAGGGAACCAGTAGGATTCAATCCACGCCCCAGCGCCGAGTCGAACCCCAAGCAGGCGCAGGCCAAAGTTGAGCATTCCGGTGCCTTGATTGGGATTAAAGAACCAAGGTGCGGCGACAACCTCGACAAAATTATCTTGCAGTTCATTGAGCCAGACGAACACGCTCCAGAGGAAATGATCTTCTGGGCGGTGCTTACCCACGCATAACCACTTCATGAATACCGTGATGATGAGCGCCACGAGGCCAAGTGCCATCAGGAGGATTCCACTCAACAACCATGCCCAGAGCAGGCCGTGGTGTTGGTAGAGTCGGTGCAACGTCCAAAGGAATATCACGCCTAAGGTGGCTGAAGTCATGGGGGCCAGTAAGCGCAGAGTTTCGAATATTCCGCGGGCGATCCGCACTTTTAAGCCAGGGCTGTAGGTACGGGAGCTATCGGCGGCAACCGTGACTCGGCGCATTCGTTCGGGCGGCGAACCCCACCAGTTTGACCCAGCCTTTGCTTTTTTCGGGGTCGAAGATAGCACCGCAACCAATGAGTTTTTCGAAAGTTTCCGACCCGGTCCGGCGATACCAGAATTGCCAACAAAACTGCGCTTACCGATTTTCGTTGGCGCAATTAACATCCATCCGCCGCCGAGCTCATAGCCACCGATTAACGTGTCATCAGCCAAAAACGCCCCATCGCGAATCTCAACTAAGGCAGGCACCAGCACAGCGGTAGAAATCTCGGTGTCCTTACCGACGGTCGCGCCCAAACTACGCAACCACCACGGAGTCAATTGCGCGGCATATAACGGGAATAAGTAGGTGCGAGCATCGTCCATCACCCGTTCGATTAACCAGATTCGCCACCCCAGCACCGAGCGCACTGGTGTAATCCCACCATGCTTTTCGACGCTCCCCACCAGCCCAATGCTCACGACCCGAACGATTAGCCAGACCAACACCATATAGGTAGCGAAAGCCACGAGCGCCCCAAGTGGAGCAAAGAGCACCAGCTCGCCGGTGTGTCGGTGGGCATAGATGAGGGTAGCACCACCGCACAGCATTGCTACCAGCGGCAACAGTGATAATAGTAAAGCTGTTAGACCGAAGATAGGCATCCAATAAATCCGCCGTGGTGGATGTTCCACGGGAAACCGGTGCTTTGATCGGCCCACTTTTTTGGCAGGGGAGCCAGACCACCGAGCATTATCTTTGACTGGTTTAGTGCCAGTGACAGTGGAACCCGCCTCAATGTGGGCATTCGCGCCAATCACGGTGCCAGGGAGTAGGGTAGAGCGCGCCCCAATGCGGGCATTCTCACCAATGCTAATGGCGCCGACATGCACTTCATCTCCATCGACCCAGTAACCGGATAAATCAACCTCTG
Source organism: Corynebacterium sp. (assembly GCA_041854705.1). Classification (GTDB taxonomy): domain Bacteria; phylum Actinomycetota; class Actinomycetes; order Mycobacteriales; family Mycobacteriaceae; genus Corynebacterium. The sequence goes on from JBHACV010000131.1 coordinate 1,568, forward strand.
GTTCTATTGAGGCGAGATCACCTACAGTCAGTAGGCCGGTAACCGGCGGTAAAGAATGCAAGTCCACACCTTGGCCTAGTTTTGCTCCGAGTATTCGCGCATAGTAATTAACCCAGGTAGCTCCGCTAATTGACCGAGAACCAGAGGCGTCAGCTAACCGCTCAGCAGCCCAAATCCGCATATGTACCCGACCACCTCGTGGATAGGTACCAGGTGTAATGCCTCGGGTTAGTAGTCGTGCCCCAAAGCCACCAATAGGGATTTTGCCAATCGGTGTGACGAAGATGATTACCATTGCTAATACCAGCCACCAGCTGATTGGTTGCATGGAAGCAAACGGAAGAATATTGTGCAAAATCAAAATTGCCACCAGCCAGCGGGTAGCTTGCAGGGTCATCATGGGAACCTGAATAAGGGTTTGCACAATCCGAGTCCGAAGCGGAACTGGTGAAACGGTGCGCTGGGTGGTACTAGCCGGAGCAGCAGAAAGGTGTTCGAGAAACTCAGCTAATTTCTCCAACCGGGGATGGTCATATAGATCGCGCACGGACATAGTGGGAAACCGTTGTCTTATATGCCCAACCAAAGTCGCAGCAGCTAACGACGTGCCCCCCAGAGAGAAGAAATCTGCGTGCTTATCAGTCACGCTTACTCCCAGTGTGTCCACCCACAATTCAGCCAACCATTGTTCCGTAGCGGTCAAGTCCTCGGCGGCTACGGTAGTGCCTGGTAATGGCCACGGCAGTGCCTTCTTATCCACCTTCCCAGCGGTGGTCACCGGTAGCTCATCGAGAACACACAATCGAGGCACGAGAGCAGCTGGCATAGATTGGGCCAAATGTTCTTGGGTCGCAGTAATATCCAAGGATTGTTCTGGGTCGATTAGGGAGACGTAGCCAACCAGCACCTGTTGATCGGCGGTGGTTTTCTGCACCACTACCGTGCAGCTTTTTACCTGTGGACTGGCTGCAAGGTTGGCTTCGACTTCTCCCAATTCAATCCGGCGCCCACCGATTTTGACCTGGTCATCAACTCGACCAACAAAATATAGCCCATCTTCTTCTAATCGCACATGATCCCCCGAGCGGTAGGCACGTGCCCAACCGAGGGTTTTCATGGGGGCGAACTTCTCTTTGTCCTTTTCTGCATCAAGATAGCGAGCCAACCCTACGCCACCAATAATCAGCTCCCCAACCTCACCTATCCCCACCGGATAGCCGTCAGAATCAACCACAGCAAGGTTCCAGCCCTGAAGCGGCAAACCAATGGGAACCGCTGCACCAGGATGGACTTGTGCAGCACAAGAAACCACGGTGGCCTCGGTGGGGCCGTAGGTGTTCCACACTTCACGGTCGGAAGTTGCGACTTTTTCCACCAATTCCGGAGGACACGCCTCACCGCCAAAGATCAGCAGCCGAACATTATCCAAAGCCTCTGCTGGCCACAGTCCCGCCAAAGTAGGCACGGTAGAAATCACAGTGATCGACCTGCGAATCAGCCACGGACCCAAGTCCATCCCAGAACGCACCAAACTGCGCGGCGCCGGTACCAAACAAGCACCATGCGCCCACGCCAACCACATTTCTTCACAAGAGGCATCAAAGGCCACCGATAGACCCGCAAGTACCCGATCATCGGGGCCAAGCGGGTGATTCTGCAAAAACAACGCAGCCTCAGCATCCACAAAGGCTGCGGCATTGCGATGAGTCACCGCCACTCCTTTTGGAGTGCCAGTAGACCCGGAGGTGAAAATGATCCACGCATCGTTGTTTGGCAAGGGCTCGCGAGTATCACCGCCAGGGGTTCTTCGACGCATGGTGGGGCCGTCGTCAGTAAAAATGGCATTGACATTGGCTTCAGTGAAAACCAGGTTGGCGCGTTCTTCAGGATCATCAGCATCGACTGGGACATAAGCAGCACCTGCTTTGAGAGTGGCTAGAATCGCGATATACAGCTCTTTTTTGCCACTTGATATGCGAATACCAATGCGATCGCCGCGCCGAATGCCGAGGGCATGCAATGCTGTGGCCTGAGTCTTTACCGCTTCCCAAAGTTCGGCGTAAGTTAAAACCTCACCATCATCAATGGCGGCAGCGTGCGGGTGACGACGGACTACCTCAGTAAAAATATCAATCAGCGTGCGCTTGCGTGGGGCCAATTTGGCCGCGAGAAACTGCGCAGGGATATGCCGCACAGCAGAAGACGGTTCGACCATAGCAACCTAAGGGGTATCAGTGACCTCAGCTTCAATAATGGCATGCGCTAATTTGCGCAAATGCTTGAGCTGCTTATGAGTAGATTCATACAAGGCGGAGTCCTCCGCTTTGGCGACCAACTCACTAATTTCCACGTGAGTTTTGCGACCCTTCTTCGTTGCCCGCACAATTTGCCGACGCCGATCTTTTGAATCCCGCTCGCGTTTAACCCACCCCTTTTTCTCTAATGAATCCACTAGTCGAACCATGTCAGAAGCATCAATAGCTAAAACTTCACACAGCGCCGATTGGCTGGTGGCATCGGTTGACATCAGGCAGCTTAGAACCCAAAACTCTCGAAGTGAAACCTCCTTTTTGCCCAGCTGTTCTTCCACTGCATCGCGAGTGCGTCGACGGAGCCGTTCCAGTTGGAAAGAAGGCGATTCCAACAATTCGGTGGGAATTTCAAACGCGGCCATGAACACCATCATAAAGTACCGCGGTAAGAGAGTGTGAGCTGGTGCCCCTAGGGAAGAAAAGACGAATTATTATGTGGGATTTATAGGTAAGACTCGGGTCGTTAGGGCACTTGGCGACGCCCAAAGCATTAGCAAATGAGCAGGACCACTATGAGAGCGGCTCTGCTCATTATCCCTAGTCCACCCTGCGGCATTAAACCAGCTTCAACTCCGCCAGTGCAGCAGCCAGACCATCTTCCGCCAATGAGCCAGTAACCAAATCAGCCGCCTGTTTCACATGATCGGGACTATCACCCATTGCAACCCCAATTCCAGCTGCTTGGAGTGCCTCAAGGTCATTATGAGAATCACCAATAGCGATAGTGTGCTCAATATCAACACCAGTTGTAGCGGCGATCGCTGCCATGCCAGTAGCCTTACTAGTACCCCGCATAACGATCTCACCTGTAGTGCCAATGCCTGCCCGGTAGCTACCAGCAAAGGCCTCGAATTGGTTACCAACTGCCTGCTGAACTTCTGCAATGGTAATCGTTGCAGACTCAGGAATAATAAAAGTCGCCTTCGAAGCGGTGGGAGCAGGCACATATTGGATATAGGGCTCCACCTGTTCTTTGTAGACCAGCCACGGCGAGGGGGCTTCATCACTATGGGTTGCTAAAAAGCTGGCAACATAATTTTCGGACATATAGAAAACCTCAGGGCCCTGCCAAACCCATTCAATACCATTGTCCTGAAAGACCGTAGTAATGCGAGCAATCTCAGATTCTGGAATGCGCTTATCACTCAGCAACCGAATCCCATTATGGGTATAAGCACCTGCCGCAGCAACCATGCCTTTGAACCCTAAATCCCACAACCACGGGTAGATCTCTGGTTTGGATCGGCCAGTACTCAAGTACAACTCATGTCCAGCCTGAACTGCGGCTTTTACTGCTTCCTGGGCGGAACTAGGAACCTGCTGGTACTCATTTAAGAGCGTGCCGTCCACATCAATAAAGATCAATTTTTTCACAGGGTGATTCTACCTGATGCCCACGTTTCCGAGTTCAGGCGCTGTTTACTGGTCACAACGTAAAAACCGGGGCCTTCATGAGGGTTTCTTGGGTGTTTTTAGGATTTTGCTATTTTCGGGGTTTCAATTAGTTACAGTGTTGCGTTTTATGGGTTAAGGGTGTGGGTGCTATGCCGTTTGTTTCGTTTAAGGTGTCTGATTTTCATGTGGGCGGGGATGTTTCGCAGAATCTGTAACCTTTGGTCCGCTGCTGGTGCCTAATGCACGACTATTTGATGTTCGCACCGCGGTACCTAAACATGTTCGGGAAAGCCAACCGGAAATAACGCGACCGGATTTCGTAGCCGACACATTGCCTAGTGGAGCGGACGCAACAGATGCCGAAGCGCCGTGGACGCTGTTTGCTGCTGCTATTTCCGATGCCGGATTAGCTATGGGCAGTTATAACCATGTGCAAGCCAGCGAGAGCGACACGTTTACGGTGGCAGGTTTTGATACACGGACACTCATGACCCGACAGTTATGGGCATCTTTGGTGCTGCAAAACCTTAAGGTGCCCGACTCAGAACTGCGGGATACCTGGACCTTCACCCTGTTTGCTGGTGAACAACTGGTAGGAGATAAGGCGATTTCGGGAACTGCGTTGCATGGACAAGTTCGTCAGCGATTGGGCAAGGCCAACCGGGGAATTTCCTCAGCTAGGGTGCGCCCAGCACTGAAAATAGCTTCCACCCAGCCATGCTAAAATTTGCTATAAAAATTATGCTCACCCACCATATTGTCCGAAGAACCGTCACAGGTATTGCTGCCGTGGTCACCATCACGCTGGTCTCGCTGCCATTTTTTAAACTGGCTAACTTCTATTGGTATACCCCGGCGTGCTTTTATAGTGGTCTCACTTTATTGGTGCTAGCAGTACTGACGCGGGCGAAGGCGGCTATTGGGTGTGCGATTGGGTTATTATTATGGACTTTCGCTGCACCATTTCTGCTGTTGTTGCTGCCGGAAGTACTAACTTAAAGTGGCGCTTGCCTGTCATGAAAAGCAAACGCCGTTTTATAAGCCCTTATTCGGTGGGCAGACCAGCCTGAATCCAAGAATCAGTACCACCAGAAACATTAATAGCTAAATAGCCATGCTCAGCCAATAAAGCGGTTGCCTTGGCGCTGCGACCACCTAATTGGCAAATAAGGTAGACATCCTGGGTTTTATCCACTTCATTCATGCGAGCAGGAAGCACGCTAGTGGGAATGTTCACCGCGCCAGCAGCGTGCCCAGCGGCATACTCGTGGGCCTCGCGGACGTCGATAAGCTGTGCGCCTTGGGGGACTTCAGTGACTTTTACTTCACGCATATTAACCCTTGTATCGTTCGACTGCTTCAGTGAAGATCTTTTCAGCTTCAGCCTTGTCACCCCAGCCGGAACCAGTGACTTCCTTATTGGGTTCCAGATCCTTGTAGTGGACAAAGAAGTGCTCAACCTCATCAAGCTGGAACTTGGAAACATCTGTGATGTCCTGGAGGTGATCCCAACGCGGATCGTCTACCACACACAGCAGCTTGTCGTCGCCGCCAGCCTCATCGGTCATTTTGAAAACACCCAAAACGCGGGCTTCGACAATTACACCTGGGAAAACCGGCTCTGGCAGGATGACCAGAGCATCAAGGGGATCGCCATCCTCGCCGAGGGTGTGGTCAATGAAACCATAGTCAAGGGGGTAGCCCATTGGCGTGAACAAATAGCGATCCAGATGAACCTTGCCGGTTTCGTGGTCAATCTCGTACTTGTTACGAGACCCTTTGGGGATTTCAATGGTTACTTCCATGATGCTCCTTCAATATTAATCAGGGGGTGGTACCAAAGTTTTATCCTACCCTGCGTTAGTGTAGTGGTGATGAAGAACGCAAAATGGTGGGCAGTAGGAATTACTGCAACAATGGTGGTGGCAGCCGGTGCAATCGGCGGCCTAATCGTAATTGATAAGAACCGGTTGTATTACGACCCAGCGCCGGTCGCCATAACCGCTTCTGGTGTTACCCAACCCATAACTCCCGAGGGGAAGCTGAACTACCAGTTATTGACAGACATGCTCAATGATCCACGCTTTGGCAAAGCAAGCATTAAATTTAGTGACGTCACTACGGGCGAAACTGTGCTGCAACGTGATCCAGACACCGCACTGCTGCCAGCCTCGTCAACCAA
>JBHACV010000132.1:0-9876 GCA_041854705.1 Corynebacterium sp.
CATAGGCGGCAACCAACCAACCTTTGACCTTCTCAATTCCACCGACTGCTACGATAATGGTCGCTGGGATGGGTGAGAATGGCACAAATGATAGGAATAAGCAAAAGCCAGTGTGCTGGTAGATGAAGTTCTCAAGCTTACGGAACCAAAGCGGTGGATGGTTGGCGAAGCTTAGGTCAATGAATTCTCTACCCCAGCGTTTACCCATGAGATAGAACAGTGGCAGAAATTTAATCATGCTCAAGGCCGCAATGACCACCACAAACGCTAGAAATACCGGCCGGTCAGGGTTTTCAGCGCTGAGTTTTAGCACTGCGAAACTAGAGCCCGATAGGAATGTGTGTAGCAGCGTGTAATCATTCAGCAGCACCGCCCGGAAGGGCATCAGGGCAAAACCATAGATGCCCACTGCGACTAACGCCCCATACAGAACCAAATCCATGCGTTGAGGTTTTGTCAAGAAACTGGGGAGGTTCGGTTGGGGCTTTGTCATGCGTGCTAGTGTACCTTGTTCATTATTCGACGACCGAGTTCGCTCCTACTGCGTGACCAAATAACCGCGGTAGCGTGCCGTAATAAGCTTCAGCCAACTTATTGACACTCACGCTCAAGACGTCTGTGACACTGACCGCCCCAGAATCGTTGGTTGTCCCGATTCGAGTAACTGGGATACCCAAGGACTGAGCTTTTTTGATTACAGCTGTGCCATTGGTGGTGGCAACGATTGCTCGTGATGCGGATTCTGAGAACAGGTCCACGAATGGATCGGCAAGCTCCAGTTCCACGCCTTTACCTGATTGGATGGCTAATTCGGCGATTGCGGCAGCTAGACCGCCTTCAGACAAATCGTGAGCGGCTTCGACGAACTCTGCGTCTTGGAAGAATTCCACCAGTTTCTTTTCATTGGCGAGGTCAATCTTGGGGGGCAGGCCATCGAGTTTGTCAGCAGAAATCTGCTGCCAGATCGAACCGCCAAATTCCTCGAAGGTTTCACCCAATAGGTAAAGCTCTTGGTCATGTTCGGCTAGCCGGTTGCGGATGGAACGGCGGACGTCGTCTAGTACACCTAGTACACCTACCACTGGGGTGGGCAGGATGGCTTCGGTGCCAGTCTGGTTGTAGAACGATACATTGCCGCCAGAAACTGGAATGCCAAGTTCTTTCGAACCATCAGCAAGCCCGTGAACTGCTTCGCGGAACTGCCACATAACAGCAGGGTCTTCGGGTGAGCCGAAGTTCAGGCAGTTGGTCACTGCCACTGGACGAGCGCCGGTAACCGCAACATTGCGGTAAGCCTCGGCTAGGGCGAGTCGCGCACCAGTATTGGGATCTAATTTGGTGTAGCGACCGGAAGCATCAGTTGCTACTGCTACGCCACGGTTGGTTTCTTCATCGATTCGCAGCACACCCGCATTGGCATCTTTGGCTTGGACGGTATTACCACGCACATAGCGGTCATATTGTTCGGTGATGAACGCCCGCGAACACAGTGCTGGGGAACCAATCATTTCCAGCAATGCTGCACCAAGATCAGCAGGTCGTTCCACGCCGCTGAATTGCTGTAGTTCATCCTGCCATGCTGGGCGGGCCCATGGCCGTTCATAGACGGGTCCTTCGTGGGCAATGGTGTGTGCTGGGGCATCCACCACAAGTTCGCCGCGATGCCGAATGAGTAGGTGTTCGCCGTCGGTAACCTCGCCGATTTCAGCACAGGTAACATCCCAGTGGGCACAGATTTCTTTGAACTTTTCCACGTCCTCAGGGCGCACGACAGCACACATACGTTCCTGGGATTCGGAGCACAGGATTTCCGCGGCTGTCATATTTTCTGCCCGTAGTGGTACCGCATCAAGGTTGATTTCCATGCCCCCATCACCGGCGGCTGCCAACTCGGAAGTGGCGCAGGCCAGTCCAGCACCGCCGAGGTCTTGGATGCCCACAACCACACCTGCGCGATACAGGTCGAGACAGCATTCGATCAACACTTTTTCAGCAAAGGGGTCGCCTACTTGGACTGCGGGGAGTTTACGTTCTGCGCCTTCTTCGAAAGTGTCGGAGGCGAGTACCGACACTCCACCGATACCGTCAAGGCCGGTGCGGGAGCCAAAGAGCATCACTTTATTGCCTACCCCAGAGGCAAAGGCCAGCTTTAGGTCTTCTACCTTCAGCGTGCCCACGCATAGGGCGTTAACCAGTGGGTTTCCGGCATAGGAGGCGTCGAAAACGGTTTCACCGCCGATATTTGGCAAACCGAGGCAATTGCCATAGTGGGAAATGCCATCCACCACGCCTGGTAGCACCCGAGAGGTATCGGGAGCATCGGCGGGGCCGAATCGCAGCTGATCCATCACCGCAATGGGGCGTGCCCCCATCGCCATAATGTCGCGCACAATGCCGCCGACGCCAGTAGCTGCCCCTTGGTGTGGCTCAACATAGGAAGGATGATTGTGAGATTCCACCCTAAAGGTCACGGCATTACCATCGCCAATGTCAACCACACCGGCGTTTTCGCCAATGCCAGCGAGGATTTTTGCTCCCATTTCCTCAGTGGTGGTTTCTCCGAAGTACCGTAGATGCACCTTAGAGGATTTATAGGAGCAGTGCTCAGACCACATGACTGAGTACATGCCCAATTCTGCATCAGTGGGGCGACGGCCAAGAATTTCCTTGATGCGGGCATATTCGTCGTCTTTGAGGCCTAAGGAAGCATAGGGCTGTTCCATATCCGAGTTGGCAATTGCCGCCTCAACGGTGTCATTGAAAGTGCTCATGTGTCGTTCTCCTTAAGCAGCAATGGTTCCGACGGCAGATAGGAATAGCTCTAAACCGTCCAACGACGGCCCGGTTAGCAAATCAATAGCATGTTCTGGGTGTGGCATTAGCCCCACTACCCGACCGGTCTCATTGGTAATACCAGCAATGGCATTGACTGAACCGTTGTAATTATCGGTGTAGCGGAACACCACTCGACCTTCAGCTTCTAGCATGGCTACTGTTTCAGCACTGGCTTGGAATCGGCCACCGATGTGTTTGGATGGGATGAAAATCCGCTGCCCCTTCTCGAAGGTATGAGTCCAAGCAGTGGTGTTATTTTCTACCACCAAATAGGTGTCTGTGCAGTGGAAATGCAGACCTTGATTGCGCGTTAAAGCACCAGGCAACAGTTTAGCTTCGGTTAGAATTTGGAAGCCATTACAGATGCCCAGCACTGGCATGCCCTTCCCGGCTGCTTCAATGACCGATTGCATCACTGGCGCAAGAGCAGAGATAGCACCGGTGCGCAGATAGTCACCATAAGAAAACCCACCAGGTACGACCACTGCATCAACATTTTTCAGGTCAGCGTCAGCATGCCACAGATCAACTACTTCGGCACCGGCATAGCGCACGGCGCGGGCAGCATCGACGTCGTCAAGTGTGCCGGGAAACGTGATTACTCCGATTTTTGCGCTCATTTTTCGAAAACGACCTCGAAGTCTTCAATCACAGTGTTGGCCAGCAGGGTTTCGGCCATCTTTTTTACCTGTTCCTCGGTTACTGACTCGTCTGCTTCAATTTCAAAGCGTTTACCTTGACGAACATCAGCCACCCCCTCGACGCCAATTCGGCCCAAGGCACGCACCACCGCTTGTCCTTGGGGGTCTAGAATCTCAGCCTTGGGCATAACATTGACTACAACACGGGCCACGTTGGGAGCTCCTCACACGTATTTGAAAGCGTCATCGCTGAAATAGTTTACCTGCAAAAGCAGCTATTTCCTTATCAGCATGCTTTTCGACGCCTAGAGCGTGGCATCACAACCCAAAATCGTGGAGTAACTGAAAGAAAAATAGGTGTTTTCGTGCAGAAATAGCCCTCAATTTAAGATGGCGTCACACAGTCAAGACGAATACCAATCAACTGCTTGTCCGGCTTCCTCAATTTAGAACCTGTGGCATTGATGCCAGAAGCGGCAAGGTGGCATGGGTTTTATAAAGCAAAATTGACAGATCAAGTTGTGTTCTGAGAGATATAACTGTGCCCCTTTAAATTCAGATTACATCTGGGTATGGTCGGTAATGTCCATTATTTTTATATCTGAACGTGTCTTGCACCTCTTTTAGCCTGCGTCACGAACAGGGAATACGTGAAAGGAGCCGGTAATGACCAGCTCTTCGCAATCTGCAAACTCCCAGGCAGAAGCCAATCCGCATCCAGTAATAGAATTGGCCAGTGGTGAGTACCAAGCCAGCATCGCCTCCTACGGCGGCGGAATTAAAGCCCTCACTTTCGCAGGCTACCCATTAGTAGAGACCTACCCTGATGGGGTGTATCCACCCATGTCCTGTGGAGTGGTACTAGCCCCGTGGACCAACCGAACCGAAGACGGAGAATTCAACTTCCAGGGCACAACCTACCAGCTAGAAATCAATGAGCCTGCTAGAGGCAATGCCATCCATGGTTTCGCTAGGACCGGTTGGACAGTGGTATCTGCCACCTCTGACAAAGCCACCTTAGAGTTAGTCATCACCGATAAACCAGGATGGCCGTGGACAATCACCCTCCAAGCACACTATGAACTAGACCTCGATGGATTGCATGCCAGCTACACCGCGACCGCCGACCAAGAATGCCCATATGCTTTCGGCCTGCACACCTATCTTTCAGCTTGGGGCGCCCCAGCAAACGATTGCGTGCTCACCATCCCCTTGGAGCTCAATTACCCCTTAAATGACCGCAACTTACCCGAAGACGACCCCATCCCAGCTACTGAGGTAATCCCCAACATCACCACCGGCGCGCCCGTCAAAGACATGCTCCTTGACCACTGCTTCCGAACTGGTCCTGCAACCGAATCCCAACGATCCACCCTAATCAACCAACAAGGAACCGGGGTGGAACTAGAGACCTCACCCGGATTGGAATGGATCCAAATTTTCACCCCAGATCCCGAGCACGGCAAAGGCTACCCTGGCCGCGGCCGAGCAATCGCAGTAGAACCCATGAGTGCACCACCCAATGCTTTGCGCTCGGGGGAAAGCCTCGGCCTGCTTAGTGCTGGGCACCCAATTACTCACTCAATTTCATTGCGAGCGATTGGACACTAATAACTAATAACTGTGCTCCATAACGGGCACTAAATCGATAATCCGGTTCAAGCCTGCACCAAACCAAAAACTAAGGTCGCAGCTTCATCCGGAGTACCACCCTACCCACTTCCAGCTTCGCACAACTGAAAATCACCCATTAACGCACGCTTTCACAGCAAAGGAAACCTCATGGAGCCCGCAGAATCTGTGTTGCGACTCGATGCGCATTGGATCGACTACGCGCTGGTCGCACTATACTTTATGTTTGTGCTCGGCATCGGCTGGGCAGCAAAAGCCAGAGTTTCTAGCTCAATTGACTTCTTTCTTTCCGGTCGCGGACTACCCGCATGGGTAACCGGCCTAGCATTCGTCTCCGCCAACCTAGGTGCCGTCGAAATCATTGGCATGTCTGCCAATGGCGTGCAATACGGCTTCCAGACCATGCACTACTTCTGGATTGGCGCAGTCCCGGCAATGGTCTTCCTCGGCATTGTCATGATGCCGTTCTACTACGGCTCCAAAGTCCGCTCAGTACCAGAGTTCATGCTCAAACGCTACGGACCTGGCGCCCACCTCGTCAACGCCATCTCATTTGCCCTAGCACAACTTTTAATCGCCGGTGTCAACCTTTTACTACTGGCTAAAATCGTTAATGCCCTACTCGGTTGGCCATTATGGGTCACCCTAGTTGTAGCCGCAGTGATTGTTTTGTCCTACATCACCCTAGGCGGGCTCAGCGCCGCCATTTACAATGAAGTACTGCAATTCTTTGTTATCATTGCCGCGCTGCTACCACTAACACTGATTGGCCTAAACCGAGTTGGCGGCTGGAGTGGCCTAAAAGAAAAAGTCGCCAGTGAAAGCCATTTCCACACGTGGCCCGGCACCGATATTTCTGGTTTCGACAATCCAGTATGGTCAGTCATCGGCATTGTCTTCGGCCTTGGCTTCGTATTGTCATTCGGCTACTGGACCACAAACTTCGTCGAAGTTCAACGCGCTATGGCCTCAGAATCCCTATCCGCCGCCCGCAAAACCCCCATCATTGGTGGGTTCCCCAAAATGTTCGTCCCCTTCTTGGTGGTCCTGCCCGGTATGATCGCCTCAGTACTAGTAGCAGAACTAATGGGCGATAATCCCGTTGCCGAACCAAACGACGCAGTACTGCTACTCATGCGTGACCTACTCCCCAACGGCCTCCTCGGCGTAGCGATCGCTGGCCTCTTAGCCTCCTTCATGGCAGGCATGGCCGCGAATATTTCCGCCTTCAATACCGTCATGAGCTATGACATTTGGCAAACTTACGTAGTCAAAGACCGCACAGACGACTACTACCTAAAAGTCGGACGCCTAGCAACAGTCGCAGCAACCGTGACCGCCATGTTCACCGCATTAATCGCCCAAAACTTCGGCAATGTCATGGATTACCTGCAAACTCTATTCGGCTTCTTCAACGCTCCACTGTTTGCCACCTTCATTCTTGGTATGTTCTGGAAACGCATGACCCCCACCGCCGGTTGGGTCGGGCTGATTTGCGGCACCGCCGCCGCAGTATTCTTCTGGTCCCTATCACTTGGCGATAACCCAACCGTCACCCTACCCGGCCAAGGTGTGGCCTTTATCGCAGCTTCCATTGCCTTCGTCACTGACATCGTCATTTCCATTCTGGTCTCACTTGCTACCAAACCAAAGCCCGATGAAGAACTCGTCGGCTTCGTACGATCAGTCACGCCAAAAGACCAACTAGTTGACGCTTCTGAGCAAGCCTTACCCTGGTATCGGCGCACCGTCCCACTGGGAATAATCTGCCTAGTGCTCGTTGTCACCCTCAACCTAATCTTCTTCTAACGCACCCAAGGAGGAATGAAAACCCATGTCCAACCAAAAGCAATCCAAACGCTCCGCGGGTGCCTTCGACATCCGCAATGTCATCGGTACCTTACTCGGCATCTACGGAATCGTACTCATCATCTGCAGCTTCATCTTCGACCCCGGTGTCAACCCCGATACCGGTGTTGCCAAAGAAAGCGCCGATAACCTCTACGCCGGGCTAGGCATGTTAGCCGTGGCAGTAGGCTTCGCCCTATGGGCAAAATTCGCCCCCATTGTGGTCAATGAGGACAACTAAACCATGACTACACTCAAAATAACCCCCATGACCTTAGCCGATGGTCGAGAACTCATCTACTTCGATGACTCACCAGATGCCGAGGAACGTATCACAGTTGACTCACGCGACCTACCACCGATTGCCACCGAATCGGAAATGCGCCGCGACCCACTAACCGGGGATTGGGTAGTGTTCGCCGCCCACCGCATGAACCGCACCTTCATGCCCCCAGCCAATGAAAATCCACTCGCCCCAACCAGACCTGGGCAATTGCCCACAGAAATCCCCTCACCTGACTATGACGTAGTGGTATTCGAAAACCGATTTCCGTCGTTAAGCATGCACATGACAGTGCCAGACGACTACAACTACCTAGTAGATCGAGAAGAAATCTTCCCCCGCAAACCAGCACTCGCACGCTGCGAAGTAGTATGCTTCACCTCCGATCCAACCCAATCATTCCGAGATTTAAGCGTCAAACGAATCCGAACTGTAATCGAAGTATGGGCTCACCGCACCGCAGCACTATCAGCACTACCCAACATCAAGCAAGTCTTCCCCTTTGAAAATCGCGGCGCAGAAATCGGGGTCACACTGCAACACCCACATGGGCAAATCTACTCCTTCCCCTTCCTCACCCCACGAATGCAACAGCTCGTCACCCAAGCCCGCACCCACGACGGCGACCTATTCGACAACCTGCTGAGCGCCGAACGCCGCAGCGGCCGACGCATAGTCTGGGAAGGCGAACACTTTTCTGCCTTTGTACCCGCAGCAGCAAAATGGCCCATGGAAATCATGGTGCTACCCCATCGCAACATTCCAGATTTCACCAAACTAACCGAGGACGAAAAAACCGAACTCGCACCACTACTGAAAAAGCTCTACACCGCAGTAGATAACTTTTTCGACAGGGTAGAACGCACCCCATATATTGCCAGTTGGAATCAAGCCCCCACCGACCCCGAACTACGCGGATTGGTGCGATTCCACCTACAACTATTCAGCCTCATGCGCTCCCCCGGACGCATGAAATTCCTTGCAGGCGTGGAATCAGCAATGGGCGCATGGATGAACGACACCACCCCAGAACGCATTGCGGACCGATTTAAGGAGGTCTGGAACTAATGGTCACCTGGCTAACCACCCGCACCACCACCGAACTTACCAGTGCTGCCCGCACACTTTATGCCAATAGCTTTGACACCGAATGCAACGGCGTCTGGGCAGCACCCGGACGAGTCAACCTCATTGGCGACCATGTAGACTACGCCGGTGGAATCTCCATTCCATTCGCATTAGAACAACGCACCGCCGCCGCAGTCGGTGCCCGAACCGATGGCTTACTACGGATTGTCTCCATCGCGCCGGGTGAAACCGAAGCCATCCGCTTTGAAATCCCACTCGATGAAGTCGGACCCGGCAATCCCGCAAACTGGGCCGGGTATGTCGCAGGCGCCATCTGGGCTTATCGTGAGGCCACTAATGCTGATAACCACACCGGCTTTGACATTGCAGTGGTCTCAGACGTGCCCTTGGGATCGGGTTTATCCAGTTCAGCAGCATTGGAATGCGCAGTTGCACTAGCCGCCCATGACCTTGATGGGCTGGCAGATGATAATCGTGCGCTCCTCGTTGCTGCCTGCATGCGGGCCGAAAACGAGGTAGTAGGCGCTTCCACTGGTGGGCTAGACCAGCGCGCCAGCTTGTATGGCGAAGCTGGTCACGCACTAGCCATTGATTTCGCCGCTGATACAGTCGAGCTTGTTCCCTGTGACATGGCGGCCGCCGGTCTGAGCTTACTGATCGCTGATACCAATGCGCCACACAGCCTATCCGATGGCCAATATGCCAGCCGCCGCGGACTTATCGACGCCGCTACCGCCGCTCTTGGAGCCACCACTTTGCGCGGAGTAGCCGACGCCGCGAACCGGGCCCGTACGTGGGCAAGCGAAACCGGCGAGGCTGACCCTGACGTCGCTTATCGGCGAGTAGCACACGTTGTTGCCGAGACCGCCCGCACCGCTGAAGCAGTTGCTGCACTTAAAGCTGGCGACTTTGAAAAAGTCCGCCGCCTCATGACTGACAGCCATATCTCTTTGCGAGACGACTTCGAAGTAGTTACTCCTGAATTGGAATCGGCCTTCTTAGCTGCTGGTCAACTTGGTTCCCGCATGACAGGTGGTGGCTTTGGCGGCAGTGTCATTACCTTGCTACCAGTTGCGCAGGTGGAGGCTACTGCTGTGGCAATTGCCGAAGCTGCCGCAGCACGCGGATTCCCAGAACCAACATTCATGGTAGCCCGCCCCGGGGCAGGAGCACAGCGAATTTCCTAATAGCTGGGTGCCTAGTTGGGCTGGCGTTAGGGCTGGCGTTGGCTGGTTGGGCTGGCGTTGAGCGGCGCGCCAGCCCTTTTTATTGCTCTATTGCATAGCACCCAGACTGGCCTAGCTACGTCAGGTTTTCTATGCTGACATTCTGGTCTAGGTTTTGCAGGAAGTATCCGCGCTACCATATAAATGGCAGCATAGAAAACCAGCAGCTAAGCAGAATTACGCCAGCAGCGTATACACACTGCTACCAACATAGTGATGCAGAACTGCTACCCACCTACCTGCCTGTCGCACTTTTTCTATGCTGACATTCTGACCAGCATCCTGAAAGTGTCATTCTTGCTCCCCACAAGTAACAGCATAG
>JBHACV010000133.1:0-5185 GCA_041854705.1 Corynebacterium sp.
AAGTTCACCCAGGCCAAGAGTGAGACTTGTGGGTCTGTGAGTATGTTTCGCCACGCACGCCAGCCAGAAAAGACATTGGTGTCTTCCAGTGCTTCTGCCACTGGCGAAAGACTTGATGATTCCTTATCAGTGATGCTTCTGGGAGGAATAATGCGAACGAGGGTGGTCAGTAGTGCCGCCAATAGTGAGCAGCCAGCGGTGATATACAAGACACTTGTGATTGGTAGGAAACCGATAAGCATACCTGCCACAGCTGGTCCGATCAGTAATGTCACTCCCGCAATGCTTTGAATGCCGCCAGATAGCCAGTCTAACGACCTGCCAGAAGACTGTGACACATCCCCTACAAGTGCTTGTCGGGCTGCCATCCCAGGAATATCACCGACTGCGCCCAGTACACCAATGATAATGAACCATGCGAGGTTTAGGCCGGTTATCTGGTCAACCACAATTAAACTAAACACTGAGGCAGATGAAATTAAGTCTGAAACAATGCAGACTGGCTTTCTGCCAAAGGTGTCAATGAGATGGCCGCCAACAATTGCAAAAAGGATAGAGGGTACCGCAATAACTGTGGCAACAAGTCCAGCTGCCATCGGATCACCTGTGCGTTCGAGCACTAACCATGGCCAAACGATTCCAGCAACCGAATTCCCAAGCACCGAAAAAGCCTGCGAAGCTAGATAAAAATTAGCTGATAGAGGATGATATTTCGCGGTGGTGGCCATTGCTATGTGTTTTGGACTCAGTTTGTCAATAAAAGAACTAGATAAGGATGGCCTCAATCTACCAGAATTTTGTCTAGCTAGTGTTTTGACGCTGGTGGTTTCATGAGTAATTATCTCACGGCGCTTGTCGTACTTTAGCCGAAAAGGCAGGGGATTAAGACACTACAGGGTAGCGCTGTCACTAGAAGCTTCAAGTGTTGTACACAGGACTTAACTGCCTAATGGCACTGGGAATTAGTTTGGGGGATAGCATAGACTAGTATGTATGCCTTATAATTTATATATTTTTGAGCCAGACCGAGACGAAACAGGTCAGATTCAGCGGTACCATCGGGTGCTGACTGAAAACCCAGACTTACTAGCTCGTATTAATCGTGATACTTCAGGGGCTAATACACCACAAATTGCAAAGAAACTGGAGAAAGTAGCAGCGGCAATTGGTGGCGACGTTTATGCTAATCACGATCGCATGCTGCGGGTTCCAGTATCAGTGGAAGAAATTGAGTCAAAACAGGCTCAATTGATAGATATTGCGATGCAGTATCAAATGGCATTGGCTACTCGACCAGATAATTTTATCTTCTGCTATGGTGATGAAAATCCTGAATACACCCTATACTCGCCTTATTGGTATGTCCCAGGTTTATCGTATATTGGGTTACAACCCGGAATTGAATGGGTTCGCACCCAGACTTACAACAATCAGTTTTTGATCTTGAGGAGTAGCGCAAATGATCAAGACTTTTGTCAGTGGATGCTTAAAGATGTAGCCACTGATTATTGGTGGTTTGAGTTTCGGGACCTAGAATTCAAAGAGAATTTCGGGGTGACGTGTGACGGATTCAACTTAGTAAAGCTCATTTGGCAATGGCATGACCGATCACCAGCCTTTGTCGAGCATGAATGGTCATGCACTACAGCCAACATAACGCAAAAGCCAACATTTTTCCGAGGTCCACTGAAGAAAGAAGAAACTGGATTTCTTGGGCGGCTGCGTGATTCTGCCACAGATTTGGGCTTTTTGGGGTGGGATATCTGAGTGTGTCCAACAATGCGCGGCGGCGATGGGTGCCCAAAGGCTGGTAATAACCCAACTGCAAAAATGTAGTTGTATTGAAGCAGTCTGTGTTTTGGGTGTCACAAAAATGTAAGTAATTAACAGACTGCTTTTGCTACCAGAAATAGAAAGTCACTTAGTGATTCTCATGTGAGGGAGCATATTCCTCATCGCCTGCTGCTACAGTTCGTACTGGGACATCTGCGACCTCTACTACTGATCCATCCGAAAGCGTTATTTCTAGATCGACTGAATCACCGGCTTCTACGGCAGAGGTTACACCAAGCACCATAAAGTGTTCATGGCCAGGTTGTAGTACGAGGGTTTCGCCGGGAGCAAGCGTGAAGCCGCCCTGTTTTTCTTGCATCTTGCCATCGACAACCTCATGCATCTCGAAGGACTTGGCATCAATGGTTGCGGTGAAGGATTCAATAGTTACTTCTTCGGATCCAGTGTTGGTCAACTCGCCGAAAATGGCAGTCATATCTGCATCGGCAGACATGGCACGAACATAGGCCTCGGTGAATTCAATTGGATCGGATTGTGCCGTGTCGTTTGCTGTGCTACTTGCGGTGGCGCTAGATTCTGCAGTCGTGGCGGCGACAGAAGCGGTAGCGGAAGTATCTACTTTGGTTTCAGAATCAACCTGTCCGGGCGGGCTACAGGCGGCAAAAGTTAATGAAGAAGCCATCACTAGACAAGTGAGAAGACGAGCAGAACGCGACATGAAAACTCCCAAAGAACTATAAACGTAGTGGATTGAATTATGGGTTCATCGACGACGAAAGTTGTAGGACGGTGAGAGTGCGCCCAAGTTGGTTGGATATCGACGATGGTTTTGACCATACCCCCAATGAATGAAAAAAAGTAATGAATGACCGCTTCTTAATGTGACATTCGGCATTGCTGGGGGTGGAGGGGTGGTGCTCCAACCGGTTTCACCTGTCTGTATGCCGCATGTGCTTCTTGATGCACAGGCTCGGCTTGATGAGGAGCGCTAACTATCTCACTATATGGGACAATCGGTATCACTATTTGAGATTTATGTTATGCTGGCTTTATGCCATCCGAATCTTCTCAAAACCAACGACATGCAAGTATTGAAAAATATGCTCATGGACATGACCAGAGTGTTTTGCGTTCGCATTCGATGCGAAGTGCTACGAATTCCTGTGCGTATTTTCTGGATCGAGTCAAACCTGGTTACCGAATCCTCGACATTGGCTGCGGACCAGGCTCAATTACTTTTGATCTAGCTGAATTAGTTAGTGAAAATGGCTATGTGCTGGGTATTGATTTCTCTGAAAGCGCAATAGCGACAGCAAACCAAGTACGAGATGAACGCGGCTTGAGCAATGTTGAGTTTATAGTAGGAGACCTTTTTGATCTGCCAGTAACAGCACACTCATTTGATATTGTCCATGCGCATCAAGTTCTTCAGCATGTGGCAGATCCAATTGCAGCACTGCGCGCCATGGCAGGCTATTGCAAGTCGGATGGCATCATTGTGGCACGCGACGCAGATTACGATGGAATGATCTGGCATCCAGCGTCCGCTGGATTAGATCGGTGGCGTGAAGTTTATTCCACTGGGGCACGGAAACTAGGCGGCGAACCCAATGCTGGTCGCTACTTGCGATCTTGGGCGATTCAAGCGGGATTATTAGTGGACTTATCGGCTAGTTCGACTTGGACCTACTCTGATGATGCGTCCCAAAAGTGGTGGGGTTTCAGCCAAGCTGATCGTGTGCGCAACTCGGCTTTCACGACCCGTGCCCAAGCGCTCGGATTAAATGCGGGTGATATTGAAGAGATCGCCCTAGCCTGGGAGAACTGGGGCAATGCAGAAGGTGGTTGGTTTTGTATGCCACACGGCGAGATCATTGCACGGCCAGTGCAGGGGTAGGATGACCTTGGTGGCAGGAAAGCTAGCAGAACACAACATTATAAGGATAAGTCAGTGGCATCATATGCAATGCTGGTCAGGGCTGGAGACTTAATTTGGTCATTTACCGTAAAGCCCATAAAGTCCCAGCAAGCACGTGCAATGATCGCTGAATAGTCGAATTAGGTCGCAGGTTACACTACTTTTCGACGCCTAAGCGGTGGGGATGGGGCTGAGATAGATTCAGCCGCTAGAGAAGTATTAATGAGTGTCTTTGTCAGTTCGACTATTTTTAGTATCTGAATTAAGGTTTCTTTCTTGAATAAGTTCCACTCTAATGGGATAGCTCCATTATTTGGACATGAATTTATTGCAGCAATCACAACTTAGCTTAAACTCTCCTGCCCAAAGTGATAGCATTTCAGCGCTGCTAACATGTAGGTATCCATTTATTAATTTTGAATCTTCTTCATCCTCTTCGTAATTAAGTACTAAATAATTTGATCCAGAAAAAAAGTAAGAATATAGGTCTTCAATCAATAAAGTACCTACAGAATAGTCGATCAGGGGTTGCTTGATTTTCTTTGAAAATCCAACTCATTTGTAAAAATTAAGTATTGTCCAGTGGAAAAGAAAGAAAAAAGTGCTTTTTCAACCTCAATTGGACCTTTGATCGAATTAGATATTTGAAACGTGCCGCTTAAGTTAGCTTGACTAAGGTATTCTTTGCTCCATACTAATTCAATCCATCAATTTGTTCTAATTTTTTCAATATCTTGGAAGGGAAGTCTGGTAAACATAGATAAGTTGAGTACATTGTTTCATTTTGACTTTTATTTATAAGGTCAAAAATATTTGCACAAAATGTGTCTTTCTCTTCACGAAAATACATTGGGGCGACCTCATACCTCGATGTCTATTGTCAAGTGTATTCTGCTCGTTTCAGGCGTACTGCCTGCTGCCTAGAATACTACAGGGGCTACTTTTGGTGGATATTGGATTGGTGCAGGTTTTGCGTCCGTAGGGGAGGCTGTTCATTGTGGGCCAACAATGAAGCTTAATACAATCGCTGAAAGAGCATTGATGAGTGCCTTTGTCGGTTCGACTATTTTTAGTACTGGATGACTACTTATTTAAAAATTTTTCGACTAAAAAGAAGGTACTGTAAACTTGATAAATATGCTATAAACAGGAAAATTTTTGTTACTCTTACCCAGGAACCATACAGTTTAGAAAACCGCAGGCTATATCCAGAACCTAACTTTTCTAATGAGAAAAATGGGTTAAGTTGCAAAAAGGGGGCGCAGACCCTTTTATCCTATAATCCCATTCGCCTTTGAAAACTAAAAATGGCAACCAAATTGGCTGCCATTTTAGTGGCGGAGGATGTGGGATTTGAACCCACGAGGGGCTTCCGCCCCGCACGCGTTCCAGGCGTGTGACATAGGCCGCTAGTCGAATCCTCCAGTGTGAACAAGATTTTCTCTTGTGTACCTCGGACACTTTACACAACAG
>JBHACV010000134.1:0-13932 GCA_041854705.1 Corynebacterium sp.
CTACTGCTTTGAAAGAACTTGGCATTGGGCAAGTTATCGAATATGGCAAAACGACGGTACTTACTGCGGACCCTGTGGTGCGGCCAGCTGAGCGTACGCAATTTATTGTTGGGTTGCTGTTACTGCTCTATTGGTTATCCATCCCCATAGTGTGGAGTTTGGTTTCAAAACGGCTACCGGTTTCTGCCCAGGAATAGGCGCGGGCTTTTCGACGAATAAGGCATGTGCTAACACCGCAGATGTAGCATTTTCCACGGTTAGATGTGTTCGTGCCCTTCTCAACAGTATTAATAGCTTCCCAGAAGATTTTATAAACCCGCAGGCAATCCTTTCAGAACAAGAAGTCACAAAAGTTTTGAAATAAGTAGGGAGAGGATGATCTGCGGTTTAGGGTGCATTTCGACGTCCTCCCCTAGTAATCGTCCTCCC
This sequence comes from Corynebacterium sp., assembly GCA_041854705.1. Taxonomy (GTDB): domain Bacteria; phylum Actinomycetota; class Actinomycetes; order Mycobacteriales; family Mycobacteriaceae; genus Corynebacterium. The sequence goes on from JBHACV010000134.1 coordinate 430, forward strand.
CTAGTAATATTGGGAAAATCCACTATAATTAGAGAGCATAATTGCAGTGTCTGGAAGGTGATCTCAATAATGTACAAGTTCTTAATGGAAACAAATTTGTATATCAATGATCCCTTGAAATCCGCATCGGTCTTGGGTCGCATACAGACTGAATTATTGTCAGAAAACTTTTTTGGAGACACGGTTGTTCTCAAAGAGGCGACAATGAAAAAAGTCGGCCAGCTCAAACTCAAATTTGAGTTTGAAGCCGAATCCCCCAACTACGCTGAAAATCGTGCTGACTTGATTGTTGATCTTCTACTGAAACTGGTGCAGGACATGAAAGAGGCAGAACAGATTTACAATGGAACTAACATCCTAGCGATCGCATAACTTAGTCTATAGTTTTAGGTCTTTGATAGGAATTGTATTCGTAATTGGAGAAGTCAAATCATTTACGGTTTCGAGAGTTATGGGAGTATTGGCCTAAGTTTCTGCTTGGCAGTGGCTCTATATGTGGGCTTGGGGCTTCGGCCTTTCCCTCAGCAAGTTTTCAACTAATTGGTATTGAATTAGCTTGGCGGTGGGCATTTACTGCATTGGCAGTAGGGTTTATTGTTATTGGTGCTATTGGTGAATGGCGGCGAACGAAATCGCTGAAACAGCTGGAACAAAAGGCCCATCGAGCCACTACGCTTTTTGAAAATTATCGGTTGGAAGTCACTGTAGTTTTAGAACGAGTCTTGCTCTACTTAGCTGATGATTGTGGACTCACAAAAGACGAAGCATGTAAGCCAGCTGTTAGGTTAACTGTGTACTCATACCGAGAAAACTCAAAGTCTTTCTTACCCTTGGTTCGGATTTCTGGTAATCCAGAATGGAAGTTGCTTCGCCATTTTGATTACCCAGCTTATTCAGGCGCATTGTGGCGGTGTTGGGAACAAGGAAGTTTCTTTGTGAGAACCAATAAGGTTGGTTCTGAGTGGGTCCGGCAAATGGTGGACGACTTTGGTCCAACAGAAAAGGTTGCGCAGGAAATCCGAATGCAATCAAAGAAAATTTGGCTGATAAGGTTGGAGCATCCTGATTCTGGCCCCTTTGGCGTTCTAGCAGTTGAAAGTATTGACGGAACGGTCACCGGAAATACGACTGAAGACCTTAAAAGCTCAAAATACTTTACATTTATGTGTTCGCTGCTGCGACTTATTCGGAAGTCTCATATGGAAGGGTTCATTGAAGATGAGAAAACAACTGGAGAAATCGATTAAACCGCTACTGGTTTACCATCCCCATAGTGTGGAGTTTGGTTTCAAAACGGCTGCCGGTTTCTGCCCAGGAATAGGCGCGGGCTTTTTCGGCGGCAGCGGCACCGAGTTGGGATCTGCGGTTGGCGTCGTCAAGAAGGGCGCGCAGGGCGTGGGTGAGTTCGGTGGGGCCAGCAACTAGCACACCGGTCTTGTTGTGTTCAATAGAATCACGGAGGCCGCCAGAACTAGCATAACCAATGGTTGGTACGTGATGCTGGCCTGCTTCTAGCACAGCTAGCCCCCAGCCCTCTTTCCGTGAGGGCATCAAATGCACTGCCGCGCGTGCTAAGAGAGCATGCTTGTAATCTTCAGTAACTTGTCCGTGGAAGATGACGTTTTCGGCGATGTGTGATCGAAGTTGGTCTTCCCACCAGCCGGAACCAATAATATCGAGTACAACATTGTCGAGACCACGCACCGCAGCGATAGCATGTTCAATCTGCTTGTGTGGTACCAGTCGAGAGAGCGTGACCATGTGTTGTTTGCCATCGTCTGGGAGTTGTGGGATCTGTTCCGGCAGTGGGTCCACCCCATTACGAATAATTTCAATATTGCGCAATGGAAATCCTAGGTCCCCGAGTTCTGCTCGTGAAGGTTCAGAAACCGTAACTACCGGGGTATTGCGATGCACTCGGGGTGAAAGCTGAGATTCAATAAACCACCCCAGTTTGGCAAGTATTCGACCTGCCACTGGCCACTGCTCTTTGTGGCAATGATGCGTCAGCAATACTGTGGGGCGACCGCTGAAAATCTGTGCGAAAAATGGAATGCCATTTTGGGTATCGACTACCACATCCACATCCGCTAATGACCCGAATCCTAAGCGCCCGAGCACCATAGCAGCTGCCGCCCGCGGGTAAACTGTAAACTTGCCACCAGCGCGGATAAACTGAATGCCATCGCGCAAACTCACTTTTGGGGCATCGGTATGGGTTGCCGTGCGAAAAATCACCTCGTGCCCCTTGCGGGCGAGGTAAGAACCAACGTGCTCTAAATAACGCTCACTGCCCCCACCTTGAGGATGCGTGGTATCGCGCCAGCACAGCAATAGAATCTTCATAACTTTCTTAACAATACTGGGGCAATTGCTCAGCCGAGAAATGCCACACCCGAACTGCCATCACACCATATTCAGCCGCTAGAATCGAGGGTAATTATGGCACCGAAACACGTACCCCGCACCGCAAACCACGCGACTTTAAGCCGTTCAATCCAATTGCTACGCGATGTGCAGGTAGAGCAAACCAATCCCGATCATTTCTATTCACGGCTTGCGCAAGACACCGCGCAATTGATTGAAGCTCTGCACCTTGATGTCACTGGTGTTGGTCTTGATAATTTGACAATCCTCGATGTTGGCGGCGGACCAGGATATTTCGCGTCTGAGTTTTCTCATCGCGGCGCAACCTATATCGGACTTGAACCCGACGTCGGTGAAATGTCGGCAGCTGGGATCGCGGTAACCAATGCAGTCCGTGGTGATGGCATGGCTTTGCCCTTTGCGACAAACAGTTTCGATGTGGTTTATTCCTCAAACGTTGTCGAACACGTTCCACGCCCGTGGGATATGGGTGCGGAAATGCTACGAGTGGCTAAACCCGGTGGGCTAGTCATTATCAGCTATACCATTTGGCTCGGCCCATTTGGCGGGCATGAAACTGGCCTCATACCGCATTATATTTCCGGTAATTTTGCCCGTGATCGTTACACCAAACGCCACGGTCACCCCCCAAAAAACGTCTTTGGTACCTCGCTTTTCGATGTCTCCTGCCGCGACGGCATCCGCTGGGCAAAACAAGCACCAGCACAGTTGGTGGCATTATTTCCTCGTTATCATCCCCATTGGACTTGGCGGTTAGTACACCTGCCAATCATTCGGGAATTCCTCGTCAGCAACCTAGTGATTGTGCTGCGAGCATAGGTGATCCACGTATCTCATGCCACTTTAAAATAACAATGCCGCCATACCGGTAACTAACAGTCCCGTGATAGCGGCTAATTTGTGGTTTTAATTCTTATCAATACGCAGTTTTGCCTTGAGTGCTTCGACTCGTTCTTCCAGTTTTTCTTTCCGCTCCTCACGCTTCTGCTCGCGCACCACACGGCGTGCTTCTTTAGCGGCAGCTTCGGCGGCTTCTTGTGCTGCTTCTAGCTCAGCTAAAACTTCGATCGCGGGGCGGCGTACAATCACCGCGCTGCCAATAGCAGTAACAGCAGAATCGAGGATAGCTTCGCTAGATTCCGTGACTTCGGCAATCACTGCGGTCGAATCTGTCGGCAAGGCCTTAGTAAACTCAGCGACCACATCATCGGCATCGGAAATTCGATCTGCATCTACAGCGCCACCAATCAAAGCGCCAGCACCCCAACCCAATAGCATTCCCAAGGGGCCTCCGAGCAAGCCAATGAACATGCCAATCAGGCCACCACTGACTATGCCAACACCGGTGACATTGTCTTGACCATCCGGTAGGGTCACAGTGCCTTGGGCGTCGCGAGCAACAACTACCGCAGTATCAAGGCTAATACCACCTTCGGCATTGAGGTTTTTCAGCACTGTGAGTGCTTCATAGGCTTTGGACTTTTCAGGGAAGGAAATTGCGACGACATTCTTTTCCGCCATGATGGTCTCCTTAAGCTGTTGTTTTGACTGTTTTATGCCCCTTACAACAATCATGTAGTGGACATGCACTCCAGCCTACTTACCCCCAACAGGATCTACCATGCGCAATTGCACCAGCATTTATTGTCATTTTTGTTCATAATGCACAAATCCCCAGAGGGGATTGTCAGCTGGCGACTTGTCTTTTTGTATTTAACCAGTTCACCAGTTTAAAGATGGTACAAGTGGAATATGCATGATCCTGTGACCCCAGAAACTGGTTCTTCCTCCGGTTGCTCCTACGATAGTTTTCGGGCAGCATTGGCTGAGCGGTTTTCCACCCAAACCGATGCAATCATTGAGCGCACCTTAACAGACATCAACGCCGATATTAATTGCGCACGACTAGACAAGCAGATTCGGGAAGTCGCCGTTCCAACAGTCATCCGTGAGCTGGTCACAGCCTTTTCATCTGAAAACACAGCGGACACCATCACCAATTTCAGAACTGAGCTAAAGGGCAAATTAGCCACCTCCACGGTTTCTGAGAACGAATTCTTGGCTGTGTATCAACATGTGAGAAAACGCATTTTGGAAGTGCTCAGGTCCGAAACCCGAGAGCTATTGCCACGCCTAGAGCCGGTCTACATCCTCGACCTACTCCATCAACTCTACCTTTATGAGGAAGCACTATTTTCCTTCTTTAACTTGGCGACGAACTCAGCACGACAAGATTTCGCCGCAGGTGTAAGCGCTGAGGGTTATCGGCTGGTTATGAATACTCTTAATTCCACACCACCTTCAAATATCACGCATATTGACGCCTACCCACTGGCAGGAAACAACACCGCCTTAGTCTTGTGGAATACCACTACTGAACATGTGCTTGCGCATTTAGAGGATATGTTCAGCGCCAATGAATTTTTATTGGTCCCCAGCGATACCGTGGATCTGGTCTGTTGGACGAAAGCTCCCTATGCTGAATTGGTTACACAGTTAGCTCAGCAGGATTTACCTAAAACGTGGCGTGTGGCTGTAGGTGATACTGGCTTTGATATAGCTGGGTTTCGCACAACTTACCAGCAAGCCTTCGATACCCATCGAGTTGTTAGTCTTTCCGGTGAAAAAGGTGATCGGGTCACCTACTACCATGATATTTCCTCCTTATTTTTCCTACTCCAGTCGCCCGAACAAGCAGCAGAATGGGTACGCAGCATATTAGGACCATTAGCAGAGTCCACCCCCGATGCGGAAAGATTACGGGAAACGCTTTATACCTACTGGCGTTGCGACAAGAATGTCAGTAGGACCGCTACCAGAATGTTCTTACATCGCAATACGGTCAATTATCGGATTACCCAAGCTAAGCACATTTTGCCTGCACATTCTTGGGATAATTCACTCAATATCATGCTTGCTTTAACCTATATGCACTACATCCCCATTCCAGCAGCAACCCCGACTGGCAACTAAAATTGCACGAGTGCCTCAAACAGGACCCGTGCAGTTTTTGCTAAGCAGTGCTGGCATCAGCCAATTTTTTAGTCAGGCTGGGTTGCAGCAAACAGGCTTTCCCAATCTACTATTGGCTCACCTGGACCAGAGAATACCTCTACCGTGCGTGATTTTGCCGTTGCTGCATCGATCGCCGCCACCAAAGTTTGAGCAACATGTTCACGTCGCACCCCGCCTTGGGCAATGTGATCTCCTTGTTCCAAGACCACCCGATTATCGTGGGGACCCGCTGCATCAAACCAGCCTGGTCGAATAATCGTGTACGGCAAACCACTGCTACGCAGCAGGTCTTCTCCATGTTTTTTGGCATTAAGTAGCCCAGCATAGGGTCCTGGTGCAACCTGCTCCACATTAATTGATGACATCAATACCACCGGAATAGCACTAGTTCCTACCGCATCAATCAAGGCTTGCACCCCACCAACATAGATCCGATCTGGGTCTGCATCACCACCGTGGGTTAGAATCACTGCATCCACACCCACAAGGGCAGGTTCTAGATCGGCTGCTTGAGTTAAGTCACCTTCGATCACTTCCACTCCAACCGGAAGTTTCTGTGCCGCCCAGCGCGCGTTTCTACTAAAGGCACGCACCGAATCACCACCTGCAACCAACTCCGCAACCACTACTTGACCTATGGTGCCAGTAGCACCGATGACTAGTACTTTCTTCGACATGATTAGTTTGTCCGATATCCTGATAGTTGTTCAACCACCACAGGGTTTCGATGGTCGAGGAATAAACTGGCACCAGTATCGAGCTCGGCAATAGCTTCCAAATCAGAGGCGGAAAGCTCGAAATCGAAAATCTCGAAGTTTTCGGCCATGCGTTCTTTGCGCACTGATTTCGGGATGGCTACCACTTTGGTTTGGGTCAGCCACCGCAGCACCACCTGTGCGACGGTTTTGCCGTGTTTTGCGCCAATGCCAGCGAGTATTGGATTGTTAAATAGATCATTGCGACCTTCAGCAAATGGTCCCCAGGACTGGATTTGTACCCCACGGCGTAGCATTTCTTCATGGGCAGCCCGCTGCTGGCAGAAGGGGTGAGTTTCGACTTGATTCACCGCCGGAACAATTTCATTGTGCACGATTAAATCAACGAGGCGGTCGGAGGCAAAATTGGACACACCAATAGCACGAATCTTACCTTCATTGTAAAGCTGTTCCATTGCTCGCCATGAACCATAAACATCACCGAACGGCTGATGGATCAGATAAAGGTCCAATGTTTCGAGACCGAGCTTATCTAAGGAACGGTAAAAAGCCTCACGCGCAGATTTTTCACCAGCATCGCTAATCCACAATTTGGTAGTGATGAATAGCTCATCACGTGGAATACCACTGGCAGCGATCGCCTTCCCCACCGCCTCTTCGTTTTGATAAGCCGAGGCGGTGTCGATCAGCCGATAACCTACCCCTAGGGCGTCTGATACCGCTCGTTCGCATTCTGTGGCATCGGGGATTTGGAAAACACCGAACCCTAGCATTGGCATGTGGATGCCATTATTTAAGGTTGCGTATTGCATGTTTTCTCCTTCAAGCAAGACTTGCGTGCATTTTTATTGCTAGCCACCTGCCATGAACCTGACGATAGGTATTTTTCATGTGGAGCCGCCACGTGCGACGATAACCATTACTTACCTCCAGCCTAGCAAGCTCATTGGCGATGGTGACGCCGACTGAATCCTGATGTCAGTGTGACCACCACTCAAGCACATCATCTTTTACTAGCCTCACCAGACTGATTGCAGATTGGCAGTGAGCCTTTGTTGCATGCCACAAAACCACGCCACGGGTATCGCGCGTACAGTGGTAGTTGTTGAGCAATCAACTCTTCGATTCACAGACAGGATTTCAAAATGTCCACTATGAAAGCAGCAATCTTTAAAGGTGCTGGTCAAATCTCGGTTGAAGATCGGCCTAAGCCTGAACTGCAATCCCCAACCGATCTAGTCATGCGCGTGGTCATGACCTGCGTCTGCGGTAGCGACCTGTGGTACTTCCGCGGCCAATCCAAACATGACGAAAGCGGTATCGGCCATGAAGCGATCGGCGTGGTTGAACAAGTTGGAACAGCAGTTACTACTGTTGCCCCTGGCGACTTAGTTATTGTTCCCTTTGCTTATAGCGACAATACTTGCCCGCATTGCGAACATGGGTATCAGACTGCCTGCGTCGATGGTGGTTTCTTTGGTGGCGGTGATCTTGGTTGCCAAGCTGAATACTTACGGGTACCGCACGCTGATGGCACCGTAGTCAAAGTGCCAGCTGGTGATTACAGTGATGCGCAGCTAGCAAACTTCCTCACACTCACTGATGTCATGGGCACTGGCTATCATGCAGCCGTTAGCGCTTTGGTGAAAAAAGGTGACACCGTTGCTGTGGTAGGTGATGGTGCGGTTGGCTTAAGCGCAGTACTATCAGCCAAGGTCTTAGGTGCCAGTCGCATTATTGTACTTGGCAGTAAAACCGCCACTCGCCACGACCTTGCCCGAGCATGGGGTGCCGATCATATCATTACGGTTCGTGGTGACGCAGCTGTCCAAGAATTACTCAAGCTTACCGACAATATTGGCGCTGATGCAGTACTAGAATGTGTTGGCAGCACCGAATCCACCGATACAGCTTTTGCCATTGCTCGGCCAGGTGCAATAGTTGGACGAGTTGGTTTGCCGCATTCTGCCCCAGTAAACGAGGTGGGTACTTTCCTTAGGAATGTTGGTATGCGAGGCGGCCCAGCCCCAGTGCGCAACTATCTACCAGCACTACTAGAGCTCACCTTAAAAGGCGAGATTAATCCAGGCGCAGTCTTTGACTTTGAGACAACGCTTGACAATATTGCCGAAGCATATCAGGCAATGGATGAGCGCCGCGCTATCAAATCTCTGATTAAAGTCAGCGCTCCATAAGTAGAAATATCGCTTTCTTTACATGGGTCGGGGTTACTCGACCCAATTTTTATACCTGCCAACCAATTAGCTCTTTAGCAGCTCCGCGGTCACCTATCGCCCACTAACATCACAAGACACCATCCCAATCACCAACCCCCATTGCCCCATATGTTAACCCCACCGAAATGGAATAGTATTCCATTCATTCATATTTAAATATGAAAAACTGCTTTATATCCTGCACTATGGACACCTAGCATTGACAATAATTGCATAAAGTTGCCCCCAATGTGCATCATTTCGGTCACCATCCTGCGCAGGGGGACCTAGCAAGACTATGCTTCAAAAAGCAACCGTTTAACGAGCGACCGGAACCAAAGGATGCCACAATGAGCAAGCAGGACCCTCACGACGTCGAAAAGCCTTCGGCAGAGGATACCGTGACGCCGCCAAACGATGACCAGCCGCAGCAGGCCGCAACGCCATCGGATCACCATGTTGTGCCGTTGCCGAAAAAACCGACCCCGCTAACCAAGAAGTCGAGGGTCACTCCCCTCGATCTGGCAGCGTTCCAAGCGCGAAAGGCAACCACATCGGCGAACACGGAAGCCAAACCCACACCAACGCCAGATGATTCTAACCAAGCTGGGACTACTGACACGTCGGCCGCCGCTGCGACCAGCACTCCTGCGAAACCCAAGGCATCGCCTGAGCAACACACCTCTGAGATTAAACCACCCGCACAGGCCAGCGAGCGTACCGCCACGCCTGAAGATACCGAAGATCCCATCACTGCAGAATTGGCGCAAAACCCCAAGGATTCCGCCTATCGCTTCAGCGCCGAGACCGCGGTTCTACCTACAGAGGAGTTCACCGCTCAACCACAGCATCATGAGGTTCACTCACGGCAGAACCCCAGTTTCACCGAAGGGCATGATAATTTCGGGACATACTCATCCTTCTTTGCTGACGAACTCGAAAAAGATTTGACCACCGAGTCCGCTGACATTAGTTCAGAAGAACTTGACGCACAGCTTGACGACGGCTCCAAGCTGTTCAGTGCCGAAACTGCTGTGCTGCCCACCGAGACTTTTGCGGCTCAGACAACCAACAGTGCCGCCACCGCCAAACCAGCATCGGATGAAATCGAAAGCTCTGTGGACACAGCCCCTGAAACCACATCTCCGGCCACAGCAGCCCAAGTAGATACTGAAGACGCCAAGGATTCACTACTGGCCTACTCCTCCGATCATATTGACACTACTGCCCAAACAGCAGAAGACAATGAATCGGATACCAAGCCGAATGAAGAGCTTATTCCTGCCGTTGAGCAGGATGAAGAAGTATCCGAAGCTCAAACAATAGATGAGTCAGATACCTCAGATACACAGCAAGCAGCAGAGCACGAACCGGAATCTGTAGAAACAGGAACCGACACTGCCGTCGAGCTTGCGGACGATACCAGCGACCAGACATCCGAGGTAGCGGTATCAGAAACACAGGTTTCAGCAGGAACCAATGAGCCAGACCACACCGCCACATCGATAACTTCCGCTTCGCAATCACCAACGGATACGGTTACCGCCGAAGAAATCGAAGAAACCGATTCAGAGGAATCCCCAACGGCATCCCAACCAGAAGAAGATGTCGAATTCTCCGCCGCTAGCCACTTGGAAGACTGGCGTTCTATGCCTAATGTCCTCATTGGGGCACCACCCGCCTTTGTGTATAACGATGCTCTCTCCTCTCGGCTTGATGAGCAGCAAACATCCGAACCAGAACTTCCAGAAACCGAAGCCACCGCGGTTGAACAGGAACCAGCAGCACCCGAAGCTGAGCCGACAGCACCACAGCCAATTGTGGAAGAAGCAGAGACAACGGCTGATCCGGTGTTCTTCTCGGAAGAAGAGTTTGCAACCGCAATGGCATTAGGTAGCCACACCCCTGCGCGACCACCAGCTACCGATGGACCAATAACAGCCGAAGAAACTGATGCGCTAGCAGAGCACATCAGTTCCTCAAGTGAGTTAGTAGCACCATCAACGGCAGACAGCGACTCAACGACCACCGATGAAGTCGATACACAGGTGACAGCTGCTATTGACGCTGTTAACCCTGTCGAAACCAGCGAGCTACCAGAAGAAGTTGCACCTGCAACTGACACCGCCACCGCACCAGCGGCAGCACCCAAAGTTGCTACAACGGATTCATTAGCCGCCGAATCTGATGACGCTGAAGAACCTTTAGCAACAGAACCTGCGCCCTCCGCATACGTGGAGGAAAACAGCCGCCCAGCTGCCATCCCCACCACGGAACCTGAGGATGTGCATAAGCAGCCATCGACAGTTGCAGACACAACGGATGAGGAAGCCCAAAAAGCAGAGCATGGTCATGAATCACAGGAGCTCAAGCAGCGTCTCCCCTTGAAGGAATCGCTTGCCGCTGCTGGTATCGCCGGAGCTGCAGTCGCCACCTTTGATGATAAAACTCCAGACAAAGATTCCAGTGATGAATCAGCTGATTCCCAAAAATCCACATCAGCTGATGCAACAAGTTCCCACACCGATGCCCCCGTGCTCGATGAAGCACCCGAGGCTGCACAATCTCCTAGTGCTTATCCCACTGACCAAGCGGGTGCCGACGCTACTGAAGACCTGACTTTTGCAGATGAAGCTCCAGAAGCTGAAGCGGATGAGATTCAATACCAACCCACAGAAGTTGTTGAATTCGCTACACCAGCTACGACAGAAGACGATGTTGCGGTACAGCTACACGACGTTCCAACCGCAATCGAGCAGCCAGAAAGCAGCGAAGTTTCCGACGCACACCCAGATGCTGGTGTAAGCGAAGATCCCTATGCAACTCCTACTGTTGAGTTCGCTGCCCAACAGGCCGCCGCGATGGATAAGCCCCTATTCAATCCGGCTGATGGCTTCATTGCAACTGACGTTTCACACGGTGACGAAGAAACCGAAAAACCGGAATTCAATGCAGCAGTTTCGGTTCCAATGGCAGAACCAATGATGCCAGCAGATCAAGATGTCACCGCGGTTTCGGATTCCGCCGCCGCACCAGTTAATGCATCTGATCTAGAAGAGCCCAGCACCCAAACGTTCGATGCAGCTGCGCCCCTTCCTGGTGTCGCGTGGTTGAGTCGTCAGTCCACTCCAGCCAGCCAACAAACCCCCTTCACCAAGCCTTCGCCCAAGCCAGAAGAATCCAACATATCTGACGACGGCCATGCCTACGTCGATCCGGTACCTGCTGCACCAACAGAGACCGAAGTAACTGGTGCTGGCCACTTTGTGGAAGAACCAGCGTCCACAGCAACCCCTGGCGACGATCCAACCCTTATTACAGACCAACCAGCCCCAGTCGATGAGGCAGTGCCCCCCACCAAGTCCGCCCAAAGTAGCAATGCGGTGGGGACCGCAGCTGGTGGAGCCGCCATCCTTGGCGCTGCCGCTGCTGGTGCGGCTGCAGCAAAGCAGATCAAAGACACCGCTGCTGGCGCCGATGCCCAACCAGAAACCGTCGCCAAGTCAGCTACCAGTACTGCTGATGCTGTCACAGATCAAGCGGAACCACTCGCAAAAGCAGCCACAAGCGCTACCAGCGCAGCTACCGATGCAAAGGACAAGGCAGAAGCCCTCGCTAAGACAGCTACAGCTAGAGGCAAATCCGCACCACCGGTGCGCCGCATCGAACGGCCGTCGATCAAATCGATGATGCCGCCAGAAGAAGATACCCCCAAGCAGAAAGATAAGAAGAAAAAGCGGAACCTCATCATCTTCATTATCATTATGCTCATCTGCTTGGTGATTGCTGCCATCACTATTTTTGCGATCACCAACCGTACTGAAAATTCCAACAACCAAACCGGCGCTGCTGCATCTATTTCCGCTGAGAAATCCGGCATTGCATTGGAAGGTGAAGAGACTCAGCCTGATAATTCGGCAGCCCCAGGGGCCACCACTCTCCAAGCTGACGACGTTCACGTCGAACCACTCGGTATTGCTGGTGCAACTTTGAAGGTCGAATCCTCAGAATCCTTGCAGCAAGCTGTGGCGTATATTGAGGGCCAACCACAAACCCCAGCACAACTACAGGTCTGGACCCTTGACGATGGTCAAGATTACGTCTTCCGTGGCACCATCAGCCCAGATCAGCCGCTTGAGCTAACCCGCGGAAACCTACTGCTCGCCGTGGTTGGGGCCGAAGTCCCATGGGAAGAAGGCGCACCTGCACCAATTTTCCCCAATGGCGAGATTCTCATCGAAACCGTTATCTGGCAGTAGTTACTTTAAACCCCCGCAAGTTCCTAGATGTTTTGGCGTTGGAGGTGCTTGTGGGGGTTTGGGGTTTACAGATTAGTGCACCTTGGCTATAGGTCCTATTGCCCGCTCCACCTCCGCACACCAAATGTGTAGCTTAGAGTCAATCCCTAACCAATAATCTCTTACTCCCTTGGTTTGCTATCCTTGGCAAATCGTCGTGCTTTGAGTTGTTCCGGCAGGAACTTATTCACTAGGGCGGCGCGCCGGGTTTTTGCATCACCACCGATGACATGATCTTTACCAGCAAAAAGCGCATTAACTCCACGCTGTGCCACCAGCTTGGGATCGTTTTTCCAATCATTAGAACCAAAAACGGTATTCCCCATGCCCGCGGACTGGTGAAACTCGGTTGCAGTCGCCCCAGGAAGTAACGCTGTCACCGAGACTCCATGATGTCGCATTTCTTCCCGCAGTCCTTCCGCGAAACTGAACATAAAGGAACGGGTTGGACCATAAATAGACTCATAAGGAGTGGGAGTCAGTGCTGACAGGGAGGTAGTAATGAGGATCCGACCATATTTTTGGGCCGCCATCATGCGAACCACGTGTTTCGCCAGCAAAACCTGCGAGGTGATATTTAATGCCAGCAATTTCTTTTCATCTTCAATGTCAGTATCAAGAAAAGCACCGCCTAGGCTGCGCCCAGCATTAAGCACCGCAACGCCGAGCGGGCGATCGAGTTTTTCTACTGCCTGCCATACCTGTTCCACGCCTTCTTCGGTGGTCAGGTCTGCGCTCACCGGAAAAACCGTGACCTTAGGAAGCTTCGCCGGTAAGTCGTTAATGCGTTGGCTGGCCCCAACACCAATAATGTCGTAGCCGCGCTCGGCCAATAGACTAGCAATTTCAAATCCAATGCCCGCTGATGCA
>JBHACV010000135.1:0-9056 GCA_041854705.1 Corynebacterium sp.
ACCACCGCTGGGAAGGTGGATAAGAAAGCACTGCCGTGGCCATTACCAGGCACTACCGTAGCCGCCGAGGACTTGTCCGCTACGGAACAATGGTTGGCTGAATTGTGGGTGGACACACTGGGAGTAAGCGTGACTGATAAGCACGCAGATTTCTTCTCTCTGGGGGGCACGTCGTTAGCTGCTGCGACTCTGGTTGGGCATATAAGACAACGGTTTCCCACCATGTCAGTGCGCGATCTATATGACCATCCCCGGTTGGAGAAATTAGCTGAGTTTCTCGAACACCTTTCTGCTGCTCCGGCTAATACCACCCAGCGCACTGTTTCACCAGTTCCGCTTCGAACTCGGATTGTGCAAACCCTTATTCAGGTTCCCATAATGACCCTGCAAGCCACCCGCTGGCTGGTGGCAATTTTGATTTTGCACAATATTCTTCCGTTTGCTTCTATGCAACCAATCAGCTGGTGGCTGGTATTAGCAATGGTAATCATCTTCGTCACACCGATTGGCAAAATCCCTATTGGCGGCTTTGGGGCACGACTACTAACCCACGGCATTACACCTGGTACCTATCCACGAGGCGGTCAGGTACATATGCGAATTTGGGCTGCTGAACGGTTAGCTGATGCCTCTGGTTCTCGGTCAATAAGCGGAGCTACCTGGGTGAATTACTATGCCCGAACGCTTGGAGTAAAGCTAGGCCAAGGCGTGGACTTGCATTCTTTACCACCAGTTACAGGTCTACTAACTATAGGTGATCTTGCCTCAATAGAGCCAGAAGTTGATTTATCTGGTTACTGGGTTGATGGCGATCGACTACATGTCGGCGCCATTAGCATTGGTGAAAATGCCCGAATTGGGGCGCGCTCTACTCTACTACCTGGCACTGTAATTGGCGCACATGCCCACATAGAAGCTGGTTCCACTGTCACCGGCACCAAACCAGTCAAAGATAATGCCCGCTGGTCTGGCTCCCCTGCCAAAAAAGTGGGCCGATCAAAGCATCGGTTTCCCGTGGAACATCCACCACGGCGAACTTATTGGATGCCTATCTTTGGTCTGACGGCTTTAATGCTAGCACTGTTGCCGCTGGTAGCAATGCTGTGTGGTGGCACTGCCCTCATCTATGCCCACCAACACACCGGCGAGCTGGTGCCTTTTGCTCCACTTGGGGCACTTATGGCTTTCGCTACCTATATGGTATTGGTCTGGCTAATCGTTCGGATCGTAAGCATTGGGCTTGCGAGGAGCGTCGAAAAGCATGGTGGGATTACACCAGTGCGCTCGGTGTTGGGGTGGCGAATCTGGTTGATCGAACGGGTGATGGACGATGCTCGAACCTACTTATTCCCGTTATATGCCGCGCAATTGACTCCGTGGTGGTTGCGTAGTTTGGGTGCGACTGTCGGTAAGGACACCGAGATTTCTACCGCTGTGCTGGTGCCTGCCTTAGTTGAGATTCGCGATGGGGCGTTTTTGGCCGACGATACGTTAATCGGCGGCTATGAGCTCGGCGGCGGATGGATGTTAATTGCGCCAACAAAGATCGGTAAGCGCAGTTTTGTTGGCAATTCTGGTATCGCCGGACCGGGTCGGAAACTTTCGAAAAACTCATTGGTTGCGGTGTTGTCTTCAACTCCGAAAAAAGCAAAGGCTGGGTCAAACTGGTGGGGTTCGCCGCCCGAACGGATGCGCCGAGTCACGGTTGCCGCTGATACCTCCCGTACCTACAGCCCTGGTTTAAGAGTGCGGATCGCCCGTGGCGTATTCGAAACTCTGCGCTTACTAGCCCCCATGACTTCAGCTACTTTAGGCGTAGTATTCCTCTGGACATTACACCGGCTCTACCAATATCACGGCTTGCTCTGGGCATGGTTGTTGAGTGGAATCCTTCTGATGGCACTTGGCCTCGTGGCGCTCATCATCACGGTATTCATGAAGTGGCTATGTGTGGGTAAGCACCGCCCAGCGGATCATTTCCTGTGGAGCTCGTTTGTTTGGCTCAATGAACTGCAGGACAATTTTGTTGAGGTTGTCGCCGCACCTTGGTTCTTTAATCCCAATCAGGGCACCGGAATGCTCAATTTCGGCCTGCGCCTACTTGGGGTCCGTCTCGGCGCTGGGGCATGGGTTGAATCCTACTGGTTCCCCGAAACCGACCTATGCCACGTGGGTCGTGCCGCTACTGTTGGCCCTGGTACGGTGGTGCAAACCCACCTATTTCAAGATCGCGTCATGAGTCTTGGCACCGTCACACTTGACGACGGCGCCACCCTAGCAGCGCATTCTGTCGCATTGCCTGCCGCGGTCATCGGTACATCAGCCGTAATCGAACCAGGTTCTCTCGTTATGCGTGGCGATCAGGTGCCACCACATACGAGATGGCAAGGTAATCCCGTGGAGCCACAATCATGAGTTTCGTTGTATTAGGCCTGCTTTTACTACAACCACAGACCATTTATTTGCTGAATAAACAGTTCGAAGTATCAATTTCATTGTTCTACCGCGCCAGTCTTGGCGCGATCCGTAGTGCTTTAAAGAAGCTGGAGGCAGCTGGAGACGTCACGTTTATTGAGATCGTGGACAATGGCCGCAAGAAGAAAATTTACTCCGCTACCGACCGAGGGCGAGCTGAGTTTTTCCGTTGGATTGCAGGTCCGATTGAAGAAACAGACACTGAAGTCGCCATTTTATCTCGATTGTTTTTCCTAGGCCTTGTTGAAGATCAATCCCAGCGGATAGAAATTTTAACCAAAATGCAAACGCGCATAGAGCATGAATGTGCGACACTGGAACGACTAGCCACATCGCTTAATGCAGCACAGATTGAACCAGAATTAACTGAGGTTTTCCGCTTTCAATGGCGCACATTGACTTATGGCATTAGCAACTACAACTCTGCCCGGCAGTATATAGAAAATTTACTGGAAGAGGAACGAAACCGGCGCCTACCAGAAAGTTCATAGCAGACACCGGTTATGGCTGACCGTGAGGCTAGTCCCCGATCTGGTCCCGACCCCGCATGACAATATTGGGATCTGGTTCACCGACCACATCATAATCTTTATTGGTGTATTCAAATTTGCTCAAAATGAACCGCATGGCATTAAGCCGAGCACGCTTCTTGTCATTCGAGCGGATGGTAATCCATGGTGATTCATCGGTGTCGGTGTAACGGAACTGTTCTTCCTTCGCACGGGTATAGTCATCCCACCGATCAAGGGATGCTAGGTCCATAGGTGATAGCTTCCATTGGCGCACTGGATCCACCTGGCGAATC
Organism: Corynebacterium sp.; assembly: GCA_041854705.1. GTDB lineage: Bacteria > Actinomycetota > Actinomycetes > Mycobacteriales > Mycobacteriaceae > Corynebacterium. The sequence goes on from JBHACV010000135.1 coordinate 3,281, forward strand.
GCAAAGCGAGTGCGCTGTTCTTTCTGAGAAACCGAGAACCAGAACTTGGTCAGGGAAATACCCGAACCAAGAATCATGTTTTCCAACATTGGCACTTCGCGGAGGAATTCCGCGTGTTGGGATTCAGTACAAAAACCCATCACTCGTTCCACACCAGAACGGTTGTACCAAGAACGGTCAAAGAAAACGATCTCGCCAGCGCTTGGGAAGTGCTGGATGTAGCGCTGGAAATACCATGAGGTTGATTCCCGTGGGGAGGGTTTTTCTAATGCAACGGTGCGAGCGCCGCGGGGATTAAGATGCTCATTGAACCGTTTGATGGTGCCACCCTTACCGGCCGCATCTCGCCCTTCAAACAAGATAATATGACGTTGACCAGTGTCTTTGGTCCAGTTTTGCCATTTGAGCAATTCAATCTGCAGCTGCCTTTTGGTGTGCTCATACTCTTTGCGCGTTAATCGCTTTTCATAAGGATAGTCCTCACGCCAAGTGTCAATTGGCTTGCCGTCTGGGGCCAACAGCACCGGATCATCCTCGTCGGTGTCATCGACGATGTATCCTTCTGTTGCCGCAAGATCGATGACGGGCAGGTCATTGTCGGTATCAGCCATAGTATGATACTACCCCGGAAACCCATATTTTTTGCGTGAACTGTGCTTGATTTTCGCCAATAGGCACAAAGAGACCCCACTCACATGCGTGAGTGGGGTTCTTAAGCTTGATTTTTCAACCAAACTAGTGAGGTGTTTCAGGCACCAACCATCTAATGACAACTAATGCAAATTATTTACACCAACTATCGAAGCAACCATTGGGGTGCCCAAACACAGCAAACCCCGTCTTTGTGAGGAAACCCAAAGAACGAGGCATTGTAAACTAGCAGCTTTTACTTAGCCAAGCCAGCTAGGTCAGAGATTGCGCCAGCGATCTCACCAAAACCCTTGACAACAGGCCAGAGTGCCCCAAAGAAACCAGTAGTGGAAAGATCAACCCATGCATCAACGAGTGAAGACTCAGTGTAGTACATATTTACTCCTTATGTGCCTAGATTAGGATTATGAAGATGCGCTGCTCAACGCAAAGAAGCTCTGAATGGTCTTTGGAGCTTCACCAAACAGGACGGCAATGGCCTTGAGGAAGGTCTCAGCGTTGCCGAAATCAGTAGCAATGGTAGCAAAGTCCATTGTTTCTCCTAACAGTAAAGCCAGTAAACTGGCATATCGACTTCGTAAGCACCAAATAGTGCTCTTGGCAGCCATTATGCCAGAGTATCCGGATTCGTCAAACCTGAGAAAACCCAGCAAATTAATCAAATCGTTATCCAATCCGCAGTGATATTCTTATCGAAATTTCCCCTACCAGCAGATATCCAATATAACGAATTAATATAATAGAGAGACTAACGTAAGTGTCCCTTGAAACTAGTGCCAAAACTTAGCAGAAAGACCAGTTTTGACCTTCCAATAAAAAATTCAAGTATCACCCCATTTGGGTTCAACCGCACCAGTTAATAAGAATTTCTCATCAAAGCAACACAAGAAAGTAACGCCTATCCTAGTAAAAAAGTTGCTCTGTCACTTTCCCCCAAGAAAGTTCCAGCTACCAGCATCAGCACCCTAGCTGATGATTTTTATTCCGTAATTCATCGCCCAACCTCCCAATAAGCGATATTGGATTCTTATAATAGGGCAAAATCGACATTATTCTGCGGTTTTATCACAGCGCCGAGCTAAACCGAGAAATGGTACTATAAGCATCCTAAAAATTAATAGAAGCTAAGAAAATTACAATCATGGACATGCTACAAAATCCCCCAGACTCCGTGGTTCGGGAATCTGAGGGACTGTAAGTAAAACTAGTGGCTTTAGAAGCCCATGCCACCCATTTCATCAGCGCCTGGCATAGCTGGAGCAGCAGCAGGCTCAGGCTTATCAGCGACGACAGCCTCAGTGGTCAGGAACAGTGCTGCAATGGATGCAGCATTCTGCAGAGCAGAGCGAGTTACCTTCACTGGATCGTTAATGCCAGCGTCCATGAGGTTGACATACTCACCGGTTGCAGCATTGAGGCCTTCACCAGTAGGAAGGTGTGAAACCTTGTCAGCAACCACACCGGGCTCGAAGCCAGCGTTCAGCGCAATCTGCTTCAGTGGCGAAGACAATGCCTCGCGGACGATCTTCACGCCGGTGGCTTCGTCACCAGTCAGGCCAAGATCATCCTTGAGCACATGGGCAGCCTGTAGCAAGGCCACGCCGCCACCGGCGACAATGCCTTCTTCCACGGCGGCCTTAGCGTTGCGCACGGCGTCCTCAATACGGTGCTTGCGCTCCTTGAGCTCCACCTCGGTAGCAGCACCAACCTTGATAACAGCCACGCCACCGGCCAGCTTAGCTAGGCGCTCTTGTAGCTTCTCGCGATCGTACTCAGAGTCAGAGTTCTCGATCTCGGCGCGAATCTGATTCACCCGGCCCTTGATCTGATCGGGGTCACCAGCACCTTCAATGATGGTGGTGTCGTCTTTGGTCACAACCACCTTGCGGGCACGACCCAGCAGGGGCAGATCAGCAGATTCTAGGCTCAGGCCCACTTCTTCGGCGATAACCTGACCACCGGTGAGAATAGCCATATCCTGCAGCTGTGCCTTACGACGATCACCGAAACCAGGAGCCTTAACAGCTACGGACTTGAAAGTGCCGCGGATCTTGTTCACCACCAAGGTCTGTAGAGCTTCGCCCTCGACATCCTCGGCAATAACTAGCAGCGGCTTACCAGCCTGCATGACCTTCTCCAGCAATGGGAGCAGGTCTTTAATATTGGAAATCTTGCTGGAAACCAGCAGAATATACGGATCTTCGAGTACGGCTTCGAGGCGTTCCATGTCGGTTGCGAAATAACCAGAGATGTAGCCCTTATCAAAGCGCATACCCTCAGTGACCTCAAGGTCAACGCCAAAGGTATTGGACTCTTCAACGGTAATAACTGATTCTTTGTTCAGTTCACCGCCACCCACTGCGTACATGGCGCGAGCAATCTCCCGGCCAATAGCTGGATCAGCGGCAGAGATACCAGCGGTTGCGGCGATCTCTTCCTCGGTCTCAACTTCCTTGGCACCGTCGAGCAGGTTCTTGGTCACAGCGACTACAGCCTGTTCGATACCACGCTTAATGCCCATGGGGTTAGAGCCAGCGGCTACATTGCGCAAACCCTCACGTACAAGTGCCTGAGCCAGCACAGTAGCGGTGGTGGTGCCATCGCCAGCGACGTCGTCAGTCTTCTTGGCGACTTCCTTGACTAGTTCAGCGCCAATCTTCTCATAAGGGTCTTCCAGCTCAATCTCGCGGGCGATGGAAACACCGTCGTTGGTGATGGTGGGCGCACCCCAGCTCTTCTCCAAAACCACGTTACGGCCTTTAGGGCCGAGGGTGACCTTCACGGCATCAGCCAAAGTGTTCAGGCCGCGTTCAAGACCACGACGCGCTTCCTCGTCAAAGGCAATAATTTTTGCCATAAAAATACTCCTTAAAATATATGTGTTTCGTTCAGGGCACCCGCGACGGCTAAACCCCTGGAAATATTTAGCTTTCATTAGCACTTACAAGCTTCAAGTGCTAAATCCGTTTTAGCAGTCTGCCCCTACGAGTGCAAGGTCGTACGCTACAGGCGAACAGGCAAGAACCCACACAGGCAGGGCTATGCTTGAAAGTTATGACAGTTGCATCCACCATTGCCCAGGTACGTCCGCTAATCGAAAATCAACGCGAGCAGATCTTCACCGACCTCCAAGAACTCACCTCTTTTAACTCGGTACATTCTGTCCCCGAACTTGCCGACGATCACACCAGTGCTGCCAACTGGATCGCCGCTGCTTTGACATCCGTAGGTTTGACGGTTGAGTCCTACCTCCCTGAGACCGGCTCACCGATTTTCATCGGCTCCAAACCTGCCGAAGATAATTCTCCTACCGTGTTGCTGTATTGCCACTATGATGTGGTGCCCGCTGGTGACCTAGCAGAATGGGATTCCGATCCATTCACGCTCACCGAACGTGATGGTCGCTGGTACGCCCGTGGCGCCGCCGATTGCAAAGGCAATATCGCCATGCATCTTGCAGCACTTCGCACCGTCAATGAACTTGGCGGCACCAAACTCGGCATCAAGGTGCTAGTTGAAGGTTCCGAAGAACAAGGTGGGGCCGAGTTGTCACAGTTAATGCACGATCGACCAGAGTTATTGGCGGCCGATGTCATTTTTATTGCCGATTCCGGCAATGTCGCAGTTGGAGAACCAACAATGGTGACTTCCCTGCGCGGAGTGGCACAGATTGATGTGCGCGTCGATACGCTCAAAGCTCCGGCCCATTCCGGCGCCTTTGGTGGTGCCGCCCCCGATGCCGTGGCAGCGTTAATGCGGGCGTTGGACTCATTAAAAGATGAATATGGCCGCACTGTGATTGATGGGGTAGATTGCACCGGTACTTGGACTGGTGCACCGTATGATCGAGAGGCATTCCGTAATGATGCTGGGCTGCTAGCTGGGGTTGAGATCCTCGGCACCAAAGAAGACAATCCGGCAGATATGCTGCTAGCTCGGCCTGCGATTTCAATCATTGGCTTTGACTCAACCCCCATAGAGCAAGCGGTCAATGCAGTACCACATACTGCTAGTGCGCGACTCAACCTGCGGATCCCTGCCGGATATGATGCCAAACAACTGACCCAAGCGGTTATCGATCATCTTCACAACCACACACCATGGGGCGCGCAGCTTTCTGCTGAGGCTTTCGATATTAGCAATCCGTTTAGCACCAATATCGATGGTGTGGGAATCAAGCACTTCGCCGAATGCCTAGCACAGGCCTTTGGTCGTACTGAGGTAACAATCACCGGTACTGGCGGCTCAATCCCCATGTGCGCCGAGATCACCACCGCAGTACCCAATGCTGAGCTCACGCTGTTTGGTGTAGAGGAACCACAATGCACCATCCACTCTCCCAATGAGTCGGTGAACCCCAATGAAATCCGGGATATTGCTATCGCTGAGGCCACCTTCCTATTGTCCTATCGCTAACCCCACTTCGCACCCCCGTCACTTATGACGGGGTGGTTTAATGCCATAACCCTGGATAAACAGCCCCTTCCGGGGGCGTTTTACTGTCATAAGCATATCCTTAGTCATGGTCACTAGCTGGGACAAAGTCACCCCACACCCCCACATTAGGGCAAGTTAGCGCGTTGAAGATTGGCGCAGATCCGACACATAACTACCATTCGTAGATGTGACTTAAGCCATTCCAATACTGGGTTGAACTCCAGGGGAAACCAAAAAGCCACAACCCACCCTGCAGCCGCAGGACATGGAAATCAAGTGGAAATGTCGGTTCACCACACGCCGAATCCATTCCTCACGATTGCCGCCACCATCACATTGGCATGAACAATCACCAGAGGAATCCGAGAAATAACGAAAGACCTAATGCCCCTAAGGAACCGACATGCCTACCGCATCTATGACCAAGAAGCGCTCAACTTTTATCGAATATCACACCACTCCGGCAGTCCCTCGCCCCAGCAGTACTCGATTCTTTGCTGACGATCCCTTCCTCGCCCGCTTTGGTCACAAATTACCTGCTGGATTGCGCCAAGAAGCCCGCGGAATGCAGTGGCGTACCTTTGCCGCAACCTACGCCCCAACCGCTGAGCTGCGAGTCCAGTTCCATGAAGTCACCAAACTACCTGGCTGTCACTTGCGCTTCGATGCCACACTCACGTCCACCAGC
>JBHACV010000136.1:0-6433 GCA_041854705.1 Corynebacterium sp.
CCCCGCTGATTGTCACGGATCTGGCCACAGCTGAGCTTGCAAAGACCTCGGCGAATGCGTTTTTAGCTACCAAGATTTCATTCATTAATGCAATGGCACAGCTATGTGATGCCACCGGTGCAAATGTGCAAACATTGGCTGAAATCATGGGGCTGGATCCGCGCATTGGTGCCGATTATCTTGGCGCAGGGCTGGGTTTTGGTGGTGGTTGTCTGCCGAAGGATCTACGTGGTTTGGTTGCCACAGCCGTCGAACACGGTGCCAGTAGAGCAGCATATATGCTGAGATCGGTTGATGAGATCAATAACAGCCAGCGTCAGTTGCTAGGGGCGAAGATCGCGGAACTGGCATCACCGGGCGCTAAAGTGGCAATGCTTGGAGCCGCATTCAAACCTCATTCCGATGACACTCGTGATTCACCTGCGCTGGAGCTTACCGAGTACCTGCGGACACGTGGATTTGCGGTTGCGGTCTGTGATCCACAAGTATTCCCCGATATCCGCATCCTCGATACACTTATCGACGCCCACCTTGTCGTACTTGCTACCGAATGGCCGGAATTTGTCGGGCTCGATCCAATTGTGGCCAAGCAGGTGGTCCGAAAAGCCGTAGTGGTTGATTGTCGAAACGCCCTTGACCGCGACCAGTGGCAACAAGCTGGCTGGGACTATTACGGGGTAGGGATATAGCTCGGGTCGTGGGCATTGATGATGGTTAGGCCAGGTTCGTTTTTCTGATGTAGTTCCTGTAGGCGGCATTGGTTATCGCGCAGTAGTGTGCGGTCATACGCGAATACTGCTTCTTGGAGTGCGAGTGCTCGGGGCACATTTCCAGCCTTGGTGAGGGTGTGATGGTGATAGAAGGCATCACCACAGTGCAGTATCCAGGAATTATCGGACTTAACCGCGACTGCGGCATGCCCACGACTATGGCCCGCTAACGGAATCAAAAGGAGGTCTGGCGAAATGTCGGTCAACTCTGTGACACCTGTGAATCCCTGCCACGATAGTGGACCCATGGGATGCGTAATGATTGTGGGATTATGTTCCCATTGCACAGGGGAATAGCGAAGTTTCTCCCATCGAGTTGGTTGTTGGAATGCCCCCGTGGCTTCGGCAGCGGTGACATGTACGGTGGCATTTGGAAAATCCGCAAGTCCGCCAGCATGGTCACCGTCAAGGTGAGTGAGCACGATATGTCGGACATCGTTAGGTTGCAACCCGAGCTGTTGGATGCGTCGAAAAGCTGTTTCGGATTCGCGGGCTGCAGGGCGGCAAATGTGTCGATAGGGTCCCAAAGCTCGGGCTGGCTTGACGACGTCCTGCAGCCCTAATCCAGTGTCGATGAGGGCGAGGCCGGTTGCGGTCTCAAGTAGCAGGACATGGCATACTAGCGGATTTCCAACTAGGTTCATGGTGCCGCAGTTGAGATGGTGGACTTTCATTGGCTACTCGTTTCTTGGGATATTTTTGCTGATTGAACTGGAAGATTGCCTGAAAACAAAAACGTGGATATAGTATATCTATAGATGTTGAACATCCACAATTTAAGGAGTATCTGATGTCCGTTCATGTTCTACTTGGTGGTAATGGCTATATTGGTCGCGAAGTCACCCGACAATGGCTGGCCATTGATCCAGCAGCCACCTTTGTCGTGGTCTCTAGCTCTGGCAAAAATCAACTCGTATCCGATCGAATTACAAATGTCGTAGCCGATGCCACTGACTATCATGCACTTGCAGAGGCGCTGCCCGAACGATTTGATACGATTGTCGATTTCCTTGGGCGGCCTGCCAATAATGACACCGACAATTCCAAGATCAACATTGCACCAGCCCGAGCCATGAAACAACTAGCTGAAGAACGCGACGCTCAAGCAATGGGATTTATTGGAGGAAAACTTGGACCGAAATCCTTCACTCAGACCAAAAACCAACTAGTAACTGAACTGCAGGATTCAACTGTTCCGCTAGCGGTGGTGGAACCGACAATTGTCTACGGTGCTGGCAGGGATGATCTCCTGAGTAAAATGGTGCCAGTATTTAAGCTCTTGGGGTTAGTATCAAAAAACTTTAAACCAGTGGAAGTATCGCAAGTGGCACAAGAGCTCGTAGGGAAACTGCGACAACACTACGCTTAACTTCGAACACTACATATTGCCATGAAGAGGAGAATCTGAAATGAAAATGAACCAAAGCACCGAACAGGCTGTTTTTGTGATGCTCATGCTGGCATTGCAAAAAGGGCACAAACCAGTGCGTAGTTCAACACTAGCGTCGGTGCTGAATGTTTCAGATTCCTACCTCAAGAAAATTCTTAAAACAATGGTGAATGCCGATCTGATTCAAGCGATCCCCGGCAGAGAAGGCGGGTACCTATTGCGAAAACCCATTTCCGAATTCACCCTCGGGGATGTATTTACCGCCCTAGAAACCTTCGAGCCCCCAACCGCATCTACAGTGATGGCGCGTGCTGTCTATCCACCCAGCGACCACCTAGAGCAAAGCATCCAGCGAGTCACCGAAATCTATGACCGTGCGGCTAGCGCTTACATCGATCAACTACACCAACTGCAATTGTCGGAACTGGTTCTTGCCGAATCTCTTGATAATGGTCTGATCGAATGGAACTCGGTATAACACGGTATAAAAATGCTGAGGTGGCTTAGACAACGTTGGCTAGGTTCTTAACTAGGTTCTTAATGGGTCCGACAATTCACTGGTGACTTCGATTCTCAAAGCCAGCCACAGGCCCGACAATTCACCGCAATAACCAGTCTGCAGAATTCAAGACTGAAAAATTCACCTACAAATCCCCTTGCTAGACAGCGTGAACTAGCGTAAAGTTCCTGCGCAGACGCATAAGGAGGTGACACCATGGCCAAATCCGATAGAAGCATGTGGAAGATGAATTCCGAAAGACTTCAAGAACACCTGCTACTTAAAACTCGGGCAAGACGAATCCCCGACAAAAAGAAAACCGCTAGTAAGAAGGCCTGCCGCCGTGGTAAGTGGCAGGCCTTTGGCCATGCACCGTATATGCCGCAATAAAAGTGGTGATTGGCACTGCAAGTGTCAGCGCCAACGCGCCAATCCCAGACCGCAGCAACTCGGTCGCCATCAGGTCACTGGTCAGAATCTGCATCAAAGGCCGATCCGAAACCGAAAGCAACAGTAGCATCGGCAATGATGCACCGGTATAGGTCAGCACCAAGGTATAAACCATCGAGGCAATATGATCGCGGCCAACTTTCATGGCAGACAGGAAAATCTCTAACGGACTCGCATCGGGATCAAGTTGGGAGAGCTCATTGACGGTAGAGGACTGCGAGATGGCGACGTCGTTAAGTACACCAAGGGCACCAATAATGAAACCGCACAGCATCAGTCCTGCGACAGAAACATCTGGTAGATACAAGATAATGTGAAGATTATCCTCATCACCCAACCCACGCAGCTCATTATTATCAATAGCGATGGTAGCCAGCCAAGCAGCAATCGCCAGTGCAAGCAACGTACCCCCAAGGGCGGAGAGGGATTTCCAGTTAAAACCATGCACAAGCGGGACCACGATCAACAGAATCAGAGCACCGCTAATGAGAGCAGCACTAATCGGCGAAGCACCTAACAATAGAACAGGCAAAGTAAACAAAACCACCACGACCAGCGTGATAACCAGTCCGACAAGTGCCCGAACTCCACGCATCAATGCGAATACCACAATCGCTAAAGCAATCAGCACCGCCCATGCAATCAATGGAGCTGTGCGTTGGTAGTCGGCAAAGGAATACAAGCTCGGCTGATCCAAATTATCGGACTTATACAGTAAAATCCGATCGTTTTGTTCGAGCATTGGTTCACCTGGTTGGCCAGAGTTAACCAACAATGTGCGCATGCCAGCATCATCGCCATCATTGATATCGACAATGAACCAAGTGCAATCCTCAGCCGCGCCGGGGATGAAACGTGGTGAATTTTCAAAAACCGTACCCACTTCGGTTGCTTGGCAAGCCCCAGGTTGGACAGCAACCACAGTCGCCGGATACTGCTTGTGGCTGAGATTGAAACCGGTGAAATACTCCGGTGCGATATTTGGTTCTTGGTCGCCCGGCCACATGCGGACCACTCCCACAGCGGTAGCAATTGTCCACACAAGTAGAAATACTATGAGTATCCATTGCCATAAGGTGAAGGGAGTGGATTTTTCTTCAACCGAATTCGCGTGTCGACCCATAATTACTGTTTGTAACTAGAAAGGAAGTTCCCAAGTCGTTCGATAGCCTGAGCCAGTTCACTAGCCCATGGCAGGGTTACCACCCGGAAATGGTCTGGTGCTGGCCAATTGAAGCCAGTCCCTTGGACCAGCAGGATCTTCTCCGAGCGCAGCAGATCCAGCATGAGCTGAGCGTCATCGTGGATGTCGTAATAGTCCAGATCCAGCTTGGGGAAAGCGTACAGCGCACCCATTGGTTTGACGCAGCTCACCCCCGGAATTTCATTGAGCTTTTCCCAAGCGGTATTACGTTGCTTGGTCAGCCGACCATGCTTACTGGTGTAGTCATAGATGGACTGCCGCCCACCGAGTGCCACCTGAATAGCGTGCTGAGCTGGGACATTAGGACACAGGCGGGTGCCAGCTAGTAGATCAAGACCCTCAATGAAGCCCTTCGCATGGTCCTTTGGGCCGGTAACAACCATCCAACCAGCTCGATAACCAGCCACGCGATACGCCTTAGACAGCCCGTTATAAGTGATGCACAACAGATCGGGCGCGAGGGTGGCGATGGAGGTGTGGATGGCGTCGTCATAAAGAATGCGGTCGTAGATCTCATCAGCGAGAATCAAAAGATCGTGCTCGCGGGCGATCTCGACGATCTGTTTGAGCACTTCTTCGGAATACACCGCACCAGTGGGGTTATTAGGATTGATAACTACGATCGCCTTGGTTTTATCAGTCACCTTGGCACGAATATCCTCGATGGAGGGGTTCCAATCATCGGATTCATCGCACAGGTAATGCACTGGCTTACCGCCAGCCAGCGATGTTGCTGCAGTCCAGAGTGGATAATCTGGCGCCGGAATCAGCACCTCATCATCGTTGTTGAGCAGTGCCTGAGTGGTCATAGTGATGAGCTCAGAAACACCATTCCCAAGATACACATCATCAACATCAAACTTTGGGAAACCCGGAATCAACTCATACCGAGTCACAATCGCGCGCCGCGCCGAAATCACACCCTTAGAGGAAGAATACCCTTGTGAAGTCGGCAGCGCAGCAATCATATCGCGCATGATGACATCTGGTGCCTCAAAACCAAACAGTGCCGGATTGCCAGTATTGAGCTTTAGAATGCGATGCCCATCAAGTTCTAAACGTTCCGCTTCCACCGAGACTGGTCCGCGGATTTCATAAAGAACATTCTTCATTTTCTCCGACTGATCGAAAACTCGGCGGGGGCGGCGCTTGGCAGAATAAGTGTTCACCCTGCTAGATTTTGCCACTTTTTTGCGCGATCCGCATCACAGAACACTTATTTTTGTACTTATCGACGCCTACTGGTGCGCATTTCCACCCATTGTTGCTTTATTGGCGCCCCCGAAACCGCTTCAATGTCTGGTTCGTGATATCAATCGCGGTGTTTGTTAGTTCAGCTTGCTTCTGCTGCCGCATGATCTTCTGTTGGGCTAGATGCTGGGCATTGGCAATTTCAATCTCACGCATCTGACTGGCCTTGAGCATTCGTAGTTCTCGCTGGCGCTCCCGCTCTAGGCGAGCTGGGCTAGGTGTGTACCACGAATCGGGGCCGATCTTCATGACGTACAACAGAATAAAAACAATTGGAATGATGATAATGGAAATACCCTCAAGCGGCGGGGCGGCTGCTATAGCTAAAACCGAAGATAGCCCCAAAATCCCGAGGCGCATGTTCCGGCCCCGCCCCCTAAGCTCATTAATCTCACTGATGGTATAAGACGGCTCAATGTCGCGGCCCTGGGGCGAAGACGCAAGTGCAGTAGGCAGGTCATCAAAAATCGGGAAAATATCAGATTTCATTGTCGCCTGGGCCACCAACGAGATTCGCTGCTCGTATTCGTCCATGGTGAGTCGGCCAGCAGCGAAGTGTGCACCAAGGTCATCCATCGCTTGCTGACGTTCATTATCACTAATACGGTAATCCGGCATAAAGGGGTGGCTCATGTTTTATAGGATAGTCGCGTTGGTGAAAAAGTGTCTATCAGGGTTTTCCCTGGTTTTCGCAGTCCTAATGGGGTCGTGATGGTAGGGAGGGCTCAGGGTTATTAGTCCTCCGTTGGCGGGGTTGCTACCGGCGGTTGGGTTACAGTGGGCCCGACATTTGATGAAGTAGCCGTTGGCGGGGTTGCGGCAGGCGGAGTAGCTACTGGGGGTGTCGCGGCAGGTGGGGCAATTGTCGG
>JBHACV010000137.1:0-38055 GCA_041854705.1 Corynebacterium sp.
ATTGCTACTTGAGCTAATGCTTCGTTCAGAAAATCCAATCGGTTGACCATAAATAATCGAAAGAAAGTCGAGAACTGCGGAATGTTCCTCAAACGCAACATCGCGTTCTTCTGACTTATCCAGTTTTGTGATAATTCGAGCAACACTAAATGCCCGTATCCCCTTGCCCATTCCGATTGATTCATTACGTGCTTCAAGGACAATCTGGTGGCTTAACTGTCCCCTAAAGTCAATTGACTTCGACTTCTTGAGATTGATCGTCAGCCAGTTCTTGCCATCGCTGAAGTCCCAATCGATAAGCTCTGCGTCTTCCTGCATCCAGTTACGTAGCATCGGCACGTACGAAACAACCTCAGATGCGTTCTCCCATGTCCTACCATTTCCATCAAAGATCAATTGTTGAGGTTGCAGCTCCCACCGGTCAACTCCCTGAAATGGCCCCGCATTCCGCACCTGAATTGTCCAGCAATTTACGACCTCGACTTGCCCCAGTTCGTCTACAAAAAGGAAGTCGAATAAATGGTTCCAGGCGTCACTGGGATCTAGCAAACCCGTCCAACGATCCTCAGGCCCGACGTATTCCGAAACCAGTGAGATCACACACCGATCACCCTGCCGTGATAACGATGCTGAAATTGGCGCATGTCCATCTCCAATGACCCAACCTTGTCGATCTCGATCTGCCTTCAAAACGTTAGTGACTTTCAATTCCCAGCCAATCCGAAAGTAGCTTCATCACCCCTACAAATGGGCAACCCTGATTTTAACTATGCCATTTTAACTGAGGTTTTCTCATCGGGGAAATGCGTATGAAATTTTGACCTGTGGTTTTCTGGGGGTGGTGGGTGTGTCGTAGCAAAGAGCGCGCGGAAGGATCCATCAGCATTGATATTGAACCAAAAGAATCAGTGTTATAAGAGGAGTTCCGTGTGCTGTTTTATTCTGCCACACGTGATGTACCTGTTTCTACTGCCCGGACTATTAGTGCGTGGCTTGAAGGCTCATCGTAAACGTCATGATCGTCGTCCGTGGCAGCGGGCTGCTACTTGTTGGGTGCAAACAATCATATTGCCTAAGCTGGTTGTATGATGCCACCAGTATCGCCACCATCGTATGTTTTTACGCTACTGGTTACCGCTATATTCACGAAGCATTAGCGGTGCTATCTGCGAAATCCCCCGATCTGGTAGGCGCTTTACAACAAGCACGGTTGTGTGGTGAACCATTCTTATGCCTTGATGGGACTTTAATTCGCACTGATCGGATTGCCCAACTCAACCCGAAAAACCACCATCACCTGTGGTACTAAAGGCAAGCATAAAGCTTTTGGTGGCAATGTGCAGGTAGTAACCGACCACACTGGGTACCCTCTGTGGGTATCCAAGGTATCGCCTGGTTCAACTCATGACATCACCGCAGCGAGAAAACATGTACTTGACGATCTTTATGAATGCTCCATCCCGATACTGGCAGACAAGGGATACATCAGTACAGGTCATGGGATACAAACACCCATAAAAGGCAAACACCTTAACCATGATGAATACCAGTACAACCTGCTTCACACCAGCCTACGATCACCAGCTGAACGAGCGAATGCCGTGCTAAAAAAATTCAAAGCACCCAAAACATGTCACACTCTGCCCCCACACCATCACCACCATGGCAACCGCACTCGTCGTCCTACACCCCAACCACAACAAAACCTGATGAGAAAACCTCAATAATAATTCTCGATCCATCAAAGTTCCGCTACCTTAACCTCAATATTGTCGATTAACCGGGTGCTTCCCACTTTCGCAGCCACAAGTAGTCGATTTGTCCCTACTACGACTTCCCCAAGGTCGGTGCCACACAGCTCTAGGTAATCAAGAGTGATGTCAGGGTGGGCGTCGATAAGCGCGCGAGCAGTTTGAGTAATTGCTGTTACTGATTGATGCTGCGCCCCTGCAAGTAGTGCTGCTGATAATACAGTTGCTGCTTGTGCCTCAGCTTCAGAAAGGTAGGTATTACGGGAACTCATCGCCAAGCCAGATTTCTCGCGGACGGTGGGCGCACTGATAATTTCCACTGGAATATTTAGATCTGCCACCATCTGTTTGATAAGTGTGAGCTGTTGATAGTCTTTCTCTCCGAAGACCGCATGGGTACAGCCAGTCATCATAAATAGCTTATTCACTACCGTAAGTACACCCGCAAAATGGCCTGGGCGTGACGCACCCTCCAGAATATCTGCTGCCCCACCTGGTTGCACCGTAGTTCGCACACCATTGGGATAAACCTCACGGGGGCTGGGTGCGAATACATAATCAACACCTAACGCCGTCAGCTTTTCGACGTCTGAGGCCAGCGTTCGAGGATAAGCATCAAGGTCCTCACACTTAGCAAACTGCAATGGGTTAACAAAAATGGAAACTACCACTGTTGCATCTTTCACCTGCTGGGCAAGGCGCACCAAGCTCAGGTGCCCGTCATGCAGTGCACCCATCGTGGGAACAAGGACAATCGGTGATGGGTGGTGCGCCACCAAGGACTGACGCAGATCGGTTACTGTGGCAAGAACATCAGGTGTGGAGATCATAATCTCAATACAGTACCGGTACCACCCCACATCCAATCAGCAAACTAGGGAAAGGGGGCAACACCTGTTAGGCAAACCCGAATGGTAGGGTGCCAAAAACTAAAAGGCTAAAAACCACCTCTGTCCAACCAACCTGCTTTGGTCGCCACGGAGTGCCACGACGCTTGGCAATGATTGGCATTGCGATTGCTCGGGTAGCTAGAAGCACCCATACTGCCACATGGAACCAATGAACCCAGCCAATCGTCGCCAAGTACACAATTGTGCCCAAAATAAGGAGGTGGACCGCTGCGGATCCAATGATCCAAGCTTGTGAGTCCCGTTTTCGGATGAGTGTTTTCACAAAAGGCACGGTAGAAACGAAATAAGTAGCCAGTAGACCAGTAAATAACCATGCCTTGGTGGTTACTCCCCCAGCAAACCACGGTTGAGTGGTGTTGATATTAACCACCACAGCCAGTATTAATGTGGCAGCAGCTATGGCTACAATCCGAGAAGCAAGTTCTCGTTCTCGATGTGCCCACGATCGATGGAATGAAATAGCAATCAGTGGTAGGTAAAGAATGGCCCACCATGAAAGATGAGGGGTGGTTGCCACCAAAACGAGACAGCAGACGCCAGATAAAGCACCGTAAGTGAACAGCGCTGGACGATACCGTGGTTTGAATCGGTACTTCAACCATTTATCAGCGACCGCAAAGAAGAAGAACCCAAAAGTCCAGACCCCAACCAACAAAAGATGCCTCCAGGTGATAGGTGATGTCAACCAGAGCCCGAAAAATAATGGGACGAATCCCATGGCCCATGATCCATGTTGGTCAGTAATCCAACCGTTTCTCACTGCAGTTGAGGCTTTCCTACTCATACTTTTGAACTATAGCTCACCATCTGAAAGTTTTAGGAATTTTGTAGTTGGATTTTTGGCAGTTGAATTTCAGGCATGTTCGGCCCCCACAGCAGTCAAGGCAAAACGTAGTGTTAAAACCCTCAAACTGAACAAAACCTAGGGCAGTTCACAGTTCATGACGAGCTGGCCAATCACAACCAAACTGTAACCACCCCATCATAAAATGGCATTAACAGTGCTATACCTCAATTACAACAAACTCTGGCGCGAAAAGCTCATTGGTCAAAAATATGAAAATGACTTGAATAAAGTTCTTAGTCCCACAGTTTGCTTGCATCTAGAATTTTTTCATTATCAAAAAAGTCTGATACTTCAAGCAATGTGAAATCATCAAAATAATATTTCTCTTCTCCAATATGCTCCCCCTCTTCATAATCCTGAAGTGGATCTATTTCATAAATAAGCTTTCCCCCAATTTGAAAAATTTTATTATAAACATCAAATGAAGATAAGTTCCCATCTAAATAATCTAAATATACACCCTTCACAATATCCAAAAAAGCATCGCTAACAGACACTACTATCTTACCAATCGGAATAGAACCAGTAGAATAATACAAATGTTCAATATCAGCAATCTTTACATTTGATGAAATTTCCAGAACACCAACCCAACGTACTGGACTTAAGGTATATGGGAAGCCTCCACGAACACTTAAATCAAACAACCAATGCACTGTTACGTCTTCTACAGATTGAAAATAATCAATATCTTCCTTTTTAACTGGACGCAAAAGGATATATCTTTTAATAAAATTTAAAGAAAAACGGTCAACTAAACTATCAATTTTCTGCAATGACTCCCCCTTTTTGAACTCTCGCCATTCACCCAAGTAGCCCTTCAAAACATTCACCAACTTCCTAAAATATTAATAACATCTATTGAGGTTTTCTCATCAGGGAAATGTGTATGGAATTTTGACCTGTGGTTTTCTGGGGGTGGTGGGTGTGTCGTAGCAAAGAGCACTCGGAAAGATCCATCAGCATTGATATTAAACCAAAAGAATCAGTGCTATAAGAGGAGTTCCGCGTGCTGTTTTATTCTGCCACACTTGGAAGTTTATTCAGCTACTGGGAAAACATTAATGCATATGAATCTCACTTCCGCCCATACTCCAAGGTGAAATGCTTCAGTAGCTTGGAACCAGAAAAATAACCTGAATAAGCTTCTTGATGTACCTGTTTCTACTGCCCATAACTATTAGTGCGTGGCTTGAAGGCTTATCGCAAACGTCATGATCGTCGTCCGTGGCAGCGGGCTGCTACTTGTTGGGTACAAACAATCATGCTGCGGTACTGGTTATATGATGCCACCAGTATCGCTACGATCGCTCGTGATGCACAGGTATCTCAAGCAACAGGTTACCGCTATATTCACGAAGCATGAGCAGTGTTATCTACGAAATCCCCAGATCTGGTGGATGCTTTACAACAAGCACGGTTGTGTGGTGAGCCATTCTTATGCCTTGATGGGACTTTAATTCGCACTGATCGGATTGCCCAACTCAACCCGAAAAATCACCGTCACCTGTGGTACTAAAGGCAAGCATAAAGCTTTTGGTGGCAATGTGCAGGTAGTAACCGACCACACTGGGTACCCTCTGTGGGTATCCACAGGTATCGCCTGGTTCAACTCATGACATCACCGCAGCGAGAAAACATGCACTACCAGTACTCTGTCCCCACACCATCACCGTAACAACCACACTCGTAGTCCTACACCCCAATCACAACAAATTCTGGTGAGAAAACCTCACTGAGATGCTTCTAATCAAACCTCAAATTTATCCACTTATCCAATGCATATAGTTAATTGCTTTTCTCAGATTATCAATATATTTTGGATAATCCGAACTATACGAAATTTGTATTTTGGCAAAATCTTCAAAATCAACCCTTTGTTTTTGAAGATTGCCGCAATAGTCTTCAAGAAACTTCAGTGGAGCTGCCAACAACTTGTAATCATTCCGCTTGGCAAATAAGATAACTATTTCACATTTTTCAGAAAACAATAGAAAATCTTCCCCAAAATACTCGAATTCTAACTCTTCAAATTCCCTAACAGATGGAGAAAGCTCATAGGCGTGGTCTTGAGTAATTAAATACCCCTCATTTGTGATCGCAAATAGCTTAGTGACACCACATTGTGAAAATGCCTGAACTAACCTATCAATCTCCTCATCGTAAAAATGAGATAGATTCGATGATGCAATCACATGTAAAC
The DNA here is from genome assembly GCA_041854705.1 of Corynebacterium sp. GTDB lineage: Bacteria > Actinomycetota > Actinomycetes > Mycobacteriales > Mycobacteriaceae > Corynebacterium. Next base: position 5,713 of record JBHACV010000137.1, read on the forward strand.
CATTTTCTTTAATCCAACTTTCCCGAAGTCTAAAAGTTGAACATGCAATCGCATCCCGCTTCTTTGCTAAATAGCGTAGCTGCAATCCATCTTCTACCTTATGCACTTGTATCACCTTTCCTAGTATCGGAGTTTTGTATACCGAAATGGTGAACCTGGGGTCCGATTTATTTCCAATGTTGGTCCGCCATATGAACTCTTATTCCGAACATTTATTACAGATCCATCATCCAATTTGGCAACTTTTGTACCATTATCTGCAACTCTCGGTTCAATACCTACACTTAGTTCATCAAAATCTTTGTTTGCTTGTTCAAAACCACCAGGTATCTCATACTGCTTTAGCTTTCCTTTTTGGGGCAGTGCTTCCACTCCAGGACGTTCAGTAATTTCTCGGATCTTACTCGTGATTTCATCTCCATGTAATGGTTTCTTCCCGATGGAAGAGTAAGACATTAGTCCGAGTTTGTCTGTCCAGGTGGTGGGGTTTTTGGTGTAGCCTTGTGGGGTGCCTAGGTTGGGTCCTGCTCCGAGGGGGTCTTGGGTGGTGTAGATACCGGCGTTCGGGTCGTAGTAGCGGTATCGGTTGTAGACGAGGCCGGTTTCATTGTCATTGTATTGGCCTGCGAACAGTAGGGGTGTGGTGGTGTTGCCTGCCCATTTCCTACGCCCGTACAGGGTGTGGGTGGCTTTGCCCACAATTTCCCCGGTATCAGGATGAATAAGTTCCTGAGGCGCACCAGCCAAATCAGCCACCAAAGCATAAAACACCGCATCAACATGGGCTTGCGACCACTTGACGGGGTCGTGTTCATAACCAGCAGCATTTGTAGTGGTATCGCCTGTGGTGGTGTGGTTGATTTGGCCAATGATCTCCCCGGTACCGGGGTCGGTGACCCACACCCTGCCAACCACACCCGAATCACTATCAGTGGTGTTGGTGTTGCCGTGGTGGTGTTCGGCGATGAGTTGGTCCCCGAGGTGAGCGAAGATGGTTCGGGATAGTGTTTCTCCTGTGGTGGTGTTCCGGCAGGTTTTCGCTACCCTACGCCCCAACCCATCATAAGCGTATTCCCACACCAAATTGGGTGCGTCGGAGGAGGTAAAGGAGGCGATTTGCCCACCAGACCCATGGTAGGTGAAATGTTTCACGAGGGGTTTACGTGATAAGCGTTTCGTAGAGGTCGTAATAACCCTACCGAGGGGATCGTAGGTGTAGGTGGTTTTCCCTACCCTGGTGACGAGTGTGCTGTGGAGTTCTACCTGGGCTTGGTTATAGAGTGTGCTGACATGGTGGTGGGGTTTATGTGGGGTTTTCGCTAACCCTAAACCCGCTTCCTCAGCTTCAGCCTGATAATCCGGTGCGGTAATACTTGTCAGCACACCAGCTGTAGATAGCCCATAGGATTCTGTCACCGGAGACCCTGACTGGGGTGCATACGTGTTGAGTGACTGATCAGAGATATCCCTGGTGACGGTAGTAACCCGACCCAGCAAGTCCACATCAAACGTGGCTTTACCAGCCAAAGCATCCGTAATCGTTGTAACAGTGTTATCAGCCCGCCACGACCACATCCGACCTGCCACCACACCAACAGGCACCCCACCACCCTGAGCACCACTACCGCTGTTTGTGTGGGCACTATTAGTGGTGTTGAGGTTGTTGAGGTTGTAGGTGACGTCGTAGGTGTGGCGGTTGCGGTTATCGAATTCCCAGACCCTAGCTAGGGAGCCGGTAGTGATACGGTTACGCCGCCCTGCATTATCGGTGCCTAACCCAACAGTGGCTACTTCCCTCATGTTCTGCCACGCAGTAAGCGTAGTGATATCACCAGTAGTATCATCGAAGCCGAATGTCTGCTGCGATACTAATCCCGCAGCATTAATATCTACCTGATTAGTCCGCCCATACAGGTCGTAGTGCACTCCTACGGTGCTGGTTTCCCCAGTAGCTAACGTTGTAGTTTCGGCAGTCACCCTACCGTAGTCGTCATAGGAATACGATAAAGCAGTAGTATTATTGACGATTTCATCGACATACCCCTGGGCAGTATAGGTAGTAATCGTGTCCACACCAGAAGAATCCGTGTGGTGAATGATCCGACCCATAGGATCAAACCAACTGGTGGTTTCCCCACCTGCAGGATCAATACTGCGTGACCAACGCTGTACTGGATCCTGTTCGAATCGGGTGATGAGGTTGTTGTAGTCGGATTCCTCTACTACCTGACCATCTAGGTTGTAGGTGAAATCCCACCGGTTGCCATCAGCGTTGATTACTGCGGTGATATCCATTTGTGAATTGTAGAGAAGCCGGGTTTGCCCACCAGTAGCATCAGTGATCAGGGTGGGTTTATCAAACACGGTGTACTGGGTTTTGGTTGTTGCACCAATCTCATTAACCGTCTGAATAACGTTGCCTTCCCCATCATAGGTGGCTCGTACCGTTGTCCCATCAGGGTTTGTCACCCGCCAGGGCCACCCTTCCGGAGAATACTCCACTTTTGTCACATCCCCGATGGGGTTCATGGATTCTATAACCCGACCAGCAACATCACGTACCAGTGACCACCGACGCCCCGCAGCATCCTCCGTCGCTACCAGCCTGCCTGCATCATCACACTCAATCCGTGTGGTTACCCCACTAGGATCAGTGCGCCTGGTGGGGACCACACCGCTGGCCCGCCACTCATACTCAAACCTGGTGGTTAACCCTGCGGGATCCGTCACCGCGGTGATATTGCCCGCCAGGTCAACCTCACACTCCGTGATTAAACCATCCCGAGCAACAATCCGTGCTGGGACACCCCACGCAGCAGGCTCCACAACTCCTTCTGACCCGTCTGGGAATACCTCCCGGATAATAAACCCATCCTCATCATAGGTGGTGCTGCTCATAGACCCGTCGGGAAGGACCACAGCAGTGACATTATGATACTGGTTATAGGTATAGTCCGTGGCTGTACCTGTGGGGGTGATAATCCGCCACACATCCCCGGTATTGGTCGACCGGTACACCGTGGGGCGCACATCACCCAACACCTCATCATAAAGCCACCCAGCAGGCACCGCCCAAGGTGTGGTGTTTCGTTCCCCATCCCGACCACACCCGGTTAAACCTGCGGCTGCTAGTCCTTCTGACCGTAATGCCTTCACGAGGGGTAGTTGTTCAAGGCGCTGCAACAAGTCAGGGATCACGGCATCCCCCACCTGTAGCGGATCAGTGGTATATGGTGTGGCGGTTTCAATAGCAACGCACACCCGACCACCCTCAGGGGCATCTGGGGCGGTGTCATCAAGCCAGACTGCGGCATTCGGGAACATCCCCCCAGTACCGACCTGGGTTACCACCCGATCCTGATCATCAAACACATACGTATACGACACCCCATTACGGTCCGTCCACCCACACACCCGACCCTTTTCGTCATAGTGATAGGCGAGCTCACCTGCGGCGGAGTTAATCACCCGACGTAACCGACCGTGAGCATCATACTCATAACTGATCAACCGCACCGCACCGCCAGCAGCAGAACCATCCCCACCGGTGGTACCAGACCCATTACTACCAGCGGTCCCAGGCTCGTTGTCATGCCCAGTGAGATTACTATCATCGGTACCAGGTTGATTGGTGTGGGTGTCGGACTTGTTGTGGGTGAGCCATATGCTCGCGACCCGGGAGACAATCCGGTCCCAGGTGAGTTCTAGGGTGGTGCCATCACTTCGGCGCATCCGTGTCATATGGCCAGATGATTGTTCATAATCGTATTCAATCCACTGCCCCGACCGGTGCACCATACTCGTTAACCCAATCTCGTAGCCCATCCCCGCATGCCCTGCCACAGACGAGCCTGCAGCTGATGTTGACACCACGTCCATAACATCCCCACTGACTGGATAATTTGCCTCTACCGGCCCATCTACCAAGGGTGCTGTTGGGCGCAACACCCCGTGTTCTGCTGCAATGGAAAACACATACACCACACCCGCAGCAACATCCCGAACCCGGTATGCCCCATCACCATAAGATAGTAACCAGGGCCTGCCATCGGCTCGTACTTCCGAGCCGTCTACTGGTGCTGGTGGGAACGTGAGTAATGCCCCATCGGGGCTGAGCATGAGTACTTCATCTGGGCAGATTTCGATTCGGCAATCCATTCGTGAGACCCATTGTGGTCCCAAGGCACGTCCCAAACGATGACTGGAGTTACTATTCCGGTCGATCACCAACGGTAACACGCCATCAATGGCCACATCGGTGTGGTAATCCACCAACGCACCGGTTGCCATATCCACCGGTTCCAACCCCAATGCACACCTAGCACCCCTAGTGAGCTGACCTGTTTTACCCGGTATCTTCGATGCTGCTGTTTTCACTGTTGATAATGCTGCATTCCCGAACTTTGATGCCCCCTTGGCCATCTTCGCCACATTCGCCCCGAGTTTGCCTGCTTTTAAGGCTTTGAATATCACCCCACCCGGCAGGCTAGTTATCAGGTCAAACGCAAACTCCCCCCAGGAGGCATTCCCGGTTAATGCTAATAATCCTTTTAATGCCACCCCAAGACCAATCAGAATCGCCCCCAACACCTGCAACCCTGGGATAAACAACATGATGCTGCCAATGATTTGGAGTGCATCAGAAACCAATGTAATCACCTCAGCATTGGCATTAACAAATGCTTTCGTGTCTTCCCACATGGCTGCTAATCCTGTGGGGTTTTCTTGGAATCGTTTCCGTGCCTGGGAATCCACCACACCCACTTGGGTATCCACATCCACACCCAACTGGGTTTTAATCGACGCAGCAGACGATAAATCCGACTCCCAGATCCCCAGCATCGCCTGATAATGCGCCGAAGCTGCAGTATGCTCCGCTTTTGCTGCCGCAAGCTCAGTTTCTGCTGCTACCGCCACCCCTGCTAATGCCGGACCCGCAGGAGTAACCGACCCTGCTACTGCCGCGGTTTTCGCTGCTGTTGCTTTGACCGTTGCCGTGGCAAGTGCCGCTTCTGCTGTGTTATACCGCACGATCGCAGCCTGCACATTCCCATGATCCCCCCGTGCTTTTACCGTCAACACACCCATCTGGGTCAGTGCATCCGATAACGCTAATCCATAAGCCTCAATCGCCTGCCCCACCGCCAGATGTGACTCCCCTGTGATATCCAAATGATCAGGCATCGACGCATTAACTAACTCCCGGTACTTATCGCCTTCTGTGCCTAAAAACCCACCATCATTAATCGCCCGCAAGGACACCGCGGCTTCTAACGCCCGCTCCCCAAACGTCACCCACTTCCGGCCGGTATCCAACACCTCAGACACATCCCCACCAATATGAAAATCCGAAGCCTCAAACACACCAAACGGCGCTAACGGCAACACAGGCACAACCCACCACACCCTTAAATTTTATAAATAATAAATTCTGCGTAATAGCACTCAACAGTAAGCCCACCCTAGCAATACCGACACAGCAGCAAAAGAATAAAAACGTAAGAAAATCCCAGGAATACTAATAAGCCCAAGACGTCAACCATGTGACTATCTGATGCTTGTAATAATATTTTCAGATGAATAAAACCCTATTACAGTAACCATTCTACCCATCCATAGAATCGCCCAATCCCAAGAATGCAATAAGAAAAACCTAATCCTGCACCCAATAACAAAACCCCACAACCACCCCCAAACAAGGGACACACACCTAGGAAGAGCCCCAAGATTACCTCATATCCATACCGTCAAATGCATCAATAGTCAAAACTACAAACCAACTTTTCTGGATATGATGGGTTGCCCTTGATCGTGGGTGTTCTAGCGGGGTGGCGTAAGAATCAAACTGCTTTTCTCAAGCGCGCAGGGCCGTCACAGATCCTGCTGGATAAAAGTGCAGTTTGATTCCCGTTTTCAACCCGCCATCACAACACACCCCAAACTGGAAAAAGCTTTAAACCACCAGCTACTTTTCCAGTTTGGTTTGCAACCGAATTCGGAAAATGGGTCATTCCCGCACATCAAAAGCAAATCAGTGACTAATGATCTTCTGATTACTTGCCAAACCCGGCGCGCTTCAGGGCATCAGCCATTGCGCCACCAGCTGGTTTGCGGTCACCATGACTACCCCGTCCATTATTGCGATGCCCGCGCCCAGTGCTCTCACCTCGGCTGCGATTATCACTAGTTCGGCGGTTAGTACGAGAAGGTCCAGATTGGCCGCGGTCAGATTGTCCGGGTTCATCATCTAGTCGCATGGATAATCCGATGCGGTTGCGGGTGACATCGATTTCCATGACTTTAACTTTGACCACTTGGCCAGAGCGAACAATTTCGTGTGGGTCAGAGACGAACTTATTGGACATGGCTGAAACATGCACTAATCCATCTTGATGAACTCCGATGTCAACGAAGGCACCGAAGGCGGTGACATTGGTGACGGTTCCTTCAAGGATCATTCCGGGGGTTAGATCGGTGATTTTTTCCACACCTTCTTTGAAGGTGGCGGTTTTGAATTCTGGCCTAGGATCACGTCCGGGTTTATCCAGTTCAGAGAGGATGTCCGTGATTGTTGGTACGCCAAAGGTGTCGTCGGCGAAGTCCGCTGGCCGCAGTTTGGTGAGAACGCGGGTGTTACCGATCAGTTCGGCTACGGCAAGCCCAGTTGATTCGGCAATTCGGTGCACCACTGGGTAGGCCTCGGGGTGGACTGCGGAACTATCAAGTGGGTCCGTGCCGCCGGTGATTCGGAGGAATCCTGCGCATTGTTCAAAGGCTTTGGGTCCAAGGCGTGGGACTTTCTTCAGTCCGGCACGTGATGCAAAAGCGCCGTGTTCATCGCGGTAGGTCACGATGTTTTCGGCGATGGTGCTATTAACTCCGGCTACTCGGGCAAGCAGTGGGACTGATGCGGTGTTGAGATCTACGCCAACGGCATTGACTGCGTCTTCTACCACTGCATCAAGGGTGTGGGCTAAGGCTGTTTGGTTGACGTCGTGTTGGTATTGGCCCACGCCAATGGCTTTGGGGTCGATTTTGACTAGTTCGGCGAGTGGGTCTTGTAGCCTTCGTGCAATAGAGACTGCACCGCGCAGAGAGACGTCCATGGTGGGGAATTCTTTGGCTGCGATTTCGGAGGCGGAATATACTGAGGCGCCGGATTCGCTGACCATGACTGGGGTGGGTTTGGTGCCGCCAGCGTGAGCGATCATATCGGCTACTTCACCAGCGAGTTTTTCAGTTTCTCGGCTGGCGGTGCCATTGCCTACTGCTAATAGGTCAACGTTGTGTGTCGCGCAGGCGGTGGCGAGTGTTTGTACGGCTTGGTTCCATTGGTTTTGGGGTTGGTGCGGGTAGACGATCATGGTCTCAAGCACTTTGCCTGTGTGGTCGATTACTGCGCATTTCACGCCATTGCGATACCCAGGGTCTAGTCCTAGGGTGGCTTTTTGACCAGCTGGTGCAGCAAGTAGCAGGTCGCGTAGGTTGTGGGCGAAGACTTTCAGGGCTGCCTCTTCGGCTTTTTCTTTGAGTCGCATCCGCACATCCAATCCGGAGGAGACATACAGCTTGGTTTTCCACCCCCAGCGGGTGGCATCAGCAAGCCACTGTGAATCAAGACTGAGATTAAATCGGTCGGCAATCATGCTGGTGTAGATTTCTTCTTCTCCAGCATCAAGGTCAAGGTGAATGATCCCTTCGGATTCGCCGCGTAGTAGGGCGAGGATTCGGTGGGATGGGAGGGTTTCGAAGGGTTCGGAGAATTCAAAGTAGTCTTTGAATTTCGCTCCTTCTTGTTCTTTTCCTTCAACCACAGTAGCGCGCATGGTGCCGGTGGTATACATGTGTTCGCGTACTTGTCCTACGAGGTCTGCGTCGAGGGCAAATCGGTCAACGAGGATGGCTCGTGCCCCTTCAAGGGCTTTCTTTTCATCGTCGAAGCCTTCGCGTAGGTACTGCCCAGCGATCGTAGTTGGGTCGGCGGTGGGGTCGTCGATAAGTTGGTCAAGTAGCGGTTCTAGTCCTGCTTCGCGGGCAATGTCAGCTTTAGTTTTGCGGCGCTTTTTGTATGGCAGATAGAGGTCTTCCAGCCGTGCTTTGGTGTCACATTCAACGATCAATGCGCGCAGGTCATCGGTGAGTTTGCCTTGTTCTTCAATGGCTTTGAGGATGGCTTGTTTGCGGTCTTCTAACTCGGTGAGATAAGTAGCACGCTCTTCGATGGTGCGCAGCTGAGAATCATCTAAGCCGCCGGTTGCTTCCTTACGATACCGTGCGATAAAAGGCACGGTGTTGCCTTCGGCAATAAGGGCAAGCGCGGCGGCGACACCTGATTCGGGTACGGACAGTTCTTCAGCTATGTGATGCGCAATATTCATTTGAGGCAGTTTAGCGCACCGCAGCTTTGCGACGGCCTCAGACGCGCGTAGTTGTTAAGACCCGTCGTGGCCTTTCAGGAGGTTGGCAAATGGGGTGACGTTGTTCTCAACTTGGGTATTGGATGTACGGGTACGAGACTGGGAATAGTCTGGTCCGAATCCTTTGACTGCGTCTTTGACATCGACAATGTACTCGGCCAGTTCGGTGGCCGCACGAGTGATGCGGCTTTCGAGTTCAGATTCCGCGCCAAAGTCGTCGGTTGCAACGAATACGCCGGTAGGTACGATTTTGGTTTGCAGGTAGGCAAATAGTGGTCGCATGGCGTATTCCAGCATGAGGGAGTGGCGTGGGCTGCCAGCGGTGGCGGCGATGAGTACCGGCATTCCCAGCAGTGCTTTGGGGTCGAGGGTATCAACGAATAGTTTGAAGATACCTGAGTAACTGGCGTTAAAAACTGGTGTTGCTGCCACTAGCCCATCCGCTGCCGAAACTTGGTCGAGGACGTTGCGTAGTTTTTCGGAATACACTCCTGTGGTGAACACTGTTGCTAGATCAGAGGTGTATTCATTGATGTTAATGATTGACACATCCAAACCTTCGCCGCGTTTGGAGACCTGAGCGGTGACCGAAGCCGCGATTTGCTCAGAAAGTAACCTCGTGCTCGATGGGTTGGATAACCCAGCGTTGAGCACTACGAGTTTCTTCATGGCGTGATTCTCCTATTCCAGTTCTTATTCGGCCTGTTCGGCTGGCGCAACCAGTAGGTGCTTGGATTCAGGCCCCTCAGCCACTAGTGATGCGTGGCTTGGTGGGTTGGATGGTACGTGGGCGGGGCGACGTAGCTCAAATTCTTTGCGCAGCACCGGCACGATCTCTTTGCCGAGGATCTCGATCTGCTCCAGTACTACGTCCTGTGGCAGACCCGCGTGATCGACTAGGAAGAGCTGACGCTGGTAGTCGCCGACTGCATCAGCGTAGCCGAGGTATCGCTCGATGATCTGCTCAGGGGTGCCAACTGTCAGTGGGGTCAGTTGGGAGAAGTCTTCTAGAGAAGGTCCGTGCCCATAGACCGGTGCGTTGTCGAAGTATGGGCGGAAGAAGTCCTTGGCTTGTTTTTCTGTTTCGGCTGCAAACACCTGTCCCCCAAGTCCGACAATGGCTTGGTCTGCTGCACCGTGTCCGTAGTGTTCGAAGCGGCGTCGATAGAGATTGACCATTGATTGGGTGTGTTCAATATTCCAGAAGATGTGGTTGTGGAAGAAACCGTCACCATAAAATGCCGCTTGTTCGGCGATTTCGGTCGAACGGATTGAGCCGTGCCAGACAAACGGGGGCACGCCATCTAGTGGACGTGGTTCGGACGTGAAAGACTGTAGCGGGGTGCGGAATTCACCTTTCCAATTGACTATGTCTTCCCGCCATAGTTTACGTAGCAAGTGATAGTTCTCTACGGCTAGTGGAATACCTTTGCGGATATCTTTGCCGAACCACGGATACACTGGGCCGGTATTGCCGCGGCCCATCATGAGATCGATACGGCCTTCAGCCAAGTGCTGCAGGTAGGCGTAGTCTTCTGCAATGCGTACTGGGTCAGTGGTGGTAATCAGGGTTGTAGAGGTCGATAAGATCAGATTTTCAGTTTGGGCCGCTAAGTTCGCTAGAAGAACAGGTGGGTTGGCTGGCGCTACGAATGGTGGGTTGTGGTGCTGACCAGTAGCGAATACATCTAATCCGACTTCTTCTGCTTTTTTGGCGATTTCTATAGTGGCCTTAATACGTTCGTGCTCGGTGGGAGCCTTGCCAGTAATGGGGTCTGGGGTTATGTCGCCGATTGTCATGATTCCGAATTGCATGGTTTCACTATACAACGTTTTTGTTGACACGTCAACAACTTTATTTTGCCTGTTCCCCTGCTTGGTTGCGCATGCGACCAAAAGCTATACGCCTTTTCATTGGCTATACCCCAGCTGTCATATCCTTAGGAATCAACACTCACGTGGCAACATATAAGGCTATGAGTATTGTTGCTCGGGCCATCACCCAACGTCGGTTAGTCAAGGAGTCAGCCACCCTCGCATTATTACGCAGTCCCCTATCACCGGTAATCATTGCTTTTATTGCCGAGCATTTTCCACCCAGCGCCGGACCACGGACCGCAGCGGAAATCTACGAAATATTCGATACTGATCTAAAAATGCTACGCACCGAAGGCTTCGATCTTCCTCAAGGCCCACAAGGCTATATCAACGATTGGGTCAAGGCAGGCTGGCTGATCCGCAAACCAGGCACCACCAAAACCGGCGAAACCCTCGAACCCAGTGAAGCTGCCCTCATCGCGGTCGAAACTGTGGAACGCTGGGATTCGCCACGCACCGCGATAACCGCCTCCCGAATCCAATCCATCGCCCAAGCATTACAAACTCTAGCTCGCGATTCCGATCCAGATTCCGCCAGCCGACTGGCAAAGTTAACGCAGCAGGCTGAAGAAATATCTGCCCTTATCACCGCCACCGAGCAAGGCTACTTCGAGGTTCTCACCAGTACTCAGATTACTGAACGGATCACTGACATTTTAGATTTGGCGGCAACCGTTCCCTCTGATTTTGCCCGTGTACGCAGCGAAATCGAGGAGCTCAACCGTCGACTGCGCCGACAACTGCTCGACCCCGATGCCAGCCGCGGAGACGTACTAGAAGAGATTTTCCGTGGAGTTGATCTCATTGCTGAATCTGATGCTGGCCAAAGCTTTTTGGGATTCTATGACATGCTATTAGACCGCGAGCAATCCACACATATCGACGCTTGGGTAGATGACATCCTTGGTCGGGAAGCATCATAAAGCATTGATGTAGCACTCAAAGCCCGACTACGCAGGCTATTTCGAGATATGGAGACAGCCGGTTTTGAGGTCAATTCCGTAATGACGTCATTAACACGATCACTACGCGATTATGTGCGCACCCAAGACTTCGCCGAGAACCGCCGCCTACTCGAATTACTCCGTGAAACTCGAGCAATCGCAGCCACTGCAGTAGAGAAAGCCCAGCTTAGCCCCATCGCACACCTAGACACACCCCTAACTAGAATCGGCATGACCATTGGGTCGATTAGTGCGCTGAAACTGAAAAACCCAGGCGAAGAATTCGTCGAATCTGATCCCCTCCCACTTGCAGAAGCACAGGTGAACACTGAAGCGATCCTAGAATCGGTGCGAGCAAGTGAGATTGACTTCGCAGAATTGAAAACTAATATCGCAGCAGTTTTAAAAACCAAGGAACAGGCCACTATCGCGGAAGTACTCGCAGAACATCCTGCAACGCAAGGACTAGCAAGTGTGGTCGGCCTCGTATATTTGGGTATGGCCGTGGGAACCCCACTAGAACATTCGGAAACCGTATCGTGGACAACTGAAGATAGTGATATGTCCGCAACCATCACGGGGTGGCAATTTCACCGCGCGGCTTATACCTGGGAGGAACAAGGGTGACCAACAATCCCACCACCAATACCACCGATTCTGACACCGGCATGCTGTGGGAATCCGACACTGGTACGCTCAGCTTCGATTCCCGGCGCGCTTTGGTTCAACTTCTGCAAGGACCACTGATTCGCGCGGCCACCCACCCTCAACTTTGGCAGGCCATTATCAGTGATGAACCTGCCCTACGGCAACGCCTAGCTGAAGTCTTTTTGGATCTCATCGTTGATGAGGATGCTGGCATCGCTTTCACTCGAACCGCAGCTGGTGGTGCCCCGATTAACCTTGGCAATAACAAGGTGGTAGATATGCCTAAGGTACTGCGCACTAGGACATTGACCATCATTGACACCGTGATCTTATTGGATTTGCGCACCCAATTAGGGTTAGCACTGCCAGGGGAACGTGTAATCGTAGCTAAGGAAGATTTATGGGAGAATGCTCTGCATTATCGCAGGTTAGAGGATAGAGATGAGGCAGGATTCAATCGGCGATTTGATGCTGCGCTCAAGCGGATGCGCACCGATTACAATTTACTGTCTGAGACTGAAACTGAAGGTCGCTTCGAAGTCTCCCCCGTGTTACGACACATGTTTGATGCCCAAACGGTCGCCGGTATCAAATCCGAGTTCGAAGCACTGGTGGCGCAGGAGAAGCAATGAACATGATCCATCCTGGGCAGTGGCGCCTATCACGCATCCAGTTAATCAACTGGGGTACCTTTAATGGCATTGTTGATATTCCGGTTGCTCGCCAAGGCTTTTTAATTACTGGTGGTTCAGGCTCGGGTAAATCCACCCTTATCGACGCCATCTCCACTGTGCTCATCCCCACTGATCGGTTAAAGTTCAACGCTGCTGCCCAACACGAAGCCCGCCGGGGCAAAGGCCGCGATTTGGTTAGTTATATTCGCGGTGCGTGGCGTACCACTGAGGATCTCAACACCGGCACAGTAGTGGCACAATACCTACGACCTCGGGCAACATTTTCAGTTATTGTGCTGACTTACGATAATGGCACTGGTACTTGCCATAGCCTAGTCGCGCTGTTTTATCTACGTGCTGGAGCCAATTCTCAGGCTGATGTGGTGCGGCTATTTGGGGTGTTGCCTAATCGCAGCGTCACGGCAAAAGAATTCATCCCTTATTTAAAAAGGGGGCTGGATAAACGCAGCATTAAACGTGAGTTCACAAAGGCTACCTTCAGCGAGAATCATTCTATCTTTGCGGCTAAGTTCCGACCGTTGTTAGGCATTTCCTCGATTGAGGCACAGCTGCTATTGCAGCGCACCCAGTCTGCAAAATCCTTGGACAACCTCGATCATTTGTTTCGCGAGTACATGCTCACCGAACCGGATACCTTCGATTTCGCCCAACTGGCGGTAGAGCAATTTACCGATCTAGAAGCCGCCTACGACCGAGTGCAAGATATCAAAGCGCAAGTCGAAGTACTTTCCCCTTTAGAAGAACTGCATAAAACTGTCAAAAAATCGCAAGCTGAAATTGAGCACCTCACCAGGTTGCAGGAAGGATTACCCGCAATTGGCAATCAGCTCAAGATTGCGCAATTGGAAGCTGACCATGCAGTAGCTTCCGCCCACCTCGACCAGGCCACCGCGAAGGATTCTAAAGCCCAAAAACGACTACAACTCGCAGAAGAAACATATATGCTGGCGCATCGAGCATTAACGGGAGAATCAGAAATCCTGCGGGTCAAACTAGACTATCACCGCGCTGAACACGCTAGCCGGAAACACCGCTTCGATGATTTTTGTGCCCAAGTCATCAAAAACGGTTCCACCCCACCCACCACCGCTACTGAATTTCTTGAATTTGCAGCCACAGCCAAAGCTGCCATTTCCGAGCACCCTGAGGAATTGCGTCGTCTGCAACTGGAAGCTTCCCAGAGTGCGGTTGCCATTGAGAACGCTTTGGGTGCTGTCGAAAAGCTAAAACGGGAACTAAAGGCAGCTGCCAAGGGGCGAAGCAATATCGCCGCTCGCTACTTAGAGTTGCGCACCGCCATCTGTGAAGAATTCAACCTTGCAGAATCCGAACTCCCCTTTGCTGGCGAACTGATTGATATTTCCCCACAAGCAACCGAATGGGAACCGGTGATTCAACGGCTGCTTAGTGGCTTTGCCACCCAGTTATTGGTTCCTAAGCGATACCACAAGGAAGTTGTTGGATATATCAACCGCAACCATCTACGGCTAAAACTACGTTTTAATAGCATTGATGCCACCGATCCCTTTACGCCAAAAAGTGTCTCAGCCCGCAGTTTGGTGCATAAGGTGCAGGTGATCCCTCACGAGTTTCAGGATTGGGTAGCCCATGAACTTAGTGTTCACTACAACTTCACCTGCGTAACTACCCCAACTGAACTTGATGAGCTCAAAGCCGCTGACAAGGGGGTGACTATCAATGGTTTGGTGCGCTATGCCAGCAGTGGCAAGGATTCCACCATTCGAATGCTCAAAGACGACTACCACCAGCTTGGCGATCGTCGGTATTACCGACTAGGTTCAAGCAACCAACAACGGGTCGAACTGTTGCGGGATCAGCTACATGCCAAACAAACAGATCTAAAGGCAGCACAAAATAAACTGCAGTTGATCCAAACTCGCACTGAAGTAGAAAACCAACAGTATCAATTCGCCCAATTTATCAACCGCCTTAATTGGGATGATCTTGACCCCACCCCACTTGCTGAGGCCATCGCTCAGTTAGAAGAACAGTTAGCGCAGCTGGCGACCCACCCTGAGGTTCAAAAGCTGCTAGCAGCTGAAGAGAAAGCCAAAACAGAGGTCGCTATCGCCCGAGACGCCGCTCGCCAAGCAACTCTGGTAATGGGGGCCGCCCGCAGCAAATACAATGATCTCACTGAGAAACTCCACGAAGCACAAAGCGAAGCAACCCCACAGATTGATCCCAATATTGAAGCGGAAATCCATCGACTATTTGATTCTCACACCCGCCGAGTGACTACCAATAACATTGAAAAACTCACCCTTGATATTGCCAATAACCTATCGACACAACTGAAGGCTAATAACTCCACTCTGATTCAGGCTAATAACCAAATCAGTCGGATCCTCACCCAATACATCGAACGCTGGCCAGCTGAAAAATCTGATTTAGAGGCTAGCCCGGAATTTGCCACTGAAGCAATTGCCAAACTGCAGAAACTCAAAGGTGAGCGGTTAGCAGAATTTAGCAACCAATTCCGCAACCTCATCAACGACATGTCTACCCGCAACCTCGCAGACATTGCGAACCGATTGCGTCGCGCCCAAACTGAAATTAAAGAACGTATCACCCCCGTCAACCATTCACTGCGCAGCTCAGAGTTTTCCACTGGTCGGTTTTTACGCATCGATGTTCGTGATACCCGCGGTGCAGTCGTTGTGGATTTCCAACGTGATCTAGATGATGCTGTTAGTGGAGGACTAAGTAAACAAACCGAGGCTGATGCCGAGGTCCGATACCATAAAATTGCCGAATTGATCCGCAGACTTGGTTCCAAGGATTCTGCTGATCTGCGGTGGCAAAAGACCGTACTCGATACCCGCCGACACGTTAGCTTCATCGGGGTGGAGGTCAATGATCGTGACGAAGTACTCAATTCCTATATCGATTCCTCCTCCCTTTCCGGTGGTCAAGCCCAGAAGTTGGTATTCTTCTGTCTCGCTGCTGCATTGCGATATCAGCTGGCCGACCCCGATGCCCAAGTACCACGATATGCCACAGTCATTTTGGATGAAGCTTTCGACCGCGCCGATCCCACTTATACCGAGCGGGCAATGGATGTATTTACTACCTTTGGATTCCACATGGTGCTGGCTACCCCACTAAAACTCATTAGCACGCTGAGTAAATACGTGGGCAATACCATCGTGATTTCCTACGACGAATCCAGCACCGACTCCGGAGAACTTCAAGGTCAGTCCGCATTATCACAGATAGATTGGGAACGCCGATCATGACTGCACCAGTAACCCCATCGGAGGCACAAGCGAAATTTCGCAAACGCTATAACAATCAGCTCCCCAATCTGCTACTGTCTGACCAGCACTCATTTGGGTTTCCCTTATATCCGCCCACTGGCACCGATGCGATCGCCAATCAACAACAAGTGGCTGCATGGATTACAAGCTGGCAAGCTGTGAGTTTCTGCGAAGTCACATGGAAGGATATTAACTGGCGACGCGCCGGGCTTGGCACCCAGCGTCTACCAATGCGTGCCGAGGTGACTACTAGCTGTGAACTAGCCAAAGCTGCGGGACAGGTAGCCCATTTCAATCAAATCCGCGAACGCTTCAACCGACTGTGCTGCCTCACAAATGCCGGAATATGCTCTGCTACTACCATTGCCCAGGCAGTACGTAGCTGGCAGGACCTTTCTGATACCGACGAACAGACACTAATTAATGCGACCCTCTGGCTAGCCACACACCCAGATTCGGGGTTGACTCCGCGTGCGATTCCAGTTACTGGAATGCATTCCAAGTGGCTAGAAAACCACAAACGGCTACTGCATCGGCTACTCGGCAGCACCAAGCTTGGGCTTCAACTCACCGACTTCACCGTTCGGGTGCTCCTGCTTGACCCAATGCTGCGGCACCACCAGAGCTTACGTGATCTTGAAGTCCCGTTTGCTCAACTACCGGCAGTCTGTCTACCACCATCGATGGTGATTATGGTGGAAAATAAAGAATCTTTTTTGATCCTGCCAGACTTCCCGATCGGCTCCAAAGTGATTGGCATCTGGGGCAAAGGATACGAGGCAAGTACTATCGCTACTTCCCCACTGATCCACACAGCCCAAATTCAGTATTTTGGGGATCTTGATGCTGATGGGTTCACTATCTTAGATCGAGTGCGCAGCAATCACCCACAGGTCAGTTCGGTGCTAATGGACCTAACAGCAATTAAAGAATACCGACATTTAGCGGTACCAGACCCTAATCAGCAATCCCGAGTGCTTTATCACCTCACAGATTCCGAGCAACAGGCTTATCACCAGCTACTGGCCGAAAATTTAAGAATCGAACAAGAACGCATCAATGCCGCCGAGGTCATTGCTGCCTTACAACCGAAAGCTACCACCCCATGACCTTTGACCCACAGACCTATAGTAGTCTTGACGACCAACGCGCTGGTAAGTGGCATGTGCCCGCGGCCATCGCAATCCAAGAATGTATTGCAGCAACAGCCGAACTAGTCTACGACTACAACCATCTGCGCCCCAGTCAGCACACAAAACGCGCCGAATTGCTGAGAAAAATTCTTCACCCAGATAGCAAGGAGTGCACCATCCAGGCACCCATGACTATCGAATATGGTGTAAACACCATCATCGGTGCTGGGACCTTCATTAACTTTGGTGTCACCATCCTAGACACCGCTGAGGTACGCATTGGCCAAGCAGCATTGATCGGACCGAATTGCCAGTTCATCACCGTTACTCACCCAGTTGATGATGCCGAAATGCGCAATGGCGGTTGGGAAATCGCCCAGCCAATTACCATTGGTGATCGAGTGTGGTGTGGTGCTGGAGTCATTGTCCTACCAGGAGTTACCATCGGTGATGATGCCATCATCGGTGCTGGAAGTGTCGTTACCAAAGACATCCCCAGTAATGCCATTGCGGTAGGAAATCCCGCTAAGGTAATTCGCTACCAAGACCCTACTCGACGGGAAAGAAACCAACTACCAGCCGGTGTCCCAATTACCGCCTGGAAGTAGCGGACCAGACACAGCTGGTGGTGGCATCAGCTGACAACTCACCTACCACGGTAGTACCGTACCAATACGCACCATCAGGCAAAGCCGCAGCCACTGTGGCGGTGACATCAACTAGTGGCAATGCCGTGACACCAGTTACTAGCACTCGGTGCAACACTTCAGCGACTGGCACGTGTCCTTCCACCTGCTCAAATTGGGCAACCAACATATTATCTGGTTCGCAGGTCAGCGAGATTTCAGTCGCAGAAAGTTGTGTTACTGCAAAACCTGCGGCCGATAACTTCGCGGGTAATTCCGTTAAGATCGTTCGCCACTCTTCCGGAGTAATCAGCAAGTTAAGGTCGGTGGTAACCAGCCTGCTGGAGGGTACACCAATCAGCATCATCAAGCTCCGCTTCTGCTAGTAGTTCGGGACGGACCGCCAAGGTGCGCAACAAAGATTGATCGCGGCGCCACCGGTCTACCTTCGCATGATTACCAGAAAACAATACCTCAGGCACATCCAGTCCCCGCCAAGACCGCGGCTTAGTAAAGCTGGGACCTTCCAACAACCCATCAGAGAAACTATCCTCCTCATGGCTTCGTTTGTTCCCGAGCACCCCAGGGATCAACCGGACCACCGCTTCGGCAATAACCAGCACCGCAACTTCCCCGCCGATAAGTACATAGTCGCCAATGGAAACTTCCCGTACGCGGTATCGGTGGCGGGCATCTTCGATCACCCGCTGGTCAATCCCCTCATAACGGCCACAAGCGAAAACAATATGCTCCTCATTTGACCATGCCCGAGCGTCGGCTTGACTAAAAGGCTTGCCAGCTGGAGTGGGCACAATAAGCAACGGAAGTCCTGCATCCTCATCAGGTCTAGTTTCCCGATCAGCATAGGGGTGCGCTTGGATTCCTTCGAGATCATCATGACGTGGCTTATTCACGTGTGGGAGCGAAGAATCTAACGCTGTAACCTCGGCCGCAAGGCCGGTCAAGGTAGCAACGTCGTCAAGTGCGGGACCCCACACTGTTGGTTTCATTACCATGCCAGGACCGCCACCATAAGGAGAATCATCAACGGATTTGTGTACGTCTTGCGCCCAATTGCGAAGATCATGCACTCTAACCTCCAACGTGCCTTGCTCAATAGCTTTACCCAGCAAAGCGTGACGCAAGGGGGTGAGATATTCCGGGAAAATCGTGATGACGTCGATCCGCATCAGTTACAACTCCAACAAACCATCAGGTGGGGTGATCGTACAGGTACCATCTTCCAAATTAACTTCTGGGACAATATCGAAAACAAATGGCACCAATACTTCTTTTCCGCTTAAAAGTTTTACCTCCAAGATGGTGCCAGCTGGACCACTAAGCACCCCCGTGACATCACCACAGTGCTCACCGGCAAGAAATACTTTTAACCCTTCCAACTGGTGATCGTAAAAAGCCTCTTCTTCCTCGTCAATATCTAGCGGCTCGGCCCAAAACTGAGTGCCGCGTAATGAATCCGCGGCCGTCCGATCGGGTATTTCGGCAAATTTCACCAGCAAACGATTCTGATGCGGACGAGCGGAAACAATAGTAAGTTGATGCTCTTTCTTCGCCTGTTTTCCCTGTAGCACCACTCCTGGCGCGTAACGGATCTCTGGCTCATCGGTGGTTACCTCGACCACTACTTCACCCTTGATACCGTGGGATTTGACCACCTTGCCGATCAGTAATTCCATGAGGAATTAGTCTAGCAAAGCAGGTGTGGTGAACATCTCCGCAGCGGCTTAGCGAGTTCGTTTATAAAATTGTCGTTATGAGTGTTGACACCAATACCCCAGATACCTTTGGCAGTCCCAGTTTCGTCAGCCACGAAACCATGACCACCATTGACATTATTCGTGCTGCCCCCGATCCAAAAGAACTGGGTGATAAACCCGCAGTTCAGCGCGTACTTCAAGGCGACGGCGCCAACCTTATCCTATTTACCTTCGCCCCTGGTCAATCCCTCAAGGAGCATAAAGCAGCACACCCCATAACTGTGCAATGTGTCGCTGGACAACTTGACTTTGGGTGTGAAGGAAAAATTGTTGAGCTGACACCCGGCACGGTGCTCCACCTGCCAGCCTATGTAGTCCACCGAATCGACTGTCCGGAAACTGCTGCTGAGAGCAATATCTTATTGCTGACAATGCTCACTGGAGAAAAACTCTCTGAGTAGTCTCAAAAATACAAAGATTTTTCATGCCTAGATTGAAGGTGGCGATTAGCAGGTGTTTTAGTTTAACTCCGCACAGTACAACTGAAAATTCTTTGCATCGAAGCAGATAAAGGTCACCGCCTCGACCGTAGTAGCTGGAAATTCCTGAACCGTTTGCAGTGCAATCTTAACTGCTAGGTGTTTCGGGAAGCGGTAGACTCCAGTGGAGATATTGGGAAAAGCAAGGGTGCGCACATCGTTTTTCTCTGCAAGGGCAAGACTATTGCGATAGGCATTTGCCAGCAATTGTGGTTCTTGATGTTTGCCATCTACCCACGTCGGCCCGACAGTATGGATAACAAACCGCGTTGGCAGATCCCCAGCACCAGTAATTACGGCCTCCCCCACTTGGCATCCGCCTTGCCGGTCACGAATCCTGCGGCATTCTGCAAGCAGATTCGGACCTGCAGCTCGGTGGATTGCACCATCAACGCCACCACCGCCCAACAGCGATGTATTAGCGGCATTGACTATTGCGTCACCAGTGAACTTCGTAATATCGCCTTGTTCCACAATCAGTTTCATGCCCTCAAGTGTAGAGATATCTCAGCACGCCTTTCTAGCTTCAGCACAACCTGCGAAACCCGCACTGGCGCCTACGACCCTAGCGTGACCCGCAGCTCCCACGTAGGATTGGCCCAACCACCTGTCACACACTTAACACTAGTAATCTCAACGAACGGAAAACACTATGCCGAAGATCCGCACCTGCTTGTGGTTCGACACTCAAGCTGAAGAAGCTGCCCGCTTTTATACTGAACTCATCGATAATAGCGAACTTGAATCACTGCTCCCCGGACCCGACGGTAGCACTTTGATGGCTTCATTTCGGCTTGGCGACCAGCGATTCCAAGCACTTAATGGTGGCAAAACCTTCCAGCTGACTGAGGCGTGTTCCATCGTGCTGGAATGCTATACCCAAGAAGACGCCGATCGATATTGGTATGCCTTACTAGAAGGTGGGGTCGAACAGAAATGCGGCTGGCTCAAAGATCGATTTGGACTCAGCTGGCAAGTGATCCCTAAAGACTGCATTCAACTACTCAGCGACCCCAAAACAGCTGCAGCTGCCCACAAGGCCATGCTCACTATGACCCGTCTCGATGCAGACGAAATGCGTAAAGCCGCCGATGAAACAGCTTAATCAAATCTGCTCAGATAGTTCAGAAGGTTAAATAACGAGCAGACTCAGGGGAAGTTTTCGCTCAACAATTGCAATAAGTAGCAAGAAGTGTATCTAAAATTGGGGAACCAGTTTGATGCGGGTTTGGAAAAACACGTACATTCCGGAGCACGGCAGACATGATCTGGCCATCAAAACCGGTCAAGGCCAGAGACTTAATTCGGTTATTTTACTGCAAACCCCATAAAGTCCCAGAAAGCAGACTCGATAAGATGTAAAAAACCGAATTGAGTCAAAAATCACACCACGTTCCGAATAGCCGTTACATTTCCCTAAACCACTCACCTGCCTGCGCACAGCCTAGGTGCCCACGGCAAAAGAAAACCCCAATTCACCAGGAACTGGGGTGAAGCGAAAAGCTTAAACTGAATTATTCAGCAGCTTCTTCGGCGGGTGCTTCTGCAGCTTCAGCGGCAGCAGCTGCCTCAGCCTTAGCAGCTGCATCTTCCTTTTCTTTACGCTTCTTCTGAGTAACAGCCTCAGCGGTTGGACCTTCATTGGCCTCAGCAAGCGCTTGGTTGAATAGCTCCAGCTTGGAAGTCTTGGGCTCAGCAACCTTCAGAGTGCCCTCAGCGCCTGGCAGGCCCTTGAACTTCTGCCAATCACCGGTGATCTTCAACAGAGCCAGAACCGGATCGGTGGGCTGAGCACCAACACCCAACCAGTACTGAGCACGCTCGGAATTAATCCGAATCAAGGAAGGCTCTTCCTTGGGCTGATAAATACCGATGTTCTCAATGACCTTGCCGTCACGGCGGGTGCGAGCGTCAGCAATAACAACACGGTACTGAGCATTACGGATCTTACCCATGCGCTGCAGCTTGATTTTAACGGCCATAAAAGGCTCCTTCTTCTCGTCACTGGGCAGTACAGACACTGTGTGCAAACACACAGCCGGTTCAGCCCTTTTGGGTTTAACCTGCGATGTGACAGACCGGTCAACCGGAGTTGATGGCGGTGTAATCACAGGAAAGCTTGGAATGCTGTCGATGTTGTGACAACCTAAAGGACTCTAGTACGCCTCATTGCTGCTGGTCAACTCGACTCCGAAATCTTAAAGATTTCTCCTGCCAGCCAGTTATTAATACTGTCGAAAAAGACCAACACCAAAGCTACCGTGCAAACAAGTATCCCATACGATCTTTGTAAAAGACCGAAAACCCATCCCCACCAACAACCAGCAAACATTCACAAGGAAGGCGAAGGAATCCAATACCTCAACCGAAGATACTTCGTTTTCATCCCGCGCCAAACCTCATCAGCAACAAGCTGCTATTCCACGTATTCCAAACGAACTAGTACCACAAGAACATGCCTAGACAATATGAATTCAGTTACGATACCTCCACATAAATCCGCTTGTACTGACCGTTTTTCAGTTCTGCGAATACTGCATAGCCGCCATCGCCATAAGGGGTACTAAAAGCAACGGCGGCACCAGCATGCCCCAATGGAAAGACCAGTTGCCCAGCCCCTCCATGCTGAGTAGCACTGCAAGCGCCTTCATAGGTATAGGCATAACCCTGATCGGTCTTTTTCGTCCGCTTCGGCTTAATCTCCCGTAACCGACCCGAGCGCAGAGCCGCAGTTACCGTCTGCCCCACACTAGGCAGAACTTTCCGCATGGAGGTGAAGTCTCGATACTGCTGATAAATCACCCCCGTTTCGGTGTCTTTGAATCGGCGTACCGACTTCATCCACTCAGGCTCCCAGACATCCTCAACATACCTAGGATCGGTAATCATCAACTGCCCACTGTCCACCGCAGCAATCCCAAGAAACACAACGTTATTGACACCTGGTGTATCACCAATAACAAAATTCTTTTTCCAATCGATGAAGCTTTCCACCCGAGAAATCGCCGCTTCTAGCTCATTAAGCTGCGATTTCAGCGTCGTTAACGATTCCGAATCACCACTTTCCGTAGCTTTTTTATACTCGGTGGCTTTCTCGCGATATAGCTCACGTAGCTGATTCAAGAACTCTTCATTGCTCATCTCACTCATGATGCTTCCCTTGCCTAGATCCAGTACTTAATTCCCACAATAGGGAAAGTCCACCGCACACAGCAGGCCCCCCACTTTTCGACGCCCACAACCCACCACTTCATGGCACTCCACCCTTGATAAGCCCTAGCCCCTAAAAAAACCAAACCCCGCCCCAGATAAGGCAATCATGTAACCAAAAGAAAAAAGTCCGCCTTCGCGGACTTACTTACTTGCTACTTATTTCCCCTTACCAAAATCCAAATTATTGATATCGATATTTTCCATCCCCTTAGGCAGCTTCATCCCTGGGAATCCGCGCATGCCGCCAAGGTTACCGGCACCACCAAGCTGCTGCTGCATCTTTTCCAGCTCTGCCATATCTGGCATACCACCCATACCTGGCATTCCAACACCTGGCACTGCATTTTGACGACGCTGCTTCGCTGGCTTACGCTTACCACCCTTGCCTTTGCGCCCCTTCGGCTTTTTCTTAGTCGCACTACGTCCCATATTCGGGGCCATGCCGAGCTGCCCAGCCATCCTGCCCATCATCTTCTTCGCTTCAAAAAAGCGCTCAATCAGGTTATTCACATCGCTCACGCTCACACCCGAACCATTAGCGATACGCTTACGCCGTGAAGCATTGAGAATCTTTGGATCCTCCCGCTCCGCCGGAGTCATACCCCGAATAATGGCCTGAATCCGGTCAAGCTGCTTCTCATCAACCATGTCTGCCATCGCTGACATCTGGGAACCACCCGGCAGCATCTTCAGCAGATTACCAATCGGCCCCATCTTGCGGACCATCAGCATCTGATTCAAAAAATCCTCTAGGGTCAACTCACCACTAGCTAATTTTCCAGCAGTTTCCAGAGCTTCTTCCTGATCGAGACTCTTTTCAGCCTGTTCAATCAGGGTAAGCACATCACCCATACCAAGAATCCGGCTAGCCATACGGTCTGGGTGGAAGACATCAAAGTCCTCCATTTTCTCACCAGTGGAAGCAAACATAATGGGTTTGCCAGTGACCTCTCGGATCGACAAGGCAGCACCACCACGGGCATCACCATCAAGTTTGGTCAATACCACACCAGTGAAATCCACACCATCACGGAATGCCTCAGCGGTGGTCACCGCATCCTGACCGATCATTGCGTCAATGACGAACAACACTTCATCTGGATTGACAGCATCACGAATATTGCGAGCCTGAGTCATGAGAGTCTCGTCAATACCCAAACGACCAGCGGTATCGACGATGACAAAATCATGCTTCTTCCGAAGTGCCTCTTCAATACCAGCTTGAGCTACCGCCACCGGGTCACCATGAGAAGTACCCATTTCGTGGTCAATGGTATCCACCGAGGTACCTGGGTCCGGCGCAAAAGTGGGAACCCCAGCGCGCTCACCGACGATCTGCAGCTGCTGTACCGCGCCGGGTCGCTGTAGGTCACAGGCCACCAACATCGGTGTGTGTCCCTGTTGTCGCAGGTGGTAGGCCAGCTTACCGGCTAGGGTGGTTTTACCAGCGCCCTGTAGACCAGCGAGCATAATCACTGTTGGTGGTTTCTTTGCTAAATTAAGCCGTCGAGTCTCCCCACCAAGGATGGCAGTTAATTCCTGGTCAACAATCTTAATGACCTGCTCAGCGGGATTGAGTGCCTTGGATACTTCTACGCCTAGGGCTCGTTCTTTGATTCGGGAAATAAAGCTCCGTACCACCGGCAACGAAACGTCGGCCTCTAGCAGTGCTAACCGGATCTCGCGGGAGACTGCATTGATATCAGCCTCGGTGACCTTGCCTTTAGAGCGTAGCCCACTGAGGGCTTTGCCGAGGCGGTCAGATAGAGATTCGAACACGGTCTCATCACTCCTTGAATAAGGTTGAGGTGGTGGTTTATGTAGAAAAATTCGCTGGTGGTTTCAGTAACTTACCAATACTAGCTGTTTGCTAGGGCTCGGGTCACGTCACGTTCCACCTTGGCGCGATCGAATCCTGATTGCAAACAACATTGGACAATCATGGTGGCACCGGGGGTGCTCATTTTTAACCAACACACTTCTGGTAAGACCCCTAATAGTGCTCCTAAAGCACCCTGTTGATCGGTAGCTCGAACCTCGATAATATCGCCAAACCAGAAAGTTGCCACTGCACCTGGGGTGACCTGTGGTAGGGCGGAATAGACTCCAGATTTGTAGGCTTGGATGAATTCTGCTTCATCAAATCCAGTACCTAAGGTGTTATATACTTTTAGCTCGGCTGATACTTTCTTGTCAGTGACAATCAGTGAGGCAGATTCAATATTCCAGCCCTTGGCGGCAATCAGCGCCAACGCTCGCACGCTTTCCCGGAGATAATCTCCTGACCAAAACACTGTGGCTGAGGAATCGGCACCAGAAATCAAGGCGAGGTCATGGTGAAATTCAAGCACTGGTGGTTGTGGTGGGCTAGCAGTCAGTTTGGCTCGGGCTTGATTGCATAACATTTTGGTGCCTAAGCGCATTGTGGGAGACCATACTCCTGGTCCGGTGCCAAGGGAGTCAGCCCGCACGAGGACTTCCATGAGGTTGATGATCAGCAGATTGTAATTGACTGCATCTAATAGCTCGTCAATTACTTCCCGGCTTTCGATATCTCGGTGTTTGACTAGGTCGGGAATCAAAGTGTGATGACGCACCAGCCCAGTAACCACTTGGGTGTCTTGATTGGTTAATCGGAGTTTGGCAGCCATGTCGGTAACAAACTCAGCGCCGACTGTGGCATGTGGTCGGCCATACCCTTTGCCAATGTCATGAAATAGCGCAGCAAGGTATAACAAATCAGGTCGTTCGACCGTTACACTGCGTTCGGCACAGTTTTCTACAACTTGCAAACTGTGCCGATCGATGGTGCGAATATGGGTTGGTTCGCGTGGCATCAAGTCGCGGATGTGGTCCCACGCTGGGACCAGCGGCGACCATAAACCGTGGCTATCTAGCTCTATGACTGTTGCTGCGGTGTGCTCGGGTGAGGATAATAGCGCAAAAAAATCACTAGCGGCTACGTTTGTCCACGGATCTGGCATGGGTGGCAAAACCTGTAGTCGAGACCAAACCGAGTCCGCGATAGGCAAACCGGTACGGGCTCGTGCGGCTGCTACCCGTAATAGCAATGCTGGGTCTTCAAGATCAGGTTTGCGGGATAAATCTATTTCGCCACCAGCATCGACCACATCAACATCGAGTGGTCGTCGTGGAATGGATCGGCCAAAACCAAGCAACTTACGTTTCGGCAAGGTGTTGCGAGCGACTGTTAGACCAGTGGTGAGTGCGTCATCAATAGTGCGGGATGCTTCGGCAATGGCGCGGGCTAATTCGTACCGATCGGTAAAACCGAGTCCGAGGGCAATATCGGCAGCAAACTCTGGGTCTAAGACATCGCGTGCTCGACCAGCATGTTCATGCAACATGGTGCGAACGTCGATAAGCAAGCGACGCTGGGGGGAAAGATCTGGTGCATCACACAGATTCCCCAAGGCGAGGGCTTTCAGCAGTTCTTCATCACGTAATCCGCCACGCCCATGCTTGAGGTCGGGTTTGGTCATTGATACCACCGAACCAGAGCGCCGCCACCGAGCAATAGCGGTATCCACGATGGCGCTGAAATCTCTCTTTAGTTGAATCCGCCACGCTTTCACCACCAGTTCTCGGGTTTTTTCTGTGAGTTTTGGTGCACCCCGTACGTGGGTGATCTCTAGCAGTGATAAGGCTGCGATTGGATCTTCGCTGACAATCGCAGCACATTCCTCTGGTGTGCGTACCGAATAATCGAGTCGTAGTTTGGCGTCCCAAATCGGATACCATAGCTGTTCGACCTGTTCAAAGAGTGCATCGGTATCGCAGTTGGGATCATAAAGCAACACCAAATCGAGATCTGATTTGGTGGTCATCTCACCCCGCGCGAAAGAACCAGTAGCAGCTAGAGCAGTATTTTCTGGTAGCACTAGGTTTGCGATAACCGCACTTGCATGCTGTTGAGCTTGATTGCGAACACTTTGCATAAATTAAATAGCGGCTTCGCCGCGTTCCCCAGTACGCACTCGGACTACTTCAGTGACCTCAGTAACCCAGACTTTGCCGTCACCGATTTTTCCGGTACGAGCTGCGTCGACAATTGCGCCAATTACATCATCTAATGATGCATCTTCGGTCACAACTTCGATTTTGATCTTCGGCACGAAATCAATGGCATACTCTGCGCCCCGATAAACCTCATTATGGCCTTTTTGTTGCCCATAGCCCTGCGCTTCGGTGACAGTCATAGCATGCACGCCAACCTGTTCTAAGGCATCTTTGATGTCTGAGAGAGTGAAGGGCTTTACAACAGCGGTGACAAGTTTCATGGTTTTAGCGGCCTTTCTCACACGAGATTCAACGACACGATTGTAAATCAATCATCATGGCCGCGCGTTACGACGACCCCTGCTGTGCAGCAATAAACCCCACAGCAGGCATGACGAATGCTGCTGCGGGGTAAAATTTGCTGCTGCTAGCCAAGTAGGGCGTCAACAAATCCTTCCACTTCAAACGGTGCAAGGTGATCTGCGCCTTCACCCAGACCAACAAGTTTGACCGGTACACCTAGATCTTCTTGTACTTGGAAGACGATGCCACCTTTGGCGGTACCATCCAGTTTGGTTAAAACCACACCAGTGATTTGCACTACTTCACCAAAGACCTTTGCTTGGGTAAGACCATTTTGACCGGTGGTGGCGTCAATGACCAGCAGTACCTCGTCCACTTCGGTTTTCTTTTCCACCACACGCTTGACCTTGCCCAATTGGTCCATCAAGTTAGCGGAATTGTGCAACCGGCCAGCAGTATCAATCACCACGACATCAGCACCGGTTTCAATACCTTTGGCAACTGCATCGAAAGCAACCGAGGCGGGATCTGCCCCTTCTGGGCCGCGGACTACTTCTGCTCCTACTCGGCGTGCCCATGCCTCCAATTGATCGGCTGCGGCTGCACGGAATGTATCAGCAGCACCAAGCAACACCTTATGGCCCATTGAGACCAGTACTCGAGCGAGTTTACCGGTAGTAGTGGTCTTGCCGGTGCCATTAACTCCCACCATGAGTACTACTGCAGGCTTACCCTGATACGGCATTGCCTTAATGGAGCGATCCAGCTCAGGTTTACACGCTTTAATCAGGCACTCCCGCAGCATAGCCCGAGCTTCTGACTCACTAGAGACCCCGCGTTCAGCAATCATCTCTCGCAGATCCTCAACCACATTCATGGTGATCTTGACTCCCAGATCCGCTTGAATGAGTTGTGCTTCAATGTCCTCCCACGCCTCATCATCAAGGTCACCAGCGGTAAGCATGCCCAGCACTGATTTGCCAAAAACATTCTGGGATCGTGCTAGACGACCCCGCAGACGACCAATGCGACCAGCAGCGGGATCGATTTCTTCTTGTGCCTCGGTTGGTTTCGCTGCTGGAACTGGCTCTGGGGTGGTAGCAACAGGCTCAGGCGCTGCGACTTCCTCTAACGCTTGCTCGGCAGCTTCTGCTACTGTAGCTGCCGCAACTGCCGCCTCAAGTGGTTCCTCCGTGGCATCCTTTGGTGTGCTTTCTACTACCGTAATGGTGCCGGATTCTTCATCAGTATCAACGACCTCGACGATCGGTACATCTGGCTCTCCCAAATCTTCAACAATCGTGGCGTGTTCTAATTCAGCGAAAATTGGGGTGTCGGAGTACCACGCTGGCTTTTCCTTGGCAGCGGTTTCCGACGTTGGTTCTTCAGCTGGTGTCGTCTCGGCTCCCGCCCTAGGGGCACTATCGGTTTCTGGGCCGTTCTTATCTTTAGCATCCGCAGCTGATGCGTTAGGAACATCAGCGTTTTCCGAGACTGTTGTGTGCGTGCCAGGTGTCACTGATGGGGTGAGGGTTGGGGGTACCACAGCTGAGTCAATCACTGGCTCGGCTTTAGCTTCTGCGACTGGTTCCTCCACAGCAGCAGTTTTAGGTGCTGATAATTCGGATGTAAGTTGTGCGCTAAGTTCATTTGCTTGCACTTCGGTTTCCAACTTAAGCTCCTGCCCAGGAAGAACTTCTGCTTCCTTTTTGGCGGGGGCGAAATTGAAACCACCCTGAGCTTGGTAATTACCAGATTTTTCTTGTTGCGTGAGCTGCTTTGGCTCCTCAGCCTTCGGCTCGAAGCTCACGGTTTTTGTCTTCTTACGGCGTAGGCCAAACACAATGAGTGCAACAATCACCAATACCGCAATGATGACAAAACCAAGAACAAAAAGGAGTGTGGAGTTCATCATGTCTTCCATCTTGGCAAAAAAGCGTGAAATACACACCTTGGTTCCA
This sequence comes from Corynebacterium sp., assembly GCA_041854705.1. GTDB lineage: Bacteria > Actinomycetota > Actinomycetes > Mycobacteriales > Mycobacteriaceae > Corynebacterium. The sequence continues at coordinate 35,089 of JBHACV010000137.1, forward strand.
CAATAAAACCCCAAAAATTAAGATTTCAGAAGCCCAATATCCCTTCCCAGTCTCAACGAATCCATCCCTAATGAGGTAAGTCACTTACCGGCATTTCAGCACCGCCAACATGATCGCGCGACGATTACCCATGCAACACTGGGAAAGCTGATTGCAACCCAGCAATAATCATTTGCACCGCAATCACTGCCAGAATCAACCCCATTAGTCGAGTAATCACATCCATTGCGCTGGTACCAAGTACCTTCACGATTGTTGCACCATACCTGAAACAGATGTAGCAAATAACACACAGCGTCGCAAAGGCAGCAATGGTGAGGATACTTCCCCACATGCCGTTTGCCGCGGCGAGATTCATTGCCGTGGCAATGGTGCCAGGACCTGCCAGAAGGGGCATCGCTAGGGGTGACACCGCCACCGACAATGCCTGAGATTCTCCCTCATCACCATCACCTGCTTTGGCAGGATGATGGATTGGCGATTTCTTCCCATTTAGCATGTAATAACCAATGACAAAAAGCACCAGCCCGCCAGCAATACGCAATGCCGGTAGTGTAATACCAAATACTTCAAAAATAAGTTTGCCCGCAAGCGCAAAAACCGTAATGATCCCAAAAGCAAGCAGCAACGCCTTGCCAGCAACCCGATTGCGGGTTCGCACATCATCCCCAACCACCAAAGCCAGAAAAACTGGCAGATTAGCAATGGGATTCATGATGGCAAAAAATGCCATGAAGGCGGCAATAAAAGTACTAAGCATCAACGTTGCGCTTTCTCGTTCTAGGCTACAGTCCACAATAAGAGGTAAGACTGCATCTTTTAAGAACCTACTCTTTCAAAATCTCTGCCGCTGCTGGCGGCAGCGGTGCGCCTTTCGGAGGCAGCACTTTTGGATAGGCCGAAGGTGGAACCGCTGCACCTTCAGATGAATTCAGAGAACCATCAGCAGCGGGGGCGTTCGTCGAAACGCTGAGTGGGCGGTCATCCACAAACCGTTTTTGCACTGTGATTGCCCCAAGCAAGATCAAGGCATAAACCACCAAAACCCCGATCACGCCACCGATGACCCCCAATCGTGCGACCAAGCCAATAGCGATACCAAACCAACCAAAGTCAGCATCACCAAAAGTGGTGTTTTCACCGCCAAACTCGCCTAGCACTCCCAGCAACAATGACGGCAAGAAGGTAATCAGCAGCCCATTAGCAAACGCGCCCAAGGCAGCGCCTCGCCGACCACCAGTGGCATTACCGTACACACCTGCTGCACCACCGGTGAAGAAATGCGGAACCAAACCAGGCAAAATCAATGCCATGCCAAAAGCTGGATTCAGCCACACTGACAGCACAGCTAACCCAACCAAACCACCAATGAAGGAAGAAATGAATCCGATAAGCACTGCGTTTTGGGCATAGGGGAAAACAATCGGACAGTCCAGTGCTGGAATCGCACCAGGTACCACTTTGGCAGCAATACCTTGGAAAGCTGGAACCAATTCACCTAGCACAGTGCGCACACCAAACAGGATCACTGCCACCGCAACCCCAAACTGCAAACCTTGAGTAAAAGACTGCACCAGATAGTTTCCTACCGAGGTGGCACCATCTTCGAATGCGGTAAATGCTTCCTCGGTTCCAGCACGCACCATAAATAAAATCGCGAGCACAATATACATTAGTGCCATTGACAATGCAGTAGAGACCATCGAGTCGCGTAAGAATCGCAACCCCTCGGGTAGTTTCATATCTTCAGTGGAACGGCTGTTTTTCCCCACCGCTTTACCGACAGCACCTGCGGCGATATATCCAGCGGTGCCAAAGTGACCGATCGCAATGGAATCATCACCGGTGATTTTGCGGGTAAATGGATGTGCTAATGCAGGAAGCGATACCATCAAAATCGCCAACCCAACCGATCCCATGACCACCACCAAGGTGGTGTTCCATGTTGCTGCGGCGAAGATGATGGTCACCATTGTTGCCATAAACAACACATGGTGTCCAGTCAGGAATACATACCGCAACCGGGTAAAACGTGCCAGCACTAGGGACAAGGCGAAACCTATAATCATGATCCACGCCACTTGCGACCCATATTCTTGCTGAGCAATGCCCGCGATTGCCTCATTGGTTGGCACCACTCCTTGGGCACCTGTAGCACCAGTAATCATGGCACCAAGCGGTTCAAGGGAGGCCACGACTAGGTTCGCTCCTGCGCCAATGAGCAAAAATCCTAAGGTTGCTTTGATTGCGCCACCAATGACCTGCCCGGAGGACTTCTGCATCGCCGCTAAACCAACAGCGGTGATGATACCAATGAGAAAAGCTGGTACGGAAAGAATTTCGTTAACCAGGAAACTCGGAATGCTTGTGAGAAAGTCCATGATAATCCCCTTACTCAGTGACATAAACCCCGCGCAATGCGGTGTCAATTTCGGTTGCGGAACTAAAATCAGCAATCACATACACTGGCACCCCGACATCACCTAGTGCTTGGGCGATTGCCCCAGAGGTGAAAATTGCATCGGCTTCCTTGGCTTTGCCTTTTGCTGAAATCGTATCGGTAGCTTCAACATTGAGGAATTTCGCCCATCCCCATTGCGCCAGTACCTCATCGAGGGTGTTTTTCAAAAATAACGAGGTCCCCAAACCGTTACCACACACCGTGAGTAGCTTGCCTTTCGAGGCTACTGCACCTTCTGCACTCACACTTGCTGACGCTACCACTGCAGAATTTGCCGCAATCTTGCTGTCAGCTGTCGTGGTGGTATGGAACAAGGCCACCACCTCGTCAATACTTGTGGCCGTTTGCAGTTGGGATCGCTTGGTGGGATTTGCGATCACCTTGGCCAGTTGTTGCATGGCACTAAGGTGTACATTTTTATCTTTGGCAGCCAGTGCTACAACCAGCCACACCGGATCATTGTCTGGGTGGCCAAATTCGACTGGCGTTTCGAGCCTAATCAAAGA
>JBHACV010000138.1:0-2845 GCA_041854705.1 Corynebacterium sp.
ATGCGCTTCCACGGATTCGGCGAAGGACAATGGACAGACTCAGCTGTTCGTCGATACGTAGCCGACGCTGGTGCACTACTCCCCCGATTACATAAACTAGTGCGTGCAGACTGTACCACTCGCAATCCCCGCAAAGCCGCTAGGTTACAGCGCACATACGACCATCTAGAAGAGCGGATAGCCGATATTGCGGCCAAGGAAGACCTCGCACGAGTTCGTCCCGACCTCGATGGCAATGAAATCATGTCAATCTTAGGGATTAAACCCGGTCCGGAAGTCGGTAAAGCATGGAACTTTTTGAAAGAACTTCGTCTCGAAGAAGGACCATTGGAAAAAGAAGAAGCAATTGCTCGACTTACCCAGTGGTGGAATACTAATAACACACAATCCGCCGGAGAATAGACCAAAAGGAAAGACAATGTCGGATGTATTCGCAGACAGGCTCTTTATTGGAATGGAACGAGCCGAGCCCGCCGCTGGAATGGTGCTGGTGGCCGCGCCGGGTATGGCTTCTGAGGAGTTTGCTCGCTCAGTGGTAATGCTAGTTGAGTGTGATCGTATTGCCACTATTGGAGTAAACCTTGCTTTTCGCACCGATATAGCGGTAGCGAATGTTTTGCCGCAGTGGCTTGATTGTGTTAGCAAACCCCAAGCCGTATATTTGGGTGGGCCGGTGGACCAACAAAATGCGGTTGGCATTTGTGTGGTTAAACCTGAAGTGGATATTGCATCACGGCCCTACTTTGAAAAGCTTGCTAATCGCATTGCCATAGTTAATCTGCGTGCTGATCCAGAACAGGTGAAAGAAGATATCACGGGTATGCGGATATTTATCGGCTATGCCGAATGGGCACCCGGACAGCTGGCAAGAGAAATCGAGCGTGGTGATTGGTATGTTGCTCCATGCTTGCCATCAGATGTGATTGCCGGGGGTTCGGTGGATGTATGGTCCGATGTAATGCGTCGGCAGCCCATGCCTTTGCCGCTATTTAGCACTTTCCCACCGGTTCTTGGTGATAATTAGTCTATGTTTCACGTGAAACATTATTGGTAGAAAACGGTGGAAACTGGGTTTGTGCTGGTTTCTGCATTGGATACCAGTGGTAGCTATTAATAGTACAGTCCGCTATCTACTGCCCAGGGTTGGAGTGTGGTGCCCTGTTTTCCTCAGACGGTGTCGTAATGACCCTTTTCTCGCCTATGTGTTAGCCGAGTTCAGGAAAGGCCACAATGGCAGCATCCCAAAAGCGTTCAAACTCATTCATAGTTATAGGGGTGGCAGTAATGTCGGTGAAGTTTTGATATAAGTCAGGATGCGGAACAATCTCCTGTGGTGGTAATTGCATATACTTCATCATGGAGCCCATACCAGCGCCGTCCACAGTATCATCAGCATTCAATTCAATGATGCGTTGGATTCGGCATTCTGCCTCATTGATGGGCATAAGCTCTGCAATATGTGACATGGTGGTGGCGTTTGGTCCGGCAAGGTCGATGCGTACATAAAGCAAATCGCTCACAGTGGCTCCCTTAGAGTGTCTCGATTGGTTCTTCTTTAGCGTACCTGGCAGCTAGCCAAGAACACATCATCAACTGCACTTGGTGGAAAATCATGAGGGGTAAAATCAATAGGCCGATATTCGCTCCGCCAAAGATCACCGCTGCCATAGGGAGACCAGTAGCCAAGGATTTTTTTGAACCACAAAACTGAATAGCTTTCATGTCTTCGGTATCGAAACCTAAGGTAAAAGCCACTGTCCGTGACAACCAGAGCATGATGGCCACTAAACAGATTGAAAAGACACATAGGCCAAGAATTTCTGTGATTCCAACTTGCGACCAAATGCCTGCTACTACCCCAGCGGAAAATGCGGAATAAACCACCATCGCAATAGATCCTCTATCCACTACTTTCGTGGCATTATTTGCTGCTACTGTTTTCAGCCACGGGCGGCACAGCTGCCCAAGGATAAACGGCAATAGCAGCTGCATAGCAATATCACCAAATACTCCACCATCAATCTTTATCCCGTGATCTCCCACCATCGAGGAAGACATGAAAAGCATAACCAGCAGTGGGGTTGCAACCACGCCGACTAGATTGCTTGCCGACGCACTAACGATTGCGCCTGCCACGTTTCCGCGTGCAATTGAGGTAAAGGCGACACTTGATTGCACCGTAGAGGGAACAAGAGTCAGATACAAAACACCAAGGTATAGGTTCGGGTTTAAAGCATTGCCAATTGGCGATAAGGCGAAACCAATGAGCGGAAATAATATGAAAGTAAAGGCCAGAATTACTAAATGCAGCCGCCAATGTTTCAAACCATCGAGTGCCTCTTTGGTGGAAAGCCGAGCCCCATACAGGAAGAACAAGACTGCGATGGCGATTTTCGTGGCAAAGGAAAACCACTCGGCGAATTGTCCAGAAGCTGGGATGATGATGGCTAAGATTACCGCCAAAATAATAAGGACAATGAGCGGATCGAGTTTTTTTACGGCGTTGCGCATGTCTATATCTTAGGCATGCAGACGTTATATCTTGGTAAAGGAGTAGGGTTTGAAGTATGAGCTCTCTATCTCTTTTTGATCCTTGGCAGTTGAGAGATGTACAAATACGTAACCGGATATTTCTGCCCCCAATGTGTCAGTACCAAGCTACGGGCTTTGATGGCATGCCTACGAATTGGCATCTCGTGCATTATGGTGCTCGTGCCACAGGTGGTTTTGGCTTGATTATGTTAGAGGCGACCGGTGTGCAGGCAGCTGGTCGGATTAGTACTCAGTGTCTTGGGCTGTGGAATGATGAACAGCGTGATGCGTTGGTGCCTATTGTTGACTTTGC
>JBHACV010000139.1:0-3610 GCA_041854705.1 Corynebacterium sp.
CACTGAACTCCATATTGCCCCCGGCAATGTCGGCATGACTGACATCGCCACCATACATCCAGACGTTGTCGATGACGCTGGTTATGTGGCATTGGCGAAACAGATTGCTGCCGACCTGGTGGTCATTGGCCCAGAGATTCCGCTGGTCGCTGGGGTTGCCGATGCCTTGCGTGCCGAAGGCTTTGCAGTTTTCGGGCCGAATAAGGATGCCGCTCAGATCGAAGGTTCCAAGGCCTTTGCTAAAGACATAATGGCAGCCGCCGGGGTAAAAACAGCTAGGGCGCAGCAGCTGTCACCAGGTGCTGCAGATGCTGATATTGAGGCTGCACTTGATGATTTTGGCCCTACCTTTGTGGTTAAAGACGATGGACTGGCCGCGGGCAAAGGAGTAGTGGTTACGCCTGATCGGCAGGCAGCACGGGCCCATGTGGATGCAGTGCTTGCTGCAGGCAATCCGGTGCTATTGGAATCATTCCTCACCGGTCCTGAGGTATCGCTGTTTTGCCTAGTAGATGGCGAAACTGTGGTGCCATTATTGCCAGCTCAGGATCATAAGCGGGTTGGCGATAATGACGAAGGCCCCAATACTGGCGGTATGGGTGCCTATTGCCCGCTACCGTGGCTGCCAGAAAATGGGGTGCAGCGTATCGTCGATGAAGTTTGTATCCCAGTGGCCAAAGAAATGGTAGCCCGTGGCTGCACATATTCTGGTCTGCTATATGCAGGCCTAGCGTGGGGACCGGAAGGCCCAGCAGTGGTGGAGTTCAATTGTCGGTTTGGCGACCCAGAAACCCAAGCGGTGCTTGCTCTGCTCAAAACCCCGCTAGCGACCCTCCTGCACGCGGTGGCAACTGGCACCTTAGCCGAACAACCTCCCTTGGAATGGGCTGATGGGTATGCCTTGACGGTAGTGTTAGCCGCGGAAAATTACCCAGGGACTCCTAAAACGGGTGATGTGATTACTGGCGCAAAACACCCCGCAGTTCGCCACGCTGGAACCGCACTCAATGCTGATGGTCAATTGATTTCTGCAGGTGGGCGTGTGCTCAATGTAGTGGGAACTGGCGCAACACTTGACGACGCCCGCACCGCCGCTTATAGCGTGCTGTCTGATATTGAATTAGCTGGCGGGCATTTCCGTAGGGATATTGCTTTGCCTGCAGTTGAAGGCCGGATTTCGGTTTAAATGAAGCCTGCACGGCTCGTGGCGATGAGCTTTATCGCACTCATCGCCTTTGGGACTGTACTTTTGCTTTTGCCAGTATCAAGTGCATCTAATGCCAGTGCAGGCTTACTCACTGCATTATTCACCGCAACGTCTGCAGTATGCCTGACTGGCTTAGTGGTAGTTGATACCGCAACCTACTGGTCGCATTTCGGGCAGCTTGTCATTGTGCTGCTTATCCAGCTGGGTGGACTGGGAATCATGACCCTTGCCACCTTGGTAGGCTGGTTCATTGCTGGCCGGTTAGACATTCGTAGCAAACTCATCGCAGAGGCTGATGGTCGGGGCAATGATCTTGGTGAGGTACGCTCACTACTGCTTGGGGTGGTTGGTTTTACCTTAGCCACTGAAAGTATTGTAGCGCTGATTCTAGGGTTACGTTTTCATTTTGGCTATGGTTATTCCGTTTCTGAATCTATGTGGTGGGGTGTGTTTCACTCCATCTCTGCTTTCAATAATGCTGGTTTTGGCTTAGCTAAAGACAACCTTGTTCCATTTGTCGGTGACATTGGGATTATTTTTCCGATTGCCCTGGCCATCATTATTGGTGGACTTGGCTTCCCGGTATTGTTGGAACTGCGGCAACGGGCACCAAAGAAATCCTTAACTTTGAAGTTCACCCTCTGGGGTACCGCAATTTTACTTGTGGCAGGTGCAATAGGCATTGCCCTGTTGGAATGGAACCAAGCACTATTTGTATTGACCACTCCTGAAAAACTGCTAGCGGTAGGTTTTCAAAGTGTGACATTGCGTACTGCTGGGTTCAATTCTGTAGATTTTGGCCAATTCCACCCCTCAACTTTATTGCTTAGTGATGTGCTTATGTTCATTGGTGGTGGTTCTGGTGGTACTGCTGGTGGCGTGAAAATCACTACTATTGCGGTGATCCTGACTATTCTCATTGCGGAAATTCGTGGTAATAACCATGTTGAGGTGTGGCATAAACGCATCCCGCCACGCGCTATTCGTCAAGCTTTGGCGGTCATTATGATTGCAATCATCATCTTAGGCAGTGCCATCAGTGCATTGCTTATTTTGGTGCCGGAATACACGACAGATCAGATTATTTTTGAGGCAACCAGTGCATTTGCCACTGTTGGGGTATCTACTGGTATTACGGGGCAGCTTTCTGGCCCAGCACAGTTAATTTTGATTGTCCTCATGTACGTTGGTCGTGTCGGGCCCATTACTGTTGTAGCCGCACTTGCAGCACGAGAAAACCGCAAGCTTTATAGCTTCCCAGAGGAAAGGCCAATCATTGGTTAAAAGAAAAGCACCTGATGTTGTGATATTGGGGCTAGGCCGCTTCGGTAGCGCTGTTGGTAAAGAACTCGTGGCTTCCGGCATTGCTGTGCTTGGTGTTGATATTTCTGAAAGTGCCGCTACCAAAACTGAACCAGATCTCACCCATGTGGCTATTGCAGATACAACAAATATCCAGGTTCTCAAACAATTATCAGTTGGCGACGCGGAACGTGTGGTCATTGGTATTGGTCACGACCTAGCTGCCAGCGTTTTGACTGCCTCTAGTGTTGTTGACCTTGGAGTTCCTAATATCTGGGCGAAAGCAGATAATGCTGCGCATGCGAAGATACTAAAACAAATCGGAGTGCACCACATTGTACTTCCCGAACGTGATACCGGCCGCAGGGTAGCGCACTTGATTAGTGGTGAACTTCAAGAATTCGTCGAATTTGATTCAAATTTCGCTATGGTCAAACTCGCTCCACCATTACGCGCAATTGGCCGTCCCATTGGTGAGGCCCCACAAGGGGTCACCATCATTGCCATTCGACCTGATGGTGAGAGTTTTTATATTGCTGACCCCACCACAGTTCTCAAATCTGGTGATCTCATCATTGCCGCTGGAAATATCCATGACCTAGAACGTTTTGCAGCAGGGAAATAACACCAAATGCCCCATTAAACTCAACGTAGCTTATCTAGCTGCCGGAAAATGCGGCAGAATGTACTCGGCAAATTCATCAATAACCTCAGCCACTGGGCGTTGACTGTACTTAAAGTTAATCATTTTTTGCGCTATCTTGTGGGGTGCAAATGGGAATCACGTAAATGTAATAGTGAAAGCATCTATGCTGTAACTTTCTTTACCGGTACTCCCATTTCTTCTTCTCATGGCGCTCCCCTAAACTTCTAAGGGTCGAGCGCCTCTTTTTTGGCTCCCATACTACAACCCCTTCATCAAAGCATTCCATGAACCAAACCATCCTTAGCCACCGTTCCCAGGTTGAACCGTTCCGTGTCATGCGGATTTTAGGTGAGGCGCAAAAGCGTGACGACGCACTGCTGTTGTGCGTGGGTCAGCCTTCCACTCCAGCGCCACGCCCGGTGCTTGATCGAGCGCAGCAGCTCATTAGTACACAG
>JBHACV010000140.1:0-3398 GCA_041854705.1 Corynebacterium sp.
GATCGCATTGTCAATGCAGCTGTGATTGGGTGAGAAACAACCCAATAATGTGTTATTAGCGGCGTTGGTAATGGCGTCGATACGCAAGCGAGTGATATCACCGCGCCACACATGTAGCCGTGGGTCATGAGCGGTGGTGGTATCTGCCAAGGTGACTACGCCTTTTTCTTGGGCTTCGGTTTGTAGTAATGCATCCTGTTTCTGAAGGAACTCTGCTGGGATTTCGGCAGGTTGCCAAAGATTCATCAGTGCACGCAGCAAAGATCGAAGTTGCGGATAATCCAAACCATTCAGCGGTGGAAGGCGGACGTGATCGGTTGCCTGCGCCGCTAAAATTTCTATCAGGTGAGTGACCAAAACTTGTCGGCTATCAGTGTGCTGCATAAGTTACCTACCAGGACCGTCAATCGATTAGTATCTACTAGTAACTAAACACCCACAAGAAATTAGTAACCAAATGGTAACTAAATAACATTTCGGTCTTAGCAGCTTGAACTGGAGTGACACAAAAGGAATACGGTCAGATGGAAGATCACACCACAGCAGACATCCAATGGAATCCCTATGACAAAGAATGCCCCACCAGAAAACTCTTAGACCGGATTGGTGGTAAATGGACCATTCTGGTCATCGGTGTTTTAGCTCACGGGCCGATGCGTTTCGGTGAGCTGCAAAAAACGATTGATGGTATTTCGCAGAAAATGCTGACCCAGACCTTGCGTGGATTAGAAGAAGACGGTTTAGTACTTCGTACAATCATTGCGCAAATTCCACCACGAGTGGACTACGAATTGACCGATCTTGGGCGTTCACTCATCCAACCTCTCGCTGGATTGGAAGAATGGGCAAGGGTAAACATGTCGACTGTTCTCAAAGCTCGGGAAGAGTACATGCGACGCTAGTATTACTGGTCTTGTCTCTGTTTCATTCTTTCTACCGTGATCTGCCTTATTGGAAGTGCTGTATAGATAAAGCGTCCTGAATGTTGTTCGTAGCGGTCACATGAGTGTTCCCAGTATTTGGGATTTCAGTTTTAGTCGTTATCTGCTGAAATACGCCCCTATTGTATGCCTAGATTAGCTGTGTAAAATGTTTGATATGCAGCAGTAGGCTCCCTGGTGATTCTTTACATCAAGCTGCTAGATGACATCTTTTATTTGAATTTAGCTATTGCTTCGCTGGCTTTGCTTGTGGCGCCCTTGGTCATTTCCTCCGACCTAATTATCATCAAATCTGCTTTACTTTGGTGAGGAGTTTATGGAAAAGCTGCAGGTGCGCAGCTTAAGGGCTGGTGATGGTATATCCAGCACAACACTTGTCAGTGTTGTTTGCTTAATACTATTCCTGCCCCCGCAACCATCCCTAGATTGTTAGGCTGGGACTATGGCGAGAAATGAAGTCACGGCGGAGATCTTGGTAAAGGCATCACCATCACAGGTGTGGTCAGCTCTGACAGCGTCCCGATCTGAATGGTGGCCGCATATGGTCTTTGATCCGATTGTTGGCAGTCCGCTGATCGAAACGTGGCTAGTGGAAGGGGAGCGTCGAAAAGCGTTGGGTATGGTTATTGCCATTCAACCTGAGCAACTTTTGGTGTTTAAATGGGCTGAACCAGGTTGGCAGGAACCGCTCACTGTTGAGGTGCGACTAACCGAATTCGAGAATAATGTGCAAGTCACCGTGACTGAAACTGGTTTCGTTTTAACTCCCAACCCTGAAACTTTTGCGGAAGAGCATGAGGCCTCGTGGGGAAGGCATTTGGAAAATCTGCGGGAGTATTGCGAGCAAAAAGACATACCACCAATCGATGATTTCTGGCTGCACCTGCGCTCTCAGGATCCGAAGCTACCCGTCAAGACCCCGCAATCATGGGCATTCGGTGCCTCACCTGAGCAGGCTGATGAATTACTCGAACTGGTACTGCGCGGCGTTAAAATTGCTACGTCTGCGGCGTTATGGGATTTTGAGTCGGAAGGGGCGAAGCTTCCCGAAGTTGGCCAGTTACATATCATTCTGGATGGTCGGGGAAATCCCCGAGCGGTAATTGAAACTACCGAGGTGGCAGTAGTGCCATTTGAAGAGGTCACGGCTGAACACGCCGCGGCAGAAGGGGAGGGGGATCAAACCTTGGAACAGTGGCGCGAAACGCATGAGGTTTTTTGGGCAAAATACTTGGAAAAGCCCCACAGCTTTACACCAACCATGCCAGTAGTATGTGAACAGTTTCGGTTACTCTTTCCACAGATCTAACTTCTGGGGCTACAGTGGGGATATACTCAACAGATCGCGGTTTTAGATGGCTCTACTACGCCCAAGTGACGTCAGTGGCCGAGGAGGTTAATCGAAAATGGGGACTAGCGCGGAAACCATTGCGTATCTGGAAGATCAGATTCGAGAACTGTCTGGGACTCGCACCCGAAAAATGTTTGGCGAATACTGCCTTTATCTAGATGAAAAGCCCATTGCTTTTATTTGTGATGATGAGCTATTCGTCAAACCCACTGGTGCTGGTCGGGAGTTTATTGGTCAACCAGAAGAGGCACCAGCATATCCGGGGTCAAGTTTGTATTTTCGAATCACCCAGGATTTGTGGGAGGATCAAGACTGGTTGGTGGAACTGCTGTTTCTCACTGGTTCAGAATTACCTCCGCCGAAGCCGAAAAAACCTCGAAAGAAACGCTAGGATTGTCAAGGAGTTTAGCTTTGGCCACCGCGTCCTGCATGGGTTATAAGCAGGTGGTTGATGCGTTGTAGCAACTTTATAACTTCAGATCTGAATTTTATTAGATTTAATACCCTAACAAGGATAAGTCTAGAAAGTTCTCTACTTAGGTATCCTTGAACTAGCAGCTTCTAAGCAACAGAAAGGTGGTGGGGCATGGCAGATTTTAGTGTCACCAAGCCGCAACCTGAAGATATAGCCAGCATGCATGAGGTCTTTGAAAAGGCGATCCCATTTGCGTTTGCAGCCGATGGGTTGGAAGGCTTTGAAGCGGAAATTGCGAGCGAAATCGAAGACAAAGCCAGCAAAGTTGCTCGCTCGCTTGACCCTGAGTCTGGTACTCGATTCTGGGTGGCTAAAGCGGGGGAGAAAGTGATTGGCACAGTTTCTTTTGGGCCCTGTGGCAAGCATGTTCACGCTGTCACCAATGGCGAGTTCGATCACCTTGGGGAATTGGGAAGTATCTACGTTGATCCAGAATTCCACGGTGCCGGAGTCGGTTCAGCCCTGATTAATACCGTTGTGGCGCAACTGTACGCCGAGGGAGTTGAAGAATTCTGCCTCGACAGTGGCTACATAAAGGCACAGGAACAATGGCGTCGGAAATTTGGCGAACCCTATGCAATTTCCAAACACTATTGGGACTCTGGCAATGACCACTGGGTTTGGCGCTGCA
>JBHACV010000141.1:0-3991 GCA_041854705.1 Corynebacterium sp.
CAATAGACCACCAAGCATGGCAGCCACTGGGATTCCAACGGTGTCAATAACCACAGATGCGGTACCACCGCTAAAGACCATGAGGGCCACCGCAACCGCCGACGCCCCTCGGCTGATACCAAGAATATCGGGACTGGCGAGTCCATTACGAGCGATGATCTGTGTGATCGCACCCGATAATCCCAATGCCGCACCTACTGTGAGTGCTACCAGTGACCGAGCGAGTCGCCAGTCAATAACCACAGTGCGCGCAATGCCTTGATCGCTACCACTGAGCACATTCAAAACTTGGGTGAAAGAAAGGGTGAAATCGCCGAGCGCGAGGCTTGCAAGCCACACGAAAAAACAACCAATAAGCACTATTCCAGCCGCAAGTAAGGACCGATGATGAATAAGTACAGCCCAGCGGCCCCACCCCAATTGCGTCTGCGCGGACATGGGCAATCTAGATTTTCTGTTTGCGTTAGTAGATGAAGTCATAGGGAAATTAGCTTTCGATTTCGAACTAGCCAGATGAACGCAGGTGCACCAATCAATGCCACAATCACCCCAGCCTGCATTTCCCCTGGGCGCAGCACAATGCGACCGATAACATCCGCTAGCAATAGCACAGTTGCGCCACCTAAGGCGGAATACGGAAGTAGCCAGCGATAATCTGGGCCAGTTAGCACCCGAACGATATGTGGAACCATCAAACCCACAAACCCAATTGGTCCTGCAGCCGCAGTGGCTGCGCCCGCCAAAGCAGTGATCGCCACGAAACCTAAAAACGAGGTGCGACCAACATTGGCGCCAAGACTTTGTGCCGTCTCCGCCCCAAGACTTAAGAGATTCAATGAAGGGCCAAGGCTTAATGCCACAAGTGCCCCAATGACAATCGGTGGCACTGCTGGGCCAATGACATCAAAACCGCGACCCGTGACGGAACCTGCCTGCCAAAACCGCAATGCATCCAGTGCCTGTGGGTCGATATAGACAATTCCCGAGGTAATAGCCCCTAAAGTGGCAGACAAAGCCGCACCAGCCAATACCAAGCCCAAAGTGTCACCTTTGCCTAGCCCAGAGGAGGAGATCCCCAGCACTAATAATGAAGCAAGACCAGCACCGAGGAAAGCTAGCCACAATGAGCCCAACATGGAACCAACACCAAACAGATAACTGCCGGTCACCACCGCTAGCGCAGCCCCAGCGGACACCCCAAGCATCCCAGGATCAGCCAATGGGTTACGTGTTAATGCTTGGATAATAGCACCAGCAAGCCCCAAAGCCGCGCCTACCAACAATGCGAGAATGGTTCGTGGCACCCGCATTGCAGCAATAATTCCAGCGATCTCAGCCATGGAAGCGTCAGCACCATCAGCAAGAGCAGAAGCAACATCATGTTTGCCAGTGAGCATTTCCCACGCCAGTGGTAGCGACTGGTAGACCTCGCCAAGCGTCGTGATCTTCGACCCAATAATCAAACTTGTGGACATTAAAAACACCAAAAGCACGAGTATTCCTACCAAGCCAACAAGTTTACGACGAGCAGAAGTTGTTTCGGTGGTGCGGATATCTGGGCGCAGCACTGCCTCAGATTCGGGTGGGGACAATCTACACTGTCGGGTTTCCGATTCTGGTTGTGACACGGAATGAAGATGCGTCATTTAATTAAGGCTAGCCTTTGTTTCTCTAATGGGGAAATGGTGAGCTCCCATTGCAGTGACGATCAGAACCAACCCACCGTTAAGCTGGTTAAACCTTGTTCGCAGTGGGAAAGTCCATCGCCAGAACCTTGGCTGTAATGCTTGCAAAAATTAGAAATAAGGCCACGGCCATGGATTGTCACCATAAGAAGCTGGTAGTAACGGCGCAATGGCGTCGATAAAGGCTGCGAGGCAGGCATCTTTTAGGTTTGGATCGTCCGCAGTATGTGACCAGACTTGGGCCCATGCATCGGCAATCTGGATAAATACCGGAAGCGAAACCCCGAGGTCGCGCCGGGGGTCAGGGAGATCATGATGCAGAAAAACCACTAGACCAGTTGTTTGGTCGATGGCCCAACCATCGCCGGATCCGCTCAAGGCAAAAAGGTTCAGTCCTGCATTAGCGCCTAGCTCCTCGGCAAAGCACATGTCGTTCCAAGAATTCCACTCACTTAGATTAATGCCCACATCGGGGCTCAGCTCTTGACCATCCAGCTGTAACAAGATGGTGGTAGCTGATTCACCAAGAATGTTCTGAATCTCCGTTTTGACTCCTACCGGTGTGTTCGAATGGTGGGCCGTAGCATAGTCAGGGTCTGCCACGATGTCTGCGATCGTGCGAATGTGGATTAGTTTCGGTGTCTCAGTGTTGGGCATGAAGCGGTCATCCTGTTCTTTTTATACCTGTGCGACTGCCTAGAGTTGCCGACTCGTTCGAATTTCGGTGTGTTGTAGGCAAAGATAATAGTGCAATTATTAACCAGTGTTGGTTGGCGTAACGCTCTTGTTAAGGAGTGTTCAGATATCAACTCATGTTTTGATAGGGAACTGTATGCGTTCTAGGCCTAGGAAACTGCGGCGCTAGTAAGTTTCTGCTGGTATTGGCATTAGCAACTAAACTAATTTCGGGATAAATACATTTTCTTTGGGTAATGGGGATCGACTAGGGTGCAGGCAACAAAAAACCATCGCTCCCGATGAATATCGGTAGTCGTACCGCCTACCCCATGCGGGCAATGACAATAAACAAGAAGTTGCTGCTTGTATCCTCCTTTAGGCATAGTTTATTTACTACATATACAAGGTTAGTGGGAGATGATGATGGCAAAAAGAAAACTAATTATCCTTGGGATTGGGTTAGGCCTATCGGCCTGCGGCAGTGAATCAGGAAACCAAGCACCAATCACCACTACTGTGACCATAACTGCGGTTCCCACTACCACAAGTACAACCACAGCTCCCATTACCCAAGTACCAGAAGTGGCTGTTGCTCCACAGCCACAGATGGCACCACAACAAAACTCTACTTATCAAGAATATTCCTACCCAGATCTAGGTTACGACCCCCGATCCTCTGGGGAAATCCAATTCGAATGGTCTTGTTCTGAGGGGCTCATCGATCCTGACACCTGCGCTGCATCTGGCTATGGACATGTAGTTCCATAAACTGCTATGGCTTACAGCGGTCATCCCGTGGCACCGGATGAGCAGATAGACAAGGGAACTATCCAACATTTTAAGTCGGAATCGAAGTACACAAAGGTAGAATAAGATGCTGATAATGAACCTCTGCGGCTTTGTCATTCACCGTCCCCGATGGTCTATCAACCAGCCCCACCACCTACAATCACCCTAAGACCTTGTGTAATGCTGCTGCTTTAGTTTGGGCGGTGGATTTTCGCATCTGACTTAAGGCGGTCAAACCATCCCATGCTTCGGCGGGAATGAAGCCTTTTTGGGTTGCTGTCAGTAAAACTGGGAGCTGGAGGTTGACTAGATCTAGGACTCGATTGACCCAGCGTGGGGTGGCACCACCAGCAGTAACTACCTGTGCAGCTACAGCAATGGGCTCGGTGAGCATCGGCCACAGTGAAGACAAGTACTGTGGATTTTTCTCCAATATCTTCAATGCACGAGCTGGACTAAAACCTTCGAATTTCAATGCTTGCTGCATGGCTGTGCTGACTGCAGCAGGGGTGACTCGATGCTGACGACAATACGCTTCAAGAACCGAATGAAATTCTCGGGCATGCTTCTCATCGCTGAGATAAGCAATCACCACAGTGACCATGAATTGGCTGAGTAGCTGTTGACGCCCAGTTAATGGACTATCGGTTCCATTACGCCAATTGCGATGTGGGGAAAAAGCGACTGTCTCGGCAAAGTCATCCCAGCGTAGATATACTTCTTCATCTGCAGTGGTAAAAGCCTGACATTGGTATTCGTGTTCTAAATCCCAGGACCAGCCATGAGCTTTGAAAACTCTAAATTGGTGCTCACCAGTATCAAGCAGTACCTCAATTTGG
>JBHACV010000142.1:0-12813 GCA_041854705.1 Corynebacterium sp.
ACTTTGGGCCCAGAAATATCACCAATCGGTGCCCGTTCCGATTCGGGGTAAGTAATGACTGTTTGCCCACCAGGAGAATGAAATTGAAATGTTCCCCCTACTGCGACCGCATCCGTGCCTGCGGTGTCGTCTTCACTGCATGCGGTGAGCGTCGCTAAGCATAGTGCTGCAGTGGCAATGATAGCCCTACGCATTAGATCTCCTGTGCAGGTTCGCTGTAACGGTAATCCACTAACTCTTCCCCGTCGAAAACCAAAGAAGTCACACTGGCGAGTTCGCAAATACGATTAGCGGGATTGTGCGCAAGCGGTTTACCTTGCATGACCCGCTGTACACAAACGATTGGTAGTTGATGGCTAACCAGCACTGCTTCCCGGCCGATTACTTTACGACGTGCATCGTGTACGACTTCCATCATGCGTTCGGCGATGTCAACGTAGTATTCACCCCAACTTGGCAACGCTGGGTTAAACAGCAATGGCCAACGCAATGGGTGCCACAATTGCGAGCGCCACGAGCGCACCTTTAGACCTTCAAACTGATTACCTGCTTCTAATAGTCGGTCATCGAGCTCGATGTCCTGGGCTAAAACCTCAGCAATCGGAGCAGCGGTTTCCTGTGCTCGCTCCAGTGGGGAGCACAACAGCAACCCCACATCATGACCAGTGAAGGCTTTCGCGGTACGCGCTGCCTGCGACTGACCACGCGAAGACAGATGATAACCGGGAATGCATCCATAGAGAATCTTCTCGGGATTAAACACCTCACCGTGGCGAACCAAATGGACAATGGTGGTATTCATGGAACCTTCCATAAAAAGTTGGGCTTCGTCTCCAAAGAATGTACCCCGAAAACCGGTTGGAATTACAGCTCGGTAGCCGCAGCAGCAGCTTGCGCTGCCGAAACAAGTGCTGATTCAACCCGCTCAAAATCGGCATCAGTGAGAGCTGCTGAAGCAAACCATGTTTCATAAACACTCGGTGGAGCATAAACTCCCTGGTCAAGCAGAGCATGGAAGAATGGGGCGAAACGGAAAGTCTCTGCAGCTTTCATATCAGCAAAATTATGGCCTGCCCCCTCGGCGAAGCGAATCGAAAACATGGTAGCAGCCCGCTGAATGTGGTGGGCCACCCCCTGTTTGGACAATGCTTCGCTAATCAACGCACACAATCGATCTGCATTGGCCATAACTGTGCCATAAACTGTCTCGGTGGCTAGCTCTAAAGACTTCTTACCTGCTGCCATTGCCACTGGGTTTCCTGATAGGGTTCCAGCTTGATACACCGGACCAACGGGGGCCAGATAGTTCATGATCTCAGCCCGCCCACCAAATGCAGCTGCTGGCAGGCCACCAGAAATCACCTTGCCAAAGGTAGTCAAGTCACCTGCTACCGCATCCACGCCGTACCAACCAGAGTAGGAAGTGCGAAAACCAGTCATTACCTCATCAAGGATGAGCAATGCCCCATGCTCATGACATAGCTGTTTTAACTTGGCATTAAACTCATTATGTGGGGCAACTGTACCCATATTGCCAGCTGCTGCTTCGGTAATCACACAGGCAATCTGATCTGGGTTTTCTATAAAAGCCTGTTCCACCGCCGCGAGGTCATTATAAGAAACCACAATGGTATCGGCTGCGGTTGCACCAGTGACCCCAGGAGAATCTGGCAAGGCAAAGGTGGCAACCCCAGAACCTGCAGCTGCTAGTAGCGCATCAACATGACCGTGGTAGCAACCATCAAACTTAATAATCTTTGCCCGACCGGTAAAACCCCGTGCCAACCGTACCGCTGACATGGTAGCTTCGGTACCTGAATTGACCATTCGAACTTCTTCGACACTAGTGCGGGCAATAATCAGCTCCGCCAATTCAATCTCGGCTTCGGTGGGAGCACCGAAAGACAGGCCCTTTTCCGCCGCTTTGGTTACCGCCGCCAAGATTTCTGGGTGCGCATTGCCCAGCAACATCGGTCCCCAAGAATTGACCAGGTCAACGTATTCATTTCCATCAACATCATAGAGTTTGGAACCTACTGCGCGTTCAATGAAGCGGGTCTGCCCACCGACCGAACCAAAGGCTCGCACTGGGGAATTCACCCCACCAGGAATCAGTTTTTGGGCCCGAGCATGTAATTCGGCGGACTTCATCACATTCTTTGATGTTGCTGTGGTCATGAGGGACATTGTAAGCCACCAACAACTTTCTGTTTAAGCGTGGGGCAGAATCTGCAATGTCGCATCATTGAGGTTTTGTGGTGATGGCATGGGATGATGGGTGTGGTTGTGGTGATGATTCTTTCCGCACCAAAACCCTAAACCAAAGCGGTTATACACAATTCCTCTGATAAGAAGAACTCACTACTTTCTAACTAACCATCACCTTAGCCAAAGTGACCGCTGACACACTTCGGTTATTTAGATTTTATCGAAAGCGCTTGCTGGCCTTTTATGGGGTTTGCAGCAAAATAACCGAATTAAGTCTGTAGCCTTGACCGCATATCCGCAGGTCATAACCCAAGCTGAGACACAGACCATCACAACATAAAGCATAGGGCGCGCCCTGTGCTGAAATGCCACCGCAGACGCCTCAGCTATTTTGAGGTTCTTCCGACTGGCTTAACCAAACCGACCTGTCACATAGTCGGCAGTCGCCTTGTTCGCTGGATTGTGGAACATCTCCTTGGTATCGCCATACTCAACCAACTTGCCCGGTTTATTGCTACCAGCAATATTAAAGAAAGCAGTTTTATCCGACACCCGAGAGGCTTGCTGCATATTGTGAGTCACAATCACGATTGTGTAGTTCTCCTTCAGCTCATGGATGAGGTTTTCCACAGCTAACGTCGAGATCGGGTCCAAGGCTGAACAGGGCTCATCCATGAGCAATACCTCAGGCTCCACGGCAATAGCACGAGCAATGCACAAGCGCTGTTGCTGACCACCAGAAAGCGCAGATGCTGGCTTATCCAGACGATCTTTCACTTCTTCCCACAGATTCGCACCCTTAAGAGAGCGCTCCACAATATTGTCTGCCTCCGATTTGGAAACCTTCACCTTATTCAGGCGCACACCTGCTAGTACATTGTCTTTAATAGACATAGTGGGAAATGGATTGGGTCGCTGGAACACCATACCCACGTGACGACGCACTGCCACTGGATCGACCTGCGAGTCATAAAGATTCGCACCCTCTAACATGACCTTGCCAGTAGCAGAGGCACCTGGGACTACCTCGTGCATACGGTTTAAGGTGCGTAGGAAGGTGGATTTACCACAGCCAGAAGGCCCAATGAGGGCGGTGACTGTTTGGGGCACGAATTCAAGATTAATATCCTCCACGGCGAGAAAGTCGCCGTAATAGGCATTGAGATTTTCAACAGTGATGGTCTTAGACATGACAACTCCTAAAAGCTGGTTTAACGGGTGGTAGCTGGTGCAAACTTCTTGGCAATAATTCGCGCGGCAATATTGAGCACCATCACGATGAGAATCAGCGCCAGAGCTGCAGCCCATGCGCGGTCAATGAAGGCATAAGCAGGATTGCCTTGGTTAGCGTATTGGGTGTAGACAAACACCGGAAGGGATTGCATGCGTCCCTCAAACAGGTTGTAGTTCATGCTCGCCGTAAAGCCAGCAGTGATAAGCAGCGGGGCAGTTTCACCAATGACACGAGCGATGGCCAACATCACACCAGTGATAATGCCTGCTGACGCGGTCGGAAGAACAACCTTACTAATGGTGCGCCACTTTGGAACCCCCAGCGCATAGGAGGCTTCTCGCAGTTCATGCGGGACCAGACGCAGCATTTCTTCTGCGGAGCGCACAATAATCGGGACCATAAGCACGGTTAAAGCAACCGCACCCACAATGCCCATACGTACCCCAGGGCCGAAGACGATGGCAAATGCCGCGTAAGCGAACAGACCTGCAACAATTGAGGGAATACCAGTCATCACGTCTACAAAGAAAGTAATGGCCCGAGCCAACCGGCCAGTACCGTATTCCACCAGATAAATGGCAGTAAGCAAACCCATCGGCACGGAAATCACAGTGGCTGCCAGTGTAATCATGAGGGTACCGATCAAAGCATGCAAGGCGCCGCCACCTGCACCACTAACATTGCGCATGGAATAGGTGAAGAACTCAGCGTCGAAACGCGCTAGGCCATGAGAGAACACTTCAATTGCCACAGAGATCAACGGCAGGGTGGCAATAATGAATGCCCCCGTCACAGCCACAGTCACCAGGAAGTTCGTCGTGTGACGACGACGGCTAGTTGCTTGTAAATTACTCAACGCAACCGCCTCGTCCGCAATAGTAATCGTTGCCATTAGGCTGTTCCTTTCGACGAGCGGTCGCGCACGACCACTTTGCGGGCAAGAATATTCACAGCTAAAGTCACCGCAAATAAGATGAGACCAGTTGCAATCAAGACATTGATGTTGGTGCCATAGGCCTCTGGGAAATTCAATGCGATATTCGCCGCAATGGTAGATGGGTTATCACTGGTAAATAGCTTCAAGCTCACCGTCCCAGTCGCAGAAAGCACCATAGCTACCGCCATGGTCTCACCCAAGGCACGCCCCAAACCCAGCATGGCTGCGGAAACAATACCAGCACGTCCATAGGGCAACACCGTGGCCTTAATCATTTCCCAACGGGTTGCGCCCAAGGCGAGCGCTGCCTCCTCATAAATCCGCGGTGTCTGAAGAAAAACCTCACGACACAGGGCTGCCATAATCGGCAGAATCATCACAGCCAACACTAAAGCCGCAGTCATAATGGTGCGCCCAGTAGAAGACACGGTACCGCCAAACACCAACGAAAGAATAGGCACTTGGCCTAGGGTATTGCTCAGCACCACGTACACCGGTTGTGCAGCTGGCGCAAGCACACCAATACCCCAGAGACCAAAGACCACACTGGGCACCGCGGCCAGCAAGTCGATCACATAACCGAGCACATTCGCTAGGCGCCTTGGGGCATAGTGCGTAATAAACAAGGCACAACCAATCGCCAATGGAAACGCAATGACCAGCGCTAAAGCAGCCGCCCATATCGTGCCAAATACCAAAGGCATGACATATGCCCAGAAATTGCTATCGAGCAGCGAAGCGTCTGCAGATGTCGCAGTCAGTGCAGGAAGACTGCGCACAATCAAAAAGATTGACACTGCAGCCAATAAGACCACGATGCTCACACCGGCTGCTAATGCCGACCGGGAGAACACCACATCCCCCCGACGGGAGGTCGTTTTGGAGAGAGCTAGAACACTCATATTGATGTCACCTTAATGAATGCCTTCGACAATGGTGGTGATCTGCTGACGCTGGGTAGCTGACAGCGGAGCAGAACCAGCTGCCTCTGCAGCCACGGACTGCCCCTCATCACTGATTACATAATTGAAGTAGCTACGTACCAGCTCGGCATTTGCAGAATCCTTATACTCTGCGCAACCGATCAGGTAGCTGACTAGGACGATTGGATATACCCCGTCGGCAGTGGTGGAGCGATCTACAGTGATAACCATATCGCTAGCCGCGCGCCCCTCCTGCACCTTCGAGGCATCCACTACAGCAGCAGCCGCTTCAGGGGTATAAGCCACATATTTTTCGCCCACTTTGATATTGACGGTGGACAGCTCATTAGCACGAGAGGCGTCCGCGTACCCAATGGCGCCAGTACCAGCAGTTACTGCACTGATTACACCCGAGGTACCTTGGGCACCTTCCCCACCAAAGGCTGCTGGCCATTCCTCTACTGCTCCCTCGGTCCACTGCTTTGGTGCGGCAGCAGACAAGTAGTCAGTGAAATTCTCGGTAGTACCAGACTTATCAGAACGGTGCACAGGCGTGATAGCGGTATCTGGCAGTTTCACACCAGGATTCGCCGCAGCGATAGCTGAGTCATTCCAACGAGTGATCTTCCCACTGAAGATCTGAGCCACAGTGCTTGCATCTAGGTTAAGGGTATCCACACCAGGCAGATTGAATATGATCGCAATGGGTGAAATATAAGCTGGGAACTCCACCAAATCACTGCCATCCGCACAGGCGCCAAATGGCCCTTCAGCTACCTCATCCACGGTGAATGCTCGGTCAGAACCAGCAAAAGCACTTGCACCATTCTGAAATGTCTCGCGACCAGTTCCAGAACCGGCAGGGTCGTAGTTCACCACCACATTAGGGTTAGCGGTCTGAAAACCCGCAATCCATGCTTCCTGTGCCGCGCCTTGGGAAGAAGCACCTGCACCAACCAACTCTCCGCCGAGGGACTCGCCCGAGGTGCCACCACTCTCATTCGCTGCGCAACCAGCCAACAGGAGAGCGCAAGCTGCGAAGGAAATAATTGGAGTTGACTTCACTTTGTGTCCGTTCTCTCAAATCTTACGGGTGGCTATTTGCCACACATCCATGAAGCTAAGACAGGAAAGTAACTGGCCAATAAATGAAAAGTAAATTCCCTATGAACACTCAGTGAAAGTTTAGTTTTCGCAGGTCAATGAGCATAATAGCGTAAGTCATACCCCATAATAATTCGTATTAAGTGAACAGAATCACGTTTAACTCTACGGAAGCAGCACCCCCGTTTACTGCATAAGCGGCAGAGAGCAATAGCAAGCGGATTGGTGTGTGGGCAAGCGTGGGTTCGTCAAAAAGCGTGCACTTTATAGCCGTGGCACACGTGTATTTATTGCCGCATTATGATCGCCCAACGTTCACATAGGCCCCCAGAAGAACCTCATCGGTGCGAGTTGAATAGATGCGTATCGACGAGCACGTACATCGTTGCGGACCTGCAGTACTGGAGCTTATGGTGTTGAGTTCTGCCTTGCTGAGTTCTGTTGGAGCGTTCAATCGCTGCTCCTTCGCTTAGATCAACTGGAATTACTAGATAGGGATGGTAGTTTTATCTGGTCATCCATCAAGTCCGGTAACCCGAGTGGTGATATTAATTCGCCCAGATTCTAGCCCACAGCCTTCCGGCGCGGTGCCAGGATAGACCTTTGGTACACCGTGATAAGCCAGGCGAGACGGACCACCAAAGACAAAAAGATCACCAGATTCTAAGGTAATGTCCTGATAGGGTTTGGTGCGGGTTTTAGTGTTGCCAAACCGGAATCGACAGGTATCACCAATCGACACCGAGACCACTGGTGCCCGAGATCGCTCGTCTTTGTCTTGATGCATCCCCATCCGTGCTGTGCCATCGTAGTAGTTCACCAATGCTGTGTCTGGGGTGTAGTCATCCCCAGCATGCGGATCACCGGTCGCGGCAATAAGTGCCATACGACCAAGCCGCACCATCCAATCTGGGAAGTCGAGCACCCGGTTGCCATTTACATCAACAGCTTCGCGGGTGTACTCATAAGGCCGCCAATGCCAGCCAAGGCATACAGTACGCACACTCATCTTATGACCACGAATCGTGGCTGCTCGGATCGGGACAGGCCCATTAATCCATTCATAAAAACGGGCAACGATCCACCGTTGTTGTTCGAGTGTGAGCCACTTTGGCACATGGTAGGCACCCTCAGGCAGGGTGACCATTGGCGGGTCAAACATGTCACCTCCGAATAATGCATCCACTGGCTACTCCTTCAACTCCTCGGCATTTTTAGCATCTTTCTTGACAAGATACCCAGATACACATGAATCACGACCTACCGCATCTCCTTTTGGGCTGGTTGCCCGCTGGCATACTTCTCTGGCAGTCATACGGCGCAGCACCGCAAGCCAGCAGCAATGACGATTTTCTTGTCAGCAAAAACATGAATGATATTCCTAGCTAGGGCGTTACGGAGTCAACAGGTACTTGTGTTGTAGCTCAACTACCACTAGCGCAAAACACAGCTTGAAGGCTATTGGTATTTTTCCGGCGAGAAACTTCATTGTTCAATTGTCAGTGGTAAAAAGTGGTATGAGTTTTTCTGAGTTTGATTGCACCCAGGTTTCCGATTCAATACCAGATTCCTGATGCTCATCAAATTTTATAACTGCACAATTTGAAGCCCGTAGGAAACGTTCAAAAATTTCATGTGGAGAAAATGGGACTTGGAAATCTCTGATCCAAAGCTCCTTAATGGCAGTTGGAAAATCTTCTTCATCCGTGATGACAATGTATTTTGTAATAAAATATGTGGTCAGGAAAATATCTTTAAGAATAGATTGTTCGGTAATAGACTTGTTGATTCCATAAATTCCAGAAAAACCACGCCTATCTATCGGTGCAAAGAAAAGCTGCTCCTTTGAATAGAATTTTCCACACCAGAACTCATGAATATAAGGATTCTCTCTCATATTTTCAACCCAGTTAGGAGAAACATCGCTAATGCACAAATACATTTGCATCGAGTCGTCAGCCCTTAAATACCTCAATATCCGAAGCAGCCTGTCACAAAACTCTTTTTCAGTTTCTTCAAAATTTAAATCTAACTGCATTTAAATACCTCTTTGTCATGGAAGCTTATTCAGGGGGTGGGAAAACCTCAACGCATATGGATCTCACTTTCGCACATACTCCAAGGTGAAATGCTTCAGTAGCTTGGAACCAGAAAATGACCTGAGTAAGCTTCCCAGTTCTTGTACATTACAATTTCAGAACGACTGCGTAATATGGGCCAAGGTCCCACAATCCAAGCACTGCTGCATATAAACATAATGTGTTCGAGTTGGCAGTTGCGCGACATGCATCATACGACGCCCGCAGTCTTCGCAGATGCAATACTCAGGCTCGTCCAACCACATTGGATAACCGCCAATAGTTGGTCGATCCTCCAAAAAATTCCACCACGCGCTCCCCTCCTGCCATATCCTATTGCTCATCATCCTATTGCTCATCATGGCCCCAGAAGATTTAGCATCTAGGCCCCAGAGCCTCGGATGAACTAACCAACGCCGCCCATCATCGCTCAGCTCCCAACCCGCAGCCAAGGTGTAATGTGCTATTGGAAAAACTCCAGTGGGTGGATCAGCATTCCAAAGGTGAAATTGCGAAACTACTGCTGCATCGGCAGAATATGCCAGCATCTGCACTAGGCGGTTTTTATACTCTGGGTATAAATCAGAAGAATCTAATAACGATATCCATTGACTGTGATATTCCGGCCCAGCCCCACGAAAAAGATGTGTCGGCCAGTCATACCAGCGTGGCACGTCTGCCACCTTCGAGGTGTCTAAGTCGTAGTAGTCTGCCAGCCTTGTTGCTTCTGCGAGTGTGCTTTTATTCCTAGTCTTGCGTGACCACGTGGAAACAATATGATTAAACCGTGCCTGTGCAGCTTTACGGTCGGAAAAGAACAACAACACTTCCTTTTTGAGTCATGGTAGTTAATTCTGATTTATGAGTTTAGCGTTGCAGCTAGTCACGCCCCCTGCTGGTACTGTTTTGGGCTAATCCCTAATATCTCTCGAAAATCAGCATTCAGGTGTGCTTGGTCTGCATAGCCTAGTTCAAATGCCACGTCGCCTATGGTCTTTTCTGAATCAATGCGTAGTTGATATGCAGCTTCTTGTAGTCGGTACCTGCGGATCATTTTCACTGGCGAAACCCCTACATAGCGTTTAGCTAAACGTTGCAGACTGCGCTCAGAACAATGAAGCTGTTGTGCAAGGTGCTGCACTTTAGTAATACTGCGATTTGTAGCAATGAGGTCTTCCATGACATTGGCTTGCAAACCTGCCTCGTCGGTATCCATGAGGTTTGCGCATAACCAGTTGGCGTAAATACCAACCGCCTCTGCATCACTGCTACGAAGCGCTTGCCGCACTGCAATAAGCAAGTCCGGTGCTTCAATGGTTGCCTTTGAATTGTGTACTGGAGAAAAACCAAGCATTGCTGCAGGTCGGAGTAAAGCCCCCACCGCAAAACCCTGACCAGTAAGGTGGCGAATAGACATCATTGTGGTCGGCCCATAAAGAGCAACCTCATGTGGTTCGACTACTAGATTAGACGCAGGGAATGGCAAAATCTTCTGTTCAGATACTTGCCCATCCGGCAGATTCCATTGCACAATCCAGAACCATCGAACAGCATGTTGCAGTTCAACTGGTGGTTTGGTTCGGCGAAATCGCGTGGGCAGCTGATCGGGATAAAGTACCCCACGTCCGTCGTCAAGTTTGTGCATTCTAAACCTTGTCGCAAATCTTCAAGCCAATAAACTAGGCGCTTTCCTATTGTTGAACCTATGAAAAAGACATCACCCTATCCTCATGGCATTCCACCTGGATCTAGCAGTATCACACCATTTTTGGCTATTGAAGACACACGCCGTGCCATTGAGTTCTATTCCAAAGTTTTTAACGCATCCGTGGTTTATGTTACAGAAATGGCGGGAACCATTATTCATGCTGAGCTAGAACTCACGAATGGTCGTCTGCAATTAGGCGCACCAAATCCGGCATACCAGACCACTCCCATCACTCACGACGGAAACACCTCGTATTCCTTCACCTATTACTGCGAAGACGTTGACAAAACCATGAAAAAGGCAGTGGCAGCAGGTGCAACCGTTCGCGAACCTGTCTCTGACTTTGTTTCCGGTGACCGATACGGCAGCATCCAAGACCCCTTTGGGGTGCGCTGGTCCATTTGCACCCGACTCGAAGAACTCACTGATCGTGAACGTGCACGGCGAATCGCCGAATGGATTATCACACAACAATGAGAATTTTCGATGCCGTATTGCATTTCATCGCCAACGTTGCCTAACGTTGGCGATGCTATTGGTGGGACCCCCCAAAAACAACCAATTACCCCGCTATTTTCTTCCCAATCGCACGGGCTTGGGCGATCACCGCAGGTACGCCAACCCCCGCTACCCAAGACCCAGCAACCTCTACCCCATCGACTTGGTCAATAGCAGCCAAAGCAGCAGCAACATTAACCAAATGCTCTGGGGAGTACACCGGCAACCCGCCAAACCAGCGTTGAACATAGATTTCGTCTAGCCCAGCGGCGCGACCGTCAAAACCAGTAATAGTCTGTAAATCATCGAGAGCATAATCAACCAGTAGGTCTTCTTCAGCACGGGTTAACTCGTCATCTTTGAAGCGTCCGAAAGATGCGCGTACCAAAGCCCCACCACGTTCGCCAAGGTGCGGCCACTTCTTAGAGGAAAAGGTAAAGGCCTTGGCTTTGACCGAATCCTCATCGGCGGCCACCAGAATGCCGGAATTATCCGGCAACCCCTCAGCCGAAGCAAACTTCATGCCGACAACCACTGAGGAAGCCAACTGCACCTGTTTCAAGGGAGCAACCGCATCCGGCACGATCTCTTTGATCAGCATGGCAGTGGTTGGCGCTGGAGTTGTAACAATTACCGTATCGTAGACGCCCTCCCCGGCCCCTTTGAGCTTGAAACCAGCATCGGTGCGGGTTATCCCAGAAATAAAAGCATCAATGTGGATTGCTGCCTTCGACTGCTCAGCCAATGCCTCATACATTTCGGCATAACCCCCGGCAAAAGCGGCAAAGACCTGTGGTTTATAACCTGGTGCCTTGGCCTCATTATTGGCATGGCGCTGTGCCAAGATTCGCCCAACCGCCCCAGAAAGCGTGACCTTCTCACCAGCCTTCGCCATCTCATCGAAAGTATGGGCTAAATACGGCACTGTCGCTCGAACACCAAGATCATCGGATAAACAGGAATACACCCCACCCTGCAAAGCAGACACAATCCGATCGGTGACTTGTTTCCCGTAACGAGCACTGACCAACTGGCCCAGCGAGAGCTCTGTCTCCCCTGCCACCCACTCAATACCCGGCGCGTCGGCTTCCGCATCAATGCGGGCCAAGGTGTCGGCGTCGACAAGCGTGGCAAGCGAGTTGCTGGTCACAGGAATACCCATGACTGTATCCGTGGGCATGGCGTGGCACTGGCCACCGGAATACAGTAAGGACGGCAGCCCCGATGGTGCGCGAAGCGAGTCGCCCAGCCCAAGTCCCCGGAAGAAATCTGTGGCATCTGTGCGGAAAGCTAGGTAAGCTTCAGCACCCATATCGGTGGGGCCAGCTTCAAATGGGACCGTGTAGAGTTTGCCGCCAATGCGATCAGCTGCTTCGAAAACTTCGATCGTAGCTTTGGGGTTGCGGTGGTGAATTTCCCAGGCAGCGGTCAATCCTGCCAGCCCGGCACCAATGATAGCAATACGCACTTGTGACCTTCTTTTCTAGTACTGGTGGATAATTTCAACAGCGCGGGTGATCGCGTCAGGATCGGTATGTGGTAGCACTCCATGCCCCAGATTGAAGATGTGCCCGGTGGCATCGCCAGCCGCAATCGCTCGATCTGCTTCACCGCAAATCCGTGCGATTTCTTGTTCCAGTGCTGTCTCTCCCACAAATAGCATTGCGGGGTCGAGGTTGCCCTGCACACCTTTCGGGCCGGTGGTCGCAGCAATCCGATGGGCGGCGACATCTAGCGGTACTCGCCAATCCACCCCCATGACATCTGGGCCAGCCTCGCTCATTGCCCCGAGTAGTTCTCCAGTGCCTACCCCAAAGTGAATCCGGGGAATATTTGCATCCGCGATTGCGGTGAGAATTTCGGTGGAGTATGGCAGCACATGTTCCCGATAATCTTTTTCGGTGAGGAATCCCGCCCAAGAATCAAACAACTGCACCGCATCGATTCCGGCCTCGATCTGTACCTGCAAAAACCTAATGATAGTTGGTGTCAGTTTCGCCATTAATTTATGCCATGTTTCTGGCTCGGCATGCATCATGGCCTTGGTCTTTTCGTGATGTCGGCTTGGCCCGCCTTCGACTAGGTAGCTCGCCAATGTAAATGGTGCCCCAGCAAAACCAATG
>JBHACV010000143.1:0-22062 GCA_041854705.1 Corynebacterium sp.
ACCCTCCGCCAAGATGCGGTCCTCAACAAGGCGGACCACCCGATCCTTCGCATCCTGATCAAATTTCTTCGGCATGTTCCAGATTTTCCCATCTACTCAAACGGAACAAAACCTGGGACACTTCACATCACGAACTCTTCAGCGGCAAACATGCAACTTTAAGGCCACAACCTTCAAGTACTCACCAATCACACAGGGAGATATTTACTCTATCCCCCGCACCCCAACCAAGCTCATACCATGACATAAAAGCACTGAAACCCAACAGGCCTTCTTTCTGTTATACCTGCTGACCACATCACCGCAGACAAAGGCTATATTGGATCTGGTTGCGATGTACCCTTTAAAAAACCACCAGCCAAAGCAACGAGAAGACCAACACAAACAATTCAACAAACAAATACAACGCATCCGCTACGTATTCAAATGATCCATCGCACACCTCAAAACCTGGAAAATACTATCCACCTCTGAATAAGCACCACGGTAAGACAGCAATTGGAAAGGAAATATTCAAATGCATTTAGATGTACATTTTGAAGAAACTGAAAAAGAGTTTTGTGATAGGCTTATTCGGATATTGAAATATTTAAGGTCTAATGACTCAATGCGGATGTATTTGTGTATTAGCAATGTTCCCCCTAAATGGGTTGAAAATATGAGAAGGAATCCTTATATCCATGAATTTTGGTGTGGAAAATTCTATTCAAAAGAACAGCTTTTGTTTGCACCGATAGATCCGAATGGTTTTTCTGGAATTTATGGAATCAACGATTCTATTGCCGAACAATCTGTTCTTGAAGATATTTTCCTAACCACTTTTGCAGTCAGAAAGTATATCGTCATTACAGATGAAGAAGATTTTCCAACTGCTATTAAAGAATTTTGGATCAGAAATTTCCAAGTCCCATTTTTTCCACATGAAATTTTTGAACGTTTCCTCCAAGCTTCGAATTGTGCTGTCATAAAATTTAATGAAGGTATAGAGCCTGATTTCGAATCAGACACCTGGGTTCAATCAAACTCAGAAAAACTTATACCGCTCTTCACTACTGACAATTAAACATGAAGGAAGCTTATTCAGGTCATTTTTCTGCTTCTAAGCTACTCAAGCGTTTCACCTTGGAATGTGGGTGGAAGTGAGAACCATCTGAATTAAGGTTTTCCCAGCAACTGAATAAGCTGCTTATTTCCAGCTAAAAGAAGCAACCTGGTGTGAAACAGCGATGCCCATCACGTCGTCAGTCCAGCGAAGCGTCGGCACCATGTTGTGTCCTTGTACTGTGCTGGAACGGCCCCAGCGAGTAGTTGTTTGGCCAAGGTGGGGTCGTCGATACGCGGTAGGGGAGTATCAGAACCAATGAGGATGATATTGCCATATCGGCGTCCTTTGAGCATGGCTGGGTCAGCGATCGCTCCGAGGTGGTCAAACACTTGCGACATGGCACGAAGTTCAGATTTAGCCAGCTGTAAATCACGGTGATCGCCACAGTTGGCAATATAGATGCCGCTAGGAGCCAAACTGCGGTGCACCGCATGGAAAAATTCATCGTTGCGTAGGTTGGGTGGGGTTTGGTCACCGGCGAACACGTCTCGGATGATGACATCTCTGCTCGCGGGGACAAAGGACTGTGACACAGTAAAAGCATCACCTACTCGGATTTTCAGTTGTGGGGCTCTAGGTAAGTCGAACCAATCGCGCACTAATCGAGCTAAATCCGCATCGAGTTCAACCAGTGTATTACGTGAGCGTGGGTAGCGATCAACGAAATATCGAGCGAGGGTACATGCTCCGCCGCCTAGATGTGTGATCCGAACTTTTGTCTCATCAAGATGATGGTCGATATGATAGGTCACACTAGCGGCGATCCACCGCATGTATTCAAATTCCAATTGTGATGGATCAACAGCGATGTGACTAGAAAGCACTCCATTAACCAGAACCTCCCAAGCGCCAGGTAAGTAATGGTCTTCTCGAAGCTCCACTTCACCAGTGCTGATGGGGTAGATGCCAGCGATGGGACCAGTATGATTGACAGTTTTACGTCCCAACGAACCTACTCCTTTGACTGACAACACCAGATCGCTATAGTAAAGCAGATTGATCCCCACGTGTGAAAAGAAAGGCCAGATAAGTGCGAGTTTTGGCAGCAATGAGCGGCGGCGTGGACTCCGCAGTGGCGGCCGCACGTGCAGTAAAAGCTGGACACGATGTGATTGGAGTGCATCTAGCACTCAGCCGTGACCCACAAGCAGTGCGGGAATCCTCACGTGGTTGTTGTTCACTGGAAGATTCCGCTGATGCTCGGCGGGTCTGTGACAAGTTGGGGATCCCATTTTATGTCTGGGATTTCTCTGACCGGTTTAAAGCCGATGTCATTGATGACTTCATTGATTCTTATGCTCGTGGCGAGACCCCAAATCCATGTCTTCGGTGCAATGAGAAGATCAAATTTGCCGCCTTGCTAGAACGTGGACTTGCTTTAGGTTTTGATGCAGTGGTCACTGGGCACTATGCCCGTTTGACTCAGCCAGCTGATGGTGGTGATGGCTACCTGCGCCGTGGTGTAGACCCAGAAAAGGATCAGTCCTATGTTTTGGGTGTGTTGGGGGAGAAAGAAATCGCCCATTGCATGTTCCCAGTTGGGGATACGCTCAAGCCACAGATCCGGCAAGAAGCCAAAGAACTGGGATTCTCGGTTGCTTCCAAACCAGATTCCTATGATATTTGCTTCATTCCGGATGGCAATACCCAAGTGTTTTTAGGCAAGCACATTGGGCTACGACCTGGCATGATCGTTGATACTGATGGCAATACTTTGAAGGAACATGATGGGGCTTGGAATTACACCATTGGTCAACGCAAGGGCCTTGATATTAAGCAACCAGCTGCTGATGGTAAACCCCGGTACGTTACTGATATTGATGCTGCTACCGGCACGGTCACTGTTGGGTCTCGGGCAGATTTGCAGGTCACGGTAATTGAAGCTGATCGGTTGAAGTATCTTCATCCAGCTATGACCGGCACTTTTGAAGCAGAGGTGCAGGTTCGTGCCCATGGTAGGACCGTTGCGTGTACCGTATCTGTGGACCAAAAGGCAGATCGTATGCGCCTTGACTTGCATCAGCCACTTTCTGGTGTCGCACGTGGACAAGCCGCGGTCCTTTACTTGCCGGACCCAGACGGTGATATTGTGCTTGGGTCTGGCACTATCTGTGCTACTGTATCGGAGTAGTTCATGGTGGCATTTAATCTTGGGGTAATGCCGGGCAAAGACTTGGTAGCTGCAGCGGATGCGATTGCAGGTGAAACTGGAGAGCGACGGACCATTCCACGGCTACCCGCTTTGGGCCTTGGCTACGACCCAGTGGGGTTTACCTGTGCATTGCTTCCAGATTTACCAATAGATAAAGGCCCACGGTCATGGCAGCTAACCTCTAGACCACAGCTTTTGAGCCGACGATTGTGGGACAATAGCGATCGTGATCTAGATATTGTGACCGAGGTGTGGGGGACTGGTGGCTTTGAGGTGCACCTGTCAGTGTTGGGGCCGTGGAGTTTAGCAACTGCGATTGAACTCACTAATGGACATCGCGCAGTTACTGACTCTGGTGCGTTGGCCGATATTGCAGAGCTTTTGGGGCACAGCATCGCTGCCTTTGCACAGAAACTTGGCCAACGTTTTGGCGGCAGGGTGAGTCTCGGGTTCGAGGAGCCAGCCCTGTATGCACTAAAAACTGGACGAGTACCAGGTACTAGTGATTTTGATACTATTGCCAAGCGTAATGAACAAGATCTTGGTCAATTGCTTCACCACGTGGTTGGTACCTGCCGAGAACTCGTCGATGGCCCAATTTACCTCGGTTCGATGGGGAAAAACCCAGAAATCACGGCCCTACGCATTGCTAATCCTGATGGTGTGTTGCTAGCACGATCAGCTATTTCTGGTACTGCCATGCTCGATGCTTGTGGGGAGGCATTAGGTGCTGGATTACGGCTCGCAGTTGGTTGTGTAGAACTTGGCGACGATCTTACCGCGGCACCCCATATTGCCCGTGATGTACTCACGCTGATTAATCAGCTACAACTTGACCAAATGGAAACTGTACAACAATTGGACATTACCTGTGCCAAGGACCTGTATCCTGGCACAGTATTGTCAGCTGCTCATGCTTTGCGTTGTGCTACAAAAGTTCAGGAGCTTTTGCGGGACTGAAGTGGCCAAGCGCTATTGACCATGCTGGTGTCTCGGCCGCGACCTTCAAGGTATTTCTTGAAATCAGATTGTTGGTTGTAATATCCCACCGCCTGAAACTCCATCAACTCTTCTAAGTTCAAAGTGGAAATTCGGGTAGCAAAGCGTCGTTTGGCTTGCATCCATGCAATTCGTGCGGCGGCTAGTGCATCACTGGTGGCCTCGTGGGCATTTTCCAAGCGTACATGGTATTCCTCGCATAAATCCCCTAGTGTGCGTTTTCCTTTTCGGTACGGATCACAGATTTTGTCGATGACAAACGGATCGAAGACTGGCCCGGTTACTAAAAAACTAGGGTCAAGCGTGTGCAGCACTGTGAGATCATAAGGAGCGTTATATACGATTAAGGTATAACCATCAGCCCATGCTTGGTTGATAGTCTCAATGGTTTCAGCCAGTACTTTATCGTGGTCTTGGCCGTGTTGCTGAGCATATTCGGTGGTAATCCCGTGCACTTGAGCGGCTTCCTCGGGGATCTCCACTCCCGGATCTGCCAACATTTCACGAGGATGAGCGCCAGAAGAATCAATTCGCACCAAGGCAGAAGTCACAATACGCGCCTCAAATGGATTGGCCGAGGTGGTTTCTAAATCAAAACTCAGTACCTTGGTGGGATTAAAACGTTCGGAAAAAAGTGAAGCAGGGATTGGCATAGTTGGTTTCATCCTTTGGGGTTTTCGTCCATCTTATCGCTGAAGAACCCAAAGAAACACCCAATTGACACGGGCAAAATAATCCTTGGCTCAGCAATGTGTGAGAGGCGAAAGCGGTCATGTCGGGCTGGATCATTACACTTATGAGTCATGAGCGAAACTAATGAGACAATCCACAACAAGTGGCAACGACTTGCCACAGAAGTGCGTCGTCACCGTGAACTGTATTACAACCAAACACCCGAAATCACTGATGCAGAATTTGACCAACTATTTCATAAACTTGAACAGTTAGAAAAAGAACATCCAGAACTAGCCACCCCAGATAGTCCCACTCAGGATGTCGGTGCGCCAGTGTCCTCATCCTTTGAAAATGTTGCACACCTCGAGCGGATGATGAGTCTTGACAACGTTTTCAATGCTGATGAGCTATCAGAATGGTTGGCTCGTACCCCTGCACAAAAATACCTCACAGAATTAAAAATTGATGGTGTGTCCTTATCTTTGGTGTATCGCAATGGTGAACTCGAACGAGCTGCTACCCGTGGCGATGGACGAGTTGGAGAGGATGTAACCGAAAATGCCAAAGTGATTTCTGGTGTCCCACTGCGGTTAACTAAAAATGATGAGTTTCCGGTGCCAGAACTATTAGAGGTTCGAGGTGAAGTATTCATTGCAGTTGATGACTTTTCTTTGGTTAATGAACAGCGCCAATTAGAAGGCGGCAAGCCTTTTGCTAATCCACGTAATGCTGCCGCTGGATCATTGCGTCAAAAAGATGTCGAGGCAGTGCGTCGCAGACGACTGCGAATGTTTTGTCATGGGATTGGGGCGACCAAAGGTTTCCAACCTAGCTCTCAGTATCACGCTTATGAGGCCTTGGCGGCATGGGGTCTGCCAGTCAGTGAGTACACTGCTTTGGTTAGTACCGCAAAAGAAGTACATGACAAGGTCACATATTGGGAAAAGCACCGTGCCGATCCCATTTGTGAAATGGACGGATTGGTCATCAAAGTCGATGATATTGCCGAACAACGCCAGCTTGGTGCTACCTCTCGGGCACCACGGTGGGCTATTGCCTATAAGTATCCACCAGAAGAAGTGATGACTAAACTGCTTGACATTAAAGTAGGCGTGGGTCGGACTGGCCGTGTCACTCCCTATGCAGTGATGGAACCGGTTTATGTTGCTGGCTCGACCGTGGCAATGGCAACCTTACATAATCAAACTGAAGTAAAACGCAAGGGGGTTCTCATTGGCGACACGGTTGTGATCCGCAAAGCTGGTGAGATCATCCCTGAAGTGCTCGGACCAGTAGTTGAACGTCGTGACGGCAGTGAGGTGGAATTTATGTTCCCAGAAACCTGCCCAAGTTGTGGCACCACCTTGGCCCCACAAAAAGAAGACGATGCTGACTGGCGTTGTCCGAATGCACGATCGTGCCCAGCACAACTATCTGAGCGGTTGACCTATATTGCCGGTCGTGGGGCCTTTGATATTGAAGCACTGGGCGAAAAAGCCGCCGCTGATCTGATTGCTTCTGGTGTATTGGAAAATGAGGCAGGTCTATTCAACCTGACTGAAGAAGACCTACTGAAAACTAGTGTATATACCACCAAAAAAGGCACCCTTAATGCCACCGGCAAGAAACTGCTAAGAAATCTTGACACGGTGAAAGAAACTGATTTGTGGCGGGTAATTGTAGCTTTATCAATTCGTCATGTTGGGCCTTCAGCGGCTCGTGCTTTGGCCACTCGCTACCGCAGTCTAGAAGCAGCTCGTACGGCTCCAGTAGAAGATATTGCTGATACCGATGGGGTGGGGGCAATCATTGCTCAAAACTTCAAAGAATGGTTTGAGGTGGACTGGCATCAGCACATCATTGATACTTGGGCGGCTAGTGGTGTGAGTATGGCTGATGAAACCAGCGATGCTCCTGAACAAGTCCTTGCTGGGCTAACTATCGTAGTCACCGGGACTTTGGAAGATTTCACCCGAGACTCTGCAAAAGAAGCCATCATTTCTCGTGGTGGCAAAGCTTCTGGATCAGTATCAAAGAAAACCAGTTATGTAGTGGTTGGCGAAAAAGCTGGGTCAAAGGAGACCAAAGCCCGCGATCTGGGGCTAACAATCTTGGATGAAGCAGGGTTCAAGCAGTTATTAGAAACCGGTACGGTTGATTAAACCAGCCTCAATTACCAGCTATCCGACAACTAATTGGGCAGTAAGTTTGCCCAATTAGTAACTGTCTGGTTACCGCCGCAGCATCCGAGACAAAATGGTGCACAGGTGGCCAATATGTTCCACTTCTGTGGGCAAATAATCTGGCCCCCCAACTCGACCAACAATAAGTACCAATCCAGATTCGCCTAAGGGAGCAGCAGCAAGAGCGGAATCCAATAACAACCACGACTCAGGAATCCATTCCTCCGTATCAGGGTTCAGGACACGCGCAGAGGTGATATTAATTAGTTCTGGTTCAGAACCGTCATCTTCTGGTGCGCCATAAGAACTGGTGATTCGTTTTGCTGGTTTGGCATCTTCCAAAAGCACTGCCCAAGAAGAAGTCAACGCTTGGGGGATATTGTCCACCAATTGGGCAATGGCATCTGAATGGGTGGAGGCGCCAGCGACGTCGGCAAGCATTTTAATCTGTCCGCGACGATCGACTGTGCCAGAAAATGGCCGGATAGAATCAACCTCAACACCATCAACTGTATGTGCAGCAGAAATAAGCACATCAGCCATAGTTCCAGGTGGCAGGCTGACCACCATATCATCCATGACGGT
Source organism: Corynebacterium sp. (assembly GCA_041854705.1). GTDB lineage: Bacteria > Actinomycetota > Actinomycetes > Mycobacteriales > Mycobacteriaceae > Corynebacterium. Next base: position 7,700 of record JBHACV010000143.1, read on the forward strand.
TCCATCTGGAAAAGTTTCCACTACGTCAACGCTTTTAATGTCGCCGCTAACAACACCGATAGCCTCGGCAAGTCGGCCTAGGCTCCCTGGGGCATCAGGTAGCAGTATGCGAATGAGGTATGACACCTTCCATTCCACCTTTCTGGCAATGAGCACAATAATGGAGTGCCCATTAGTAATGTAGACAGCGATTGGGTGATTCGCGATGACGATGACACCCATCCGAAACATTGTAGGAATAATCTTTCACTTACTGTATAGCTACATGCTAGCCATTACCTGATTGTTATCTTTTTACTGGAGTTTTTGGAGGAAACTACCAAAAAGGGGGATGAATATTATTGTTAGGTCTGCCCGAGGGTGATTCCCGATGACATTCAAAGGTCAGCGATGGAGTACAGTAAGATGTCTTTTAGTGTCGCGCCGCTTTAAGCTCGGCGCAACCCAAAAGCGCACTAGCGAAAAACCCTCACAAGTTAAAGGAATGACCCACGTGCCTGAGATTTCGCGCGACGAAGTCGCTCATTTGGCTAAACTATCCCGCCTAGCACTATCTGACGAAGAGCTTGATCGCTTTGCCGAACAGATCGATGGCATTATCAGCAATGTTTCCGCTGTTCAGAAAGTGGCCGCTGCGGGTGTGGAGCCTATGAGTCACCCCCATTCCATCCGCACCACTATGCGTGCTGATGTCGTTGAAAAGACTCTGACCGCTGAGCAAGCTTTGGATCAAGCACCTGAAGTTGCCGAACAACGGTTTGTCGTACCACAGATTCTGGGGGAGTAATCAACAATGAGCAACACATATTTAGTAGGCGCTGCTGGGTCCCATGAACTGACTACCCTGACTGCCGTAGAACTAGCGGAAAAAATCCATTCCCGGGAAGTCAGCTCGGTAGAAGTCACCCAAGCGCACTTAGATCGTATTGCCGAGATCGACGATACAATCCATGCCTTCTTACATGTAGGTGCGGAGGAAGCGCTTGCTGCGGCGAAACAGGTCGATGAGTCTTTAGCTGCTGGGCACGAGCCCGCATCTCCGTTAGCTGGGGTGCCGCTGGCGCTCAAAGACGTGTTTACCACCACCGATGCACCCACGACCTGCGCTTCAAAGATTCTTGAGGGTTATCGAGCACCTTATGATGCCACCGTGACACGCAAGATTCGTGAGGCGGGTATCCCGATTCTCGGCAAGACCAACATGGATGAATTTGCTATGGGGTCGTCTACCGAAAACTCTGCTTATGGACCAACCCACAATCCTTGGGATATTGAACGCACTGCTGGCGGTTCCGGCGGTGGCTCATCCGCGGCGCTGGCTTCGGGTGAAGCACCCTTGGCTATTGGTACCGACACAGGTGGTTCCATCCGACAACCAGCAGCCTTGACCAATACCGTTGGCGTGAAACCAACCTATGGAACCGTGTCTCGTTACGGATTGGTTGCGTGTGCTTCTTCGCTGGACCAAGGAGGGCCCACTGCACGGACCGTGTTGGATACCGCCTTGTTGCATGAAATCATTGCTGGTCATGATCGTTTCGATGCTACTTCAGTGGACCGCCCAGTTGCCCCAGTTGTTGCTGCTGCCAAGCAGGGTGCTACTGGTGATCTGACGGGCATTCGGGTCGGCGTCGTCAAGCAATTCGATCGTGATGGGTATCAGCCTGGCGTTTTGGAGCAATTCCACCAAGCTGTAGACCAGCTTCAAGCCCAAGGTGCTGAGGTTGTGGAGGTAGATTGCCCTCACTTTGACGACGCACTTGCTGCTTACTACCTAATCTTGCCTTGTGAGGTTAGCTCCAACTTGGCTCGATTCGATGGCATGCGTTATGGCCTACGCGTTGGTGATGATGGAACTAACTCCGCGGAACAGGTAATGGCGCTTACTCGCGCTGCTGGTTTCGGACCCGAGGTCAAGCGCCGTATCATCTTAGGTACCTATGCCTTATCGGTCGGGTACTACGACGCCTACTACCTTCAAGCGCAGCGAGTTCGCACCCTCATTGCCCAAGATTTCACCAATGCTTACCAGCAGTGTGATGTATTGGTTTCACCCACCACTCCGACCACTGCCTTTAAGTTGGGGGAGAAGGTCTCCGATCCATTGGCCATGTATAACTTTGACCTGTGCACCTTGCCACTGAACCTCGCTGGTTTGTGCGGTATGTCAGTGCCTGCGGGCTTAGCTCCTGACACCAAATTGCCAGTGGGATTACAGATCATGGCACCAGCTTTTGCCGATGACCGGCTATACCGGGTAGGCGCAGCGTTCGAAGCGACTTTTAGCCGCTAATCGCATAGTGACCCCGATAAAGAATCTGCTCCGAGAGATTCCAATAACCTCTGGCCTCATCACCATAGTCTGGGGGTTATTCGGTTATGCGAAACTCAGTGGTGCCACGGCGGTGCAATTATTTGGTTTTCAACCAGAACTTGGTCTGCCCACATGGCGGATTATCACCGCCGCCTTCGGGGTCGGAAGCCTACATGAAGCATTCTTAGCAACACTAGCCATGTGTTGCTTATCCATTCCCACAGAATACCTACTGGGATCGACAAGATTCGCTCTGGCGATCGTGGTCATTAACGCCTTCTCGGTACCAGTAGGGATGATCGTTGCTCGTGCCGCCGAACCACTGAACATCTTGCGGTGGGGCGCGTTTTTGCGCAGCGACCATCTGTTGAGCCCCTTAAGCTGGGTATTTGGTACTGCAGCCATTGCATCTGCTGCCATGCCCACCCTGTGGCGAAGACGCACCCGACTGTTATTACTGAGTCTGAGTCTGTCTCTGATTCTATTTTCTGGCACCATGCAGGATTTTGTGCTGCTTGTTGCGGTAGTTGTTGGCCTGCTCATCGGTCAGATTCAATTAGGAGGCCGAGAATATCATCCCACTCGGTTACGGCTCCGACCGCCATCACTGCGAGAAACCAGAATCCTCGTCGCCTTGTATCTCATGTGCATTGCGATGGGGCCAGTCATCGTGGCGCTCAACCCCCAAGCTCAAGGCCCTTTTTCCACCGCAACCTCATTAATGTGGGAGCCCAAAGCCACTCCCGAAGAAATCACTGCTGTGTGTCAATCTCCCATGACTTATGAATGTCAAACTGTTTTGGCGCTAGCATATCGGTCAGGCATTGGGCCTGTGATCGCGAATCTCCTTCCGCTTTTTGCGCAGGTGATTATTAGTTTTGGGCTCATGTGGGGGCGTCGATTAGCTTGGATTGCAGCACTGGTAGTGCAATCAGGGGCAGTAGCCACGGTAGTCATACAGATTTGCCGACTGTATCAAGGAAACGTTAGTACCACGACCGCGATTATCCACGGCCTAGGATTGGGCCTGCCTTGGCTAGTGGGAATTGTCTTGATTCTTCGGACTCGCCATGTATTTTTTGTCAAAGCTAATCCAAAGATTTTGGTACGTGCTGGGGCGATAATTGCTGCTACGTTTGCATTCACTGCTGGTGGGTGGATACTTGGGGTGGCTTTGTTAGAAGGCGATTTCTTCTTCTACGAAAGCCTCGTTATGGCATTTAAAGAATTGCCCACCCGATATTTCCCACCAGCATGGTTTGCGGTTTTTGACCATTACTTGCTTCCAGAATCCACCCTATCTTGGTGGTTGTATGAATCGGTGGGAGTGGTGTTCTGGTTGGTGGTACTTTCGATATTGCTTCATTGTTTCTTAACTCCAGAGGTATCCGATTCCACCACAGATCGTGGGCGTGCGGAAGCTTTATTACGACGTGGAACTGGCGACCACCTTTCCTGGATGGGGCTTTGGCAGGGCAATCGCTACTGGTTTGCCCACGACATCTCCGGCAATGCTCTTGGGTATGTTGCCTACCGACTTCAGCGCAATGTGGCGGTAACCGTGGGCGAACCAGTGGTGCTGGCAATAGCCGATAAACCCACGGTGGCAAACCAGTTTGAAGCTTATTGTGAAGCACATGGTTTTACCGTCGCTTGGTATTCGGTGCGAGAAGAGTTTGCTGTAAGTCGTAGCTGCAGTCATTTCAAGAAAGTCAATGTAGCTGAGGAATCAGTGCTACCGGTTTCAGCAATGGATTTTAAAGGTAAACGATTCCAAAACATTCGTACTGCTCGCAATCGTGCCGTCAAAGAACAAATCACTACTACTTGGTGCAGTTGGGAAGAGATTGGAGTGGAACTACAGCAGCGGATTATTGCGTTATCCGAGGAATGGGTCGCTGAAAAGCCGCTACCAGAAATGGGATTCACCCTTGGATCCGTCAACGAACTGCGAGTTCCGGGTACTCGGTTGTTGTTTGCACTCGAAACAGATGGCACATTGGCTGGTATTACTAGCTGGTTGCCAGTGTATGAGGATGGAATCATTGCTGGTTATACCCTCGATTTCATGCGGCGTGGTACTGGTTTTCGGCCGGTCATTGAGCTACTTATTTCCGAGGGATTGATACAGGCGGCCCGCGAAGGATGCAAATGGATTTCGCTTTCTGGTGCTCCGTTGGCGCCGCCAACGTCCGCAAGTGAAAGCAGTGGAGTACTAGGTAGTGCTTTAGATAAAGCTGGTGAAGCTATGGAACCACTGTATGGGTTCCGTTCGTTGGCTGCTTCCAAATATAAGTTCCATCCTGAACATCAAACTTGGTATTTGTGCTATCAAGATGAATTAGCACTACCAAATATTGGAATCGCTATTTCACAGTGCTACCTGCCACAGTTTGCTGCCCGAGATGCGGTTGCGGCCTTCCAAACATGGTCGGAAGCACATCGCGCAAGTACCTAGTTTATGACGCTTATCGACGCCCCCACCAGTGAATATAAGCACCCAGTTCCACTATCATATCAGTGGAACTGAGTGCTTATTGGCTAGGTGCCTTTTACATTAAGCACCTGACGGAGTTTGTGTTTGATCTCCACCAGATCGCTTGAGTCGGCCATCACTTGGTCAATATCCTTGTAGGCATCTGGGATTTCATCGATCCAAGCATCGCCAGGTCGGTACACGATACCAGCCATCCGGGACTCCAAATCCTCGGCATTGAAGCGTCGTCGTGCTTCGGTGCGCGAGAACCGGCGACCTGCACCATGTGGCGCAGAACGTAGTGAAGCAACGTTTCCCTTGCCTTCGACTACATATGATGCTGTACCCATTGAACCTGGGATCAGTGCATAACGGCCAACATCGGCACGAACAGCACCTTTGCGGGTCAACCATACGGTACGGCCGCAATGCTCCTCGCGTTCGGTGTAGTTGTGGTGGCAGTTAATTCGCTGAATCTCGTCAACTGCTTCACCCATGAACTCAGATAGACAGTCATTAAACCGGTCCATCATTTCCTCACGGTTGAGGAAGGCAAATCGCTGTGCCCAATGTAGGTCTGTCAGGTAGGAATCAAACTCAGGGGTACCAGCAACAAAGTAAGCAAGATCGTTATCAGTGAGGGGAATCCACCACTTAGACATCAAGCTTTGGGCAATCTGAATATGCTTCCGTGCAATTTTATTACCCACTCCTCGGGATCCAGAGTGCAAAAACATCCACACCGAATCAGCTTCATCCAAACAAAGTTCAATGAAGTGGTTGCCACCACCAAGGGAGCCTAGTTGCTGCCGCCACTTAGGGGAGTGGCTGAGATCAACTCCGGTTTCCTCAGCTAGTTTCGCTAGTTCCCGGCAACGTTCATCCGCAGAACCAGGCAAAACCCAACCATTGTAATTTCCTGGTGACAATGGAATCGCAGCTTCAATGGCATCCCGCAGTTTGATGAGGTCTTTACCCTCCAAGTCAGTGGCGGTGAATTGGGTTTTTACCGCAATCATGCCACAACCAATATCGACACCAACTGCTGCTGGGATGACTGCGTCAACGGTTCCGAAAACGGTACCGACTGAGGACCCCAAACCAGTGTGGGCATCTGGCATGAGCGCCACATGTGGATAAATGAAGGGAAGTTTAGCGAGTTGCCGTGCCTGTTCCAAGGTGGATTCCTCCAGTTCGGAAGCAAACGATACGACCTGTGCCTTGTGGGCTTTAAGATGACGGTCGTATTTTTTATTTTTGCGTGTCATGGCACGCATTCTCCTTTCAAAGAGATTAGGGAAAAGGGAACTGTCACGGCGAAAGCACAAAAAATCGCCGCCAGCTGTCTTAGTGCTGCTGCGGCGATATGCAGGTTGGAAGGCTACTTATTGTAGCTTCGTGAATAGAGTAGCACGACGCCGCAGACGAGACTAGGTTCAATCGATAGCTGATTGCTTAGCTTTTGTTGTCGCATCGAGCCTCATCCTTTCGTAACTTGTTGGCGGTGGGTACTAACTACTAACTAGTAATCCACAGTTACTTGCTGATGCAATGGTCTACCCCCGCACCTACTAAAAGATGTGGTGCCGATTTTGCTGGGCTTAGTTAGCGTCTTAGCTGGGATTTTTACTAGATATCAGATCTAACAAATGAGATACTAATGGGGGTAGTTCAGCATTTCCGCCAGTGAGAAGTACCGCGCACTTATGGTCTTGTAGTGATCTTGATAATAGCCCAATGAACAAGGCGGCCCCGGCGCCCCGCAGCAAGTGAGTGTGCTTTGGCGGCGAGTAGGGCTGCGGCAGCGAAAATTTGCTATATCGGTTTAGGTGATCTGCTGAGTGCATTTGCAAAAAGACGATGTGGCTGAGTCCAAGGCTTGAGTGGTTGTTGGAGCGATGGCAGGTTGTTTGGTTTGCTAGGCCAAAACGCAGTTGGGGCTTGGGTGGTGCCTATGCCAATAATCTGACACTGCGGTGCAAGCTCATCACAGACTAAAAAGCGTCAGTGGTACCCGAACTGGAACCAATAGAAACGAAAATATATTCGAGTCTAGATATTGCCGAAATAGCTCTAGATGGATCTCACTGTAGCCGGTGGCAATCTCTGATTCGATTGGGGAAATAAAAATTAATTCATTACATTTGGCCGGTAATTGGGCTTATTGGCATATCTTGTCAAGTGAGTCGCTGTGGTGAATAACCTGTTGATAGTGTCGGTTCGATCCCTCGGTGCTGACGGTGCATATCCCAAAATTCATTGTGCAACTTCATGCTAATTTTCTGGGGATTATCTTGGGGGAGTTATCCGATGCCGAACCGGCAGAGGTTGGGTCCATGCTTTTGGCTTCAGCTATTTATCTAGAACTAAGATTTGAATACTCGGATCTTTCGCAAGACCATAATTACGATAAAGCCATCCGAGAAATCCTTGCTGTCGATCACATCCGATTGGTCACAGCAAAGCCGATAGCGAAGGCGTCGAAAAGTGAAAATCTGGTGATTTCATTGCGAGATTTGGTACAGGCGACCTAGATTGCTGGCTGTCTTGAATATCAGCGTCATATGCTTTCTGTCTTGGACCGGTAGGGGATTAACTCACGGTTAGGTTATGTCAGTGATGTTTTTGTGGCGGTGTAGTTATTGGTGGCTGCTGGCGTTGGGGTGAGCCTGCTTTCTGAGCTGGCATTGACAGCGTTTCAGCATCTGGGGTGGTGACCGTCACTGGCGGGAAGTTACTGACTTTTTGTCTGTTTGTTCGGGGTAGTAGTGAAGCTTTAGCGCTGGTAGGGGCAGTGCGAGGTGCCTGCGGCAGATATTCTTGTCCAGTTAATTTCTTCGAAGTTTTCGGTTATGGTGCTAGAATCGAAAACGCACTCAGAAGTGAGTTGGTGAAGCCACGGTGTGAAGCTTCGTGGGAATCCGGTGCAAATCCGGGACTGGCGCGCAGCGGTGAGTGGGGACCTAATTCCTATAACAAGTCCACTGGCTTATCCAAGCTGGGAAGGCAGGGGATGAGGGGCTGATCCACAAGTCCGAAGACCGACCAACTCTGACCAGCGTGTGACTCTTCGCGTCCAAGAGGCACCTGATACTACGGAGAAAACTTTTCCTCCACGCATCAGCCAAGGTCCATTGTGGTTTCGTCTTCAGGCGGAAAATACAGTGCTCCTGTGTGCTGTTCCAGGTTATGAAGTAAGAACGCGATTATGCTAACCGTAGCACGCGCCATTGATTGTCAGCAGTGGTGCTAGCAATATTGTGGGCTTGACTCAGTAACCACTAATGGGACAACCTGTGGTTTTGTGACTACTACATGTGTCAGGCGAGGTTGTCACTTGGAGTTCGGAAACCGGTGAGACGTGGTGATCTTCCAGTGAGATAAACCCACTCCCTGCACCATAAAAGTGCAATTGGAGGGTTCACATACACGTTTTATCAGCTGGTGGCTTCAATCGCATGCAATGAGCAATCCAATGCCACAGCGGATGCATGGTGCCTGCTTCTTCTGGTCAAAGAGGCAGGCACTGGTTTTATTTTCAGGGTCAGTAGAATAACTGATGACTACTGTATATCGCTAAGGACACAGGCCGCACCAGATACAGCAGTGGTGACCGCAAGTACTGCTGGCCATGGGCCGATCTTTTTCGCCAGTGGATGAGATAGACCAAAAGCCGCTAGGTAAGCACTGGTCAGGCCAATGGTCAAGGGTGCTCCGCCTTTGGCATACCAAGATCGGCCAGCCCAAGCGCCAGCGGCTGCGAGAATGGCACCGCCAAGCGGACGTACACCAGTTTCTCGCGCGGTTAGCCATCCACCGACTAGGCCAGTAATAACCACCGAAGCGGTATTGACTTCTGATGCTGGTTTCAATGAAATGCTCATGGATTTCAGACTACCCCTGTGTGTGGGGGAGTGACAGGAAAATGTAGGACGAAAACTGTGGTTTTTGAAAATGATTTTATAATAATTTTCATTTTAGCTAGGCTGCCATACAGAGCATTTTCAATAACAACCAATTGAACTGCTCTAATTTTTCTTGGCACTTGCTGACATGATGGGGCAACAACCACTTGAACGAATGGCATAAGAAATAGGAGCTTAAACTGAAATGGAAGTGCATCTCAGGCAGGTAAAAGCACTAATTTTGGTCGCAGTCTTGTTGACCTTGACCACCCTTAGCTTTATTGTTTCGTTGACTTTTGGTTCAGTGGAATATTCCCATTCAGAGGTTTGGCAGGTTGTTGTTGCTCATTTGAGTGGTGAAAAAGGGGCAGACCCAGCCATTGATTCAATTGTTTGGGAGCTGCGAGTGCCGCGCAGTTTGCTCGCAATCATTGTGGGTGCTGGTCTTGGACTGGCAGGTGTAGTGATGCAAACTCTGGTGCGCAATCCTTTGGCTGATCCTTATCTGTTGGGGGTCTCTTCTGGTGCCTCAGTCGGGGCGACAGCAGTGCTGACTTTTGGTGTATTTTCCTCCTTTGGACTGTATGCCCTCTCTGTAGGAGCATTAGTTGGCGCGCTGATTGCTACGGCTACTGTTTATGGGATTGCGATTGCTCAAGGTGGACTGACTCCTTTGCGACTGATACTCACGGGTGTGGTCTTATCTTCGGCTTTCTCGGCGTTAGCTAGTTTTTTGGTTTTTAAAGGACCAGATGCGCGTGCCGCACAAGGCGTGATGTTCTGGATGCTCGGTTCAGTTGCTGGTGGACAGTGGCATAAACTTGCCATACCTGCGGTGGTGGTAGTGATTTCCGTTGTAGTTTTAGCCCTGCTGACAAATCAACTTGATGCACTGGCAGCTGGTCCGGATACTGCGCTGGCTTTGGGAGTGCAGGTGTCGTTATTGCGACAAGGACTGTTTTTTCTCCAGGCGCTGCTGGTGGGGGCAATGGTGGCGGTTGCCGGTGGCATTGGGTTTGTAGGGTTGGTCATTCCCCATCTTGCCCGCATGCTTGTGGGCTCGCTGCATCGACGTTTGCTTCCAATAAGCATGATCTTTGGTTCTTTGTTTCTACTATGGGTTGATGTGATAGCACGTATCGCTGTACCACCACAGGAAATTCCCCTCGGGGTGGTAACTGGTGTTTTAGGTGCGCCGTTGTTTCTAATTCTCATGGGGCGTCGGCAATACATTTTTGGAGGTCGGCCATGACCATGCTGGAGATTAACGATGTTGCTGTGGGGTTCGGCACTCGTCAGATCCTATCCAAAATCAGTTTTACTGTGTTACCTCAGTCTATGACTGCTCTAGTAGGTATTAATGGTATTGGTAAATCAACACTGCTTCGGGGTATTGCGGGTATTACCAAGTTGCTTAGTGGACAGGTACTGCTTGATGGCAAAGATGTGCACATCATGCGGGGACGTCAACGCGCAAGAAAACTGACCCTAGTAGGTCAAGAAGAAATGCCATCTAGTGACCTTACGGTCGCAGAATTGGTAGCGCTTGGTAGGCTGCCATATTTAAAAGCTTGGGAGATTGGTGGTCAGAGTCACCAGCGCATCGTCGCGGATTCCCTTGCTCTTGTTGGCTTAGAGAAGTGCGCAGATGACCCGTACAATCAACTTTCGGGTGGGCAACGTCGTCGCGCATTACTGGCTCGGGGTTTTGCCCAAGGTACTGACACTATTTTGCTAGATGAACCGACCAATCATTTAGATGTCCATCACCAGTTACATCTTTTAAAAGTGTTGCGGGAATCTGGGCGTACTATTCTTGCTACGATTCATGATTTAGATCTTGCTGTGGCTCATTTTGACCAAGTTATTGTCTTGCACGACCAGACGATGCTTGCAGTAGGAAAACCAGAAGAAGTTCTGATTCCTACCAACCTGCGCGAGGTTTTTGACGTGCAGGCCTATCTTGCGAGATTGCCAGAAACATGCAATCCACACCTAATCATTGACTCCTTGTAAAAGTCCAGTGAGTGTAACGAAACTTGCAGGCTGCGCACCAAGAGCTATGGCATGGCGCGGCAAGGGGTGGTTTATAGAAAGGAGATTGTACTCTTATGAGATTACGATCATTGATTGGAATTATCGGCGTGACTGTGGTGGCGGTAAGTGGGTGTGCCACACCGAAATCGGACACCTCCCAGTCTGGTAGCATCACCGTGGAAAATTGTGGTGTTGAGGTATCTTACGATTCATCAGAAAACCTGTTCGTTAATGATGGTAATATTATTTCTATCGCACTGGCAGCAGGGGCTATAGACAACATCAAGTGGGTTTCATCCATCCAACGGGATATGGATATCTTGACTGCAAAATATGGTCCTGAGGTGCAAAAACTTGATGATGTTGCTAAGGAATATCCATCTTTGGAAGAGATCGTGGCAAAACAGCCAGATATCTACTTTGCTGGGTGGGGGTATGGGCTAAACGAGGGAAAGAACATTACTCCAGAAACTCTCAGAGCACAGGGAATCGGGACTTATGTTCTTACTGAATCGTGCCGACAAGCAGGATCTGATGAACGCGGAATTGTTGACCCGTGGGAAGCGGTAGAAATCGACCTTACCAACATTGGTGCTATGACCAAAAATGCTGAAGCCGCAGCTAAAGTGGTTACTGATCAGCAACAACGGTTAGCAGCTTTGCAAGCAGCGCCGCAGGCGAAAAAACCACCAGTCGCTTTTGTTTTTGATTCTGCTTCAGACACCATTTTTACCTCAGGAAGCTTCGGTGCTCCTGAGGCAATTCTTGATGCAGCGGGTGCGAAGAACGCTACCAGTGATATTGAAGATACTTGGACCACTGTCGGTTGGGAACACTTGACTTCTAATAGTCCTGATGTGTTTGTGTTTGTGGAGTATCCTGGTCAGGAATTTGAGGAGAAGGTGAAGATCCTTAAAGAGCATCCCACTACCAAGGACCTGCCAGCAGTGAAGGAAAACCGATTCATCAATCTGCCCTATGCTATGTGGTGTTCAGGCCCGTTGAATATTGACGCCGCAGAGCATGTGCGTAAAGGCATGGAGAAATTTGGGCTAGTACCAAAATCAGATATCACTCCAGAGTTAGAATTGCCAGTATCAGTGCCAGGTACCGAATACTTCCAGGGATAAATTCGGAGCTCCAAATAGGCCAGTAGCTAAGATCAACACCATAATCTTAGCTACTGGCTTCGGTTTTTAGTTGCCTACAGTGTAAGTACTAAGGTTATGTTTCTTACAAAAATACCCTTCAGAGTGGGTGTATTTGTGATGTGTCAACCAGCTATTTTGGATCAAATGAGTACAATACAGGTGCATGAATACCCATCAATTGTCCCGCTTAAGCGAACGGTTGCATTGATGTAACATCATTGCCAGCGATCGCAATGCGGGCATTTCTAATGTCCAAACTCGGCCCAGACCTAAATAAAGGGTTGGTTTTGTCATGAAACTTCATGACTCAACTGGCCCAAAGGAAATGTAATAGATGTCAGTAGTATTTACTCTGCCTACCTTCAAGGAACTCAAAGCGGGCATGAAGCTTTTCGACGCCCAAGGCTCACCTGTGGGCGAGGATTCACCGCGCCGAGTGCTTGCTCAGGTGAACTATCTTTTGTGTACCGACAGCGGTGACTTGTTGGATGTGAAGATCTATGAGCCCTTCGAAGAACAAGTGGCCCATGCGATCAAAGCCATCGATACCTTTGATCCACTCGGGGTGGAGCTACAAGGGGTTTTCCTCCTAGGGAAAATGGCCTATCATCGCCAGCAGTTTGAAACCGCCTCGGCACATGCTTCGTGGTGCTTAGAAATCGCAGAAGAACATGGGTTATACCAAACGATGGCAGATGTATCGGATTTATTGGTTGCCATTGAATTGGATGACCGCGCACAAAATCCGGAAAGTTCTTCAGAACGATTGAATGAGATCGCGGCATTTGCAACAGAGATTTTTAATCAGGTCACTGGTCGAGCAGATACTTTTGACCTCGAATGGCGGCTTGCACGAGCGGAAGCGGATTCTAATGATACGCAAAACTATTCCGTTCTGGTTGATAGAGCTCATCATGCACCGACAGAAGCACAGCGGGCGCATGCATTAACGGACGTGTTGATGCCACTTCACCAGACTTCTTCCAATGCCCATGTGATTGATGTGGGCAATGCCGCGATTGCCGCTGCTCGGCGCGACCTTGCAGCTAAAGAACAAAGCGAAGATGATAACGCCAAGGGAATTGCTGCGGCACAGTTAGTTGCTGCTTGTGAAGAGGTGGCCGTTGTGGCTAATAGTATGGGTGATTCATTAGCCGATGAACACTACAACCGGCTATTGACCATCCTGCAGTTGAAGCTAGATACCAATCTGCAGTACTTTGTGTCTTCACCAGGAGAGCGGCTCAAGTGTTTGGCGAATTTCCATGCCCAAAAAGCCACTCTGAGCAATAACACTGGTCGTGTGAAAGCAGCACGGAAAAATCTAAACCGAGCGATCCATTTGTATCGTCGCATTCATGATACTCATACCGCAGCTCAGCTTTATCTTGATTTTGCTACCCGGGCCCAGTACCGAAAAGATACTACCCATACCCGGGAATTTGCGGAGAAAGCTTTGGAATTAGCGGATGGGTATGAGAACATCATCTTTCCAGCGAAAGAGCTACTGGAATGGTGTAAGGGGAGCCCCTTTTAAGGTGGGAGGTAACCTTTGCGTTTTAAGGGTTTAGTGGTGGCCACCGCGCATTATTGCTTGGCGATGGATTGAGTGATTCGGCGATGCCTAAGCCATAGTCCGACTGCCAAGAAAATCAGCATCGATAGGCTCCCAAAGACTGGATTGAACATTAGGTGCATTCCAGGTGCGATGCGTAGCATATTGGAGGTAATCAGGGGGTTTAGGAATGCATCCTCAATGCTGTGTGCCAAAACTAGTGGCCAAATACTGAAGGTGGCTCGGTAGATCTCGGTATAGAAAATTGTCCAGCAGAAAATGATGGGAAATGACAAGCCCATAACTAAAAATCGCCCAAGCCCCAACTGGGTAAAGATCTCTTCGGGCAGGAAAAATAGGTAATAGGGTATGTGCCAAACGGTCCAAATAAATCCTATGAGCAGATAAAGGGGAACATCGGAACACTTGGTGGCAAGCAAAGTGCCGGTGAGATAGCCGCGCCATGCTGATTCCTCGAAGAAATTTTTCAACAGTTGGGGCCCTAATTGCGCTATGCTGCCGACGAGTAAAGTGCCCCAACCAAGATGGGTGAAAGACACCGCGCCACTGATCAACCCGCATCCTAGGACGAGCAGGGTTACTGCTGGGAAAATGATAATGGCGAATCCGTACCATCCTAAGTGTCCACGAAGTCGCAGACCGAAACCGGCATTATGCCAGCCATCGCCACCAAAACCACGCAATATGAGGGAGCAGAGCAAGGGTAAAACCAGCCAGATACCAGCGCCGAGGGAATTTCCACTGCTGCTATCGGTATGGGTTAATCGGTCGAAACCATAGCCGATCCAACCAGAGCTGATTGCGATGGTGCAAAAGATGAGGAGATTTCTACGTTTATGTGGGGTCATGATTAGTCCTGTGTATAAATCATGAGGTGAGTGAACATACCTCCAATATTACTTAA
>JBHACV010000144.1:0-15350 GCA_041854705.1 Corynebacterium sp.
AGCATGGCACACCGCGAGACACTGACATTATGGTGGATGTGCGGTTTTTGCCGAATCCGTTTTGGGTGCAGGAATTGCGACCATTTCGGGGTGTGGATAAGCCGGTAGCTGATTATGTTCTTGGGCATGATTCGGCACAAGAGTTTTTGTCGAATTTCTACCGGATGCTTATGGATATGCGTGATGGTTTTAAGCATGAAGGTAAGAAATTCATCACGGTATCCATTGGTTGTACAGGTGGGCATCACCGTTCGGTGGCCATTGCTGAAGAATTAGGCAAAAGGCTTGCTGCCACTGATGATTTAGATGTGACGGTATCGCATCGTGACATTAATCGACACTAAAACAGGGAATTGGTAGCAAGAATGTCTGAAGTGTCTTTCCCTCCGATTAAGGTCACCAGTTTTGGTGGCGGACACGGTCTGTTTCAAACATTACGGGCTGTTCGGTTACTAAAGCCAGAACAAATCACTGCCATTGTCACGGTTGCTGATGATGGTGGTTCGTCTGGACGCATTCGGCGTGAATTGGGTCAAATCCCGCCAGGTGATCTGCGCAGAGCTTTAGCTGCATTGGCGCCTTTCGATGAAGAAGGTCAAATGTGGGAAGCTGTATTGCAACACCGATATGGTGGATACGGGGCGCTAGCTGGTCATGCTGTTGGAAATATGCTGATTGCGGGGTTGGTGGAGGTGCTTGGCTCTGAGGTAGCAGCACTCGATACCGTGGCAAAGATGATTCGGGCTGAGGGGCGAGTACTGCCAGTCGCGGAGATTCCATTGGATATTGAAGCCGATGTGGCTGGGCTGGACAGTGATCCCCGGATCATACGACATGTACGTGGCCAAGTAGCCATTGCGTCCACTCCTGGGTCGGTGCGTCGAGTGCGGATGAATCCAGAAGATCCGCCTGCCTGCCCAGCAGCATTAGAAGCAGTGGAGAACGCTGATCTGGTGACTCTTGGGCCAGGTTCGTGGTTTTCTTCGGTGCTTCCACATCTGGTGGTGGGCGGAGTGGTCGATTCATTGAATCGAACATCAGCGATGCGAGTGGTGGTGCTTAATCTAGATTCCGAACCGGGGGAGACCACTGGTTTTACCGCGGAACGGCATATTCATATTCTTAAACAACATGCCGCTACTTTCTCAGCGGATGTGGTTATTGTTGATGAAAGTGCCTTGCCAGCTGCACCAGATCGGGTTCATTTGGATCGGGCTGCTGCCAATATTGGTGCTAAGCTTGTGTTCTATGATCTTCGGGAAGAAGATAGCAAAGGCTACTATATTTCTCGGCATGATCCCACGAAACTCGCGGCTGCTTTGAAAGCGGAATATCTTGGTCGGTAGTTTTTGGTAGTGCGTTTTTAGCGCAACGCCTGCGTGAATGAGAAATAACGCAGGCGTTTACCGTTAAGATGGGGTTTTGTTTGCCACCATGATTAATTTCAAAACTAACTCCATTCATAGAAAGTAAAAGGACGTGACTGTGTCGAGTCTGACTACCCAAGTCAAAGAAGAACTCAGCAAGGTAGATGTGAGTCGGCAAAATGCTCGGATCGCGGAAATTGCAGCAATGATTCGTTTTGCTGGTGAGTATAACCTTGTGGCCAATAAGTTGATTGTTGAAGTTGAGTTAGAGCTGCGTGAGGCCGCAGTTCGATTACAAGAAAACATCGTTGATCTTTTTGGCGTGGAAGTTACGTTATTAGAATTAGGTGCTACTTCCTCGCGGAAAGCAGCGAAGTATTTACTTCGTATTACTTCCGATGCTGAGAAATTTATTCGCCGTATCGGTTTGGTTACTCGTTCGGGGCATCAGGTATATGGATTGCCGCCGCAGGTTATTAGCGGTACGGTTGCCGATGCTGAGGCTGCCTGGCGGGGTGCTTTTTTGGCGGCCGGAATTTTAGGAGACCCTGGTCGTAGCAGCGGATTAGAAATAACCTGCCCAAGTCAGGAGGCGTCTTTAGCACTCGTTGGCTGTGCTCGCCGGTTGGGTATTGCTGCCAAAACCAAGGAATCACGGGGAGTGGAGAAAGTTAGCATCCGCGATGGGGAAGCGGTGGGGGCGCTATTGACTCGCATGGGTGCGCACACCACTCGATTGCAGTGGGACCAGAAACGATTGCGGCGAGAAGCACGTCCGACGGGTAATCGGTTGGCGAATTTCGATGATGCTAATTTGCGACGTTCAGCACGAGCTGCGGTTGCGGCGGCAGCTCGGGTTGAACGGGCAATGGCGATCTTGGGCGATGATGTACCAGATCACCTCGCAGAAGCAGGACAGCTGCGGGTGCGGCATCGTCAGGCGTCGTTAGAGGAACTTGGGCGGCTGGCTGATCCGCAAATGACCAAAGATGCGGTGGCGGGCCGAATTCGTCGGTTATTGTCTATGGCGGACAAGCGTGCTGAAGAATTAAATATTCCTAACACGCAAGCAGTGGTAACCGATGAACTTTTGGATCAAATCTGAACCAGCTACTAGTTTCGGAAAGAAAATTTTTGCTTTGCGACGCCCAATCTGTTGGTTTTATTCCGGTTATTTTTGACTCTTTGTGACATTCCTGAGAGATATAAACACATTCAAAAGACCGTTGTGACTATGTTCACAGCGGTCGCAGTTGTTGTATGGTTGGCCATGAAATGCCAGTGTAGTAATTGGGTTAACATACACCCAATAGGGGTAAAAAATCGAAATTAGCTGGGGTTTTAGCGGAAGCTAGGTGGCCAGATTTTTAGTTTCTGACTGTGCGTAGCCCCCCCGTTTGGCGGCAGCTGACTCGTTCGAAAATGTTGGTTTGGTTTTTCTGCCCATGCGGGTTTGTGATTGTGTGGCTACACTTGAAACCAACGGCGAGCCGAGGAATCGGAAGTCCAAACAAAAACAATCACAACCGATGACACCGACCCGCCAAAGCCAAAGAGCACTCTACTTTTAGGAGACATCACAGTGACGATTCGCGTAGGTATTAACGGCTTCGGCCGCATCGGCCGCAACTTCTTCCGGGCACTAACCCAGCGTGGTTCCGAAATCGAGGTTGTTGCAGTCAACGACTTGACCGACAATCACACCTTGGCTCACCTTCTGAAGTACGACTCCGTTCTGGGTCGGCTGGATCAGGATGTAACCTACGATGACGAGTCCATCACTGTTGGTGGTCACCGCATTCTCGTCACCGCTGAGCGCGACCCGAAGAACCTCAAGTGGGGCGATCTTGGTGTCGATATCGTGGTTGAATCCACTGGCTTCTTCACCGATGCAAATGCCGCAAAAGCTCACATCGATGCAGGTGCCAAGAAGGTTATTATTTCTGCACCAGCAAAGAATGAGGATGCCACGTTTGTTGTCGGCGTGAACCACACCGACTATGACCCAGAGAAGCACACCATCATTTCCAATGCTTCTTGCACCACTAACTGCTTGGCCCCACTGGCGAAGGTTCTCAATGACGAGCTTGGTATCGTTCGTGGCCTAATGACCACTGTTCACGCTTACACTGGTGACCAGCGTCTGGTTGACGCACCACACGGTGACCTGCGTCGTGCTCGTGCTGCCGCCATCAACATGGTGCCCACCTCTACTGGTGCTGCCAAGGCTGTTGCTCTCGTACTGCCAGAGCTGAAGGGCAAGCTGGATGGCTACGCAATGCGTGTCCCAGTTCCCACCGGTTCTGCAACTGACCTGACCTTCACCGCTTCTCGCGAGACCACCGTTGAAGAAGTTAATGCGATCGTGAAGAAGGCAGCTGAGGGTGCGCTCAAGGGCATCCTCGCTTACTCAGAGGAGCCACTGGTTTCTTCTGACATCGTCACCGATCCGCACCCATCCATCTTCGACGCTGGCCTGACCAAGGTGATTGGCGACCAGGTCAAGGTAGTGTCTTGGTATGACAACGAGTGGGGTTATTCCAACCAGCTCGTCACCATCACTGAGTACGTCGGTGAGCGCCTCTAAGGCAGACAATGTTGGACCAGTTAGCTGAATCTTTCGTCACTATGATCGCAATTCAGCTAATGTCTGTTAATACATAAAAAGTCCCGAGGAGTACTGACAGTATGCCTCGGGACTTTTGCATACACTAGAAATCAAGAATCACTTTCCACATTGATTCTTCACAGCGCAGGAGCCTTGGTGCAGCGTGCATCCGATCACAGGCTATTCCGTGCGTCACCTTTACCGATTTTCCCCTGGAAAGGCTACAACGTTCATGACTGTTAAGACCCTCCAAGACCTCATCAATGAAGGCGTCGAAGGTCGCCACGTGTTGGTGCGCTCCGACTTCAACGTGCCGCTGAATGAGGCCCGTGAAATCACCGATACTGGACGCATCACCGCATCTCTTCCCACCATCAAGGCCCTGTCTGAGGCGGGTGCACGGGTAATCCTGATGGCTCATCTTGGTCGGCCCAAAGGTGAGGTAAACGAGAAATTCTCGCTGGCTCCGGTTGCCGAAGCTCTCTCCGAGGCTTTGGGCCAATATGTTGCCCTTGCTGGCGATGTTGTTGGGGAAGACGCTCACGAACGCGCCAATGGCCTCAATGATGGTGACGTACTCCTGCTCGAAAATGTTCGCTTTGACCCGCGGGAAACCTCGAAAGTAGAAGCAGAACGTGGCGAATTCGCCGATCAGCTGGTTGCCTTGGCCGCAGAAAATGGTGCTTTTGTCTCTGACGGTTTCGGTGTTGTGCACCGAGCTCAAGCTTCGGTTTATGACGTAGCCAAGCGGCTACCGCACTATGCTGGCGGCTTGGTGCAAAAAGAAATTGATGTTCTTAAGAAGATGGTGGAATCCCCAGAGCGCCCCTATGTTGTGGTACTCGGCGGTGCTAAGGTTTCCGATAAACTTGGCGTGATTGAGGCACTGGCTGCCAAGGCTGATAAGGTCATCATTGGTGGTGGCATGTGCTACACCTTCCTCGCTGCTCAAGGCATTGATGTGCAAGAATCTCTGCTGCAAGAAGAGCAGATTGAAAAGTGCAAGGAGTTACTGACCACCTTCGGCGATAAGCTAGTTTTGCCCGTGGATTTGGTTGCTGCTGCTACTTTCGCGGCAGATGCTGAACAGCAGATTGTAGCCCTCGATAGTATTCCAGCTGGCTGGATGTCACTGGATGTTGGGCCAGAGACGGTTAAGAAGTACGCTGAAGTGCTCAGCACCGCTAAGACTATCTTCTGGAACGGCCCAATGGGTGTCTTCGAATTCGAAGCCTTCTCCAATGGTACTCGTGGCCTAGCCGAGGCCATTATCGCTGCTACTGCTAATGGTGCATTCTCGGTTGTTGGTGGCGGTGACTCCGCAGCTGCTGTGCGTCTGCTTGGTCTGCCAGAGGAGGGCTTTAGCCATATCTCCACTGGTGGTGGCGCATCGCTGGAGTTCCTTGAAGGCAAGGAACTGCCAGGCGTCAAGATTCTCGAAAGCTAAGACCTCAAACCCACTCACACTGAAGGTGCGGGCTGCAATGAGCTGGCACCTTATTTAATAGAAAGGAATGCCATTCTTATGGCACGTAAGCCACTTATTGCTGGTAACTGGAAGATGAACCTCAACCACTTAGAGGCAACTGCAACGGTCCAGAAGTTGGTCTTCGCCTTGCCGAAGGAATACTACGAGAAGGTTGACGTCGCGGTCACTGTTCCTTTTACCGACATCCGCACCGTCCAGACTCTCGTCGAAGGCGACAAGCTGGAAATCACCTATGGTGCACAGGACGTGTCTCAGCATGAATCTGGTGCCTACACTGGTGAAGTTTCTGCTTCAATGCTAGAGAAGCTGGGCTGCACTTGGGTCGTGGTTGGGCACTCCGAGCGGCGAGAATATCATGGTGAGACCGATGAATTGGTTGCCGCCAAGGCTAAGGCAGCTCTCGATCACAATATCAGTCCGATCGTATGTGTCGGCGAGCCGCTTGAAATCCGGGAGGCTGGCACTCATGTCAAATATGTGGTGGAGCAGACTCGCAAGTCGCTTGCTGGGCTGGGCACCGAGGAATTGGCCAAGACTGTCATTGCGTACGAGCCAGTCTGGGCTATTGGTACCGGCAAGGTAGCATCTGCTGCCGATGCTCAGGAAGTCTGTGCCGCTATCCGGGCATTGCTAGTAGAACTGACCGACACCGAGGTAGCAGAAAGCATTCGGATTCTCTATGGTGGTTCCGTCAAGGCTGAAACCGTGGCAGAAATCGTAGGACAGCCCGATGTTGACGGCGGCTTGGTGGGGGGTGCTTCACTTGATGGTGAAGCCTTTGCCAAGTTGGCGGCCAACGCTGCGGGTGGCCCATTCTAATCACCGTGCATGATTGAGCCCATCCCGATACGGGGGATGGGCCTTTTTAATGCTGGGTTTTATAAATCCATAAGGAGTAAAAACTATGACTGAGCAACTTAATGCCGATATTCGTTATCTTGGTTCTTTGCTCGGAAATGTCATCGCTGAGCAAGAAGGGGAAGAGGTTTATCAGCGTGTTGAACTTGCCCGCCAGATTGCTTTCCAAGTGGCAAAAGGGCAACGGGATATTAGCGATCTCATTGCCTTAGGGCAAGGAGTAGAAACCCAAGATTTCATTCCAATTGCTCGGGCGTTCAATCATTTTGCGTTGCTCGCTAACCTAGTTGAGGATCTACATGACCACACTAGTTATGTTGCGGATCAGGAGGCGGGATTACCAGCGCCAGATTCCTCGTTGGCAGCGACATGGCGCAAGCTAGCCGAGTCGCAGGTGCAAGCGGAAGACGTCGAAAAATTACTGAAAACCGCAGAGGTGGCACCGGTGCTGACCGCCCATCCGACGGAAACTCGCCGGAGGACGGTTTTTGACGCCCAAGAACATATCACTGAATTACTGCGACAGCGTCATGAGGTATTACATGCGCCGCATAATGCATTGAGTGATGATCGATTGGCAGAGATTTCTCGGCAGATCACTCGGTGGATGACTTTGCTGTGGCAAACGGCATTGATTAGGGTAGCGCGGCCACGGATCGAAGATGAAATCGAAGTTGGCTTGCGGTACTACACTTTGTCGCTATTGAAAGCCATCCCAGCAATCAATCAAGACGTATCGGATACGTTGGAGGCAATGTTTGAGCTTCCAGATCTGTACTCTGCCATCATTAAGCCAGGTTCATGGATTGGCGGCGATCATGATGGTAATCCTTATGTTACGGCGGAGACCTTGCATTATGCCACGACTCGTGCAGCGGAAACGGTATTGAAGTTCTATGTGCATCAGTTACACCAGTTAGAGCATGAGTTATCAATGTCAGATCGGCTGACTAGCGTCACCGATGATTTGCAGGCATTGGCCCAACTGGGCAAAAACGATATTCCGGCGCGTGTCGATGAGCCGTATCGGCGTGCGGTGCATGGGATTCGCGGCCGGATGCTGGCCACACTTGCCACGCTGATTGGGGGGTCGGCAGTGGAAGGGACGTGGTTTAATGCTCATGAACCTTATACTCATCCCGATCAGGCGCTGGCTGATTTGGATATTATTGATTTTTCGCTGCGGCAAAGCCATGATGATTTGATTGCTGATAATCGCCTTGCTGCGATTCGTACTGCACTGCGAACTTTCGGTTTTCATCTGTATGCAATGGATTTGCGGCAGAATTCTGAAAGTTATGAGACATTTCTCACTGAGATTTTCGCTTATGCCCATGTGCATTCGGATTATCACTCCTTGAGCGAAGAGGAGAAAGTCGCTTTGCTTGTCGACGAACTGCGTAGTCCGCGGCCCTTGATCGGCCGGGATGCACCATCGTTTAGTGAGGCCACTCAGCGGGAGTTAGATCTGATTTTTGAGGCTAAACGTGCGGTTGATTCCTTCGGTCCGGGCATGGTGCCGCATTCCATTGTGTCGATGGCACAGTCTGTATCTGATGTGCTTGAGGCGATGGTGCTGTTGAAAGAAAGTGGTCTGATTCAAGCTAATGGAGACCACCCAACGGGAACCGTGGATGTGATTCCGCTGTTTGAAACGATTGAAGATTTGCAGGCAGGCGCAGAGATCATTGAAAAATTGTGGTCATTGCCGTTGTATCGTAACTATCTGCGGCAGCGTGAGAATGTACAAGAAGTGATGTTGGGGTATTCCGATTCCAATAAAGATGGTGGTTATTTTGCGGCAAACTGGTCACTGTATGATGCAGAATTAGCCTTGATTGCTGCTTCTAATAGCCATGGTGTGGCCTTACGGTTATTCCACGGACGTGGGGGCACGGTCGGTCGTGGTGGCGGCCCATCCTATGAAGCCCTGTTGGCCCAGCCTGATGGTGCGGTCCAAGGTTCGGTTCGGATTACGGAGCAAGGTGAGATTATTTCCGCCAAGTATGGTTCGCCGGAAACTGCTCGTCGTAATTTAGAGGCGCTTGTTTCAGCGACGATTGAGGCGACATTGCTCAAGGTAGAGGACAAATTGCGAGATCGGACTGCTGCTTATGCGGTGATGCGGGAACTGTCGCGGCTTAGTCAAGAAAAGTATGCCTCGCTGGTGCATGATGATCCTAGTTTTATTGAATATTTCACGTCGTCGACTCCGGTGGCCGAGATCGGGGCGCTCAATATTGGTTCGCGGCCTTCGGCGCGGAAACAAACCACGGCAATTTCTGATTTGCGGGCTATCCCATGGGTATTAGCATGGTCGCAGTCTCGGGTGATGTTGCCTGGTTGGTTTGGCATGGGAACCGCATTGCGGCAATGGATCGATCAAGGCGAGGATCCGGCGGCACGTCTGGAACAGTTGAAAGAGTTGTTTGAGGATTGGCCGTTTTTCAATGCTGTGCTGTCTAATATGGCTCAAGTAATGAGTAAGGTCGAGTTGAACTTGGCTGAGCACTACGCCAAGTTGGTGACTGATGAGCAGGCTGCACAGCGGATCTATCAAGCGATCAAGGAAGAATTTGAGCTTACTCTTGATATGTTTTTCCAGGTGACTGGTGCGTCTACATTGTTAGAGGATAATCCGAAACTTGCGCGTTCGGTGCGGCGTCGTTATCCGTATTTACTGCCGCTGAATGTTATTCAAGTGGAAATGTTACGGCGGTTCCGGGAGCAGGGTGATAATGATCGGGTCAGTCATGTTATCCGGTTGACTATGAATGGTCTCGCTACGGCATTGCGCAACTCTGGTTAATCGATGCAGGGGATTCGTCAGACATGGTGTATGCTTTGTACGGATATTGTGGAACTTCACTTATGTGCTGCTTAGTAGCTAAGTGACCATTGTAGAGATTGAAGGTTGTATTCGATGACTCTTGCCCTCCAGATCATTTTGGTTCTTTCCAGTGTGTTGATGACGTTGTTCGTCTTGCTGCACCGGGGTAAGGGCGGTGGTCTTTCCAGCCTTTTTGGTGGTGGAGTTCAATCCAATTTGTCTGGTTCTACAGTGGTAGAGAAGAATCTTGATCGGTTTACTATTATCACTGGTCTGATCTGGATTGTCTGCATTGTGGCATTGAACCTGATTCAGGCTTATCAGTAGTTGCTATTTATAAAACTGAGGGTGTCACAGCAAGGTGGCACCCTCAGTTTTAGTTGTCGGTAGTGGATTTTATTTGATTCAGCGGCAAACCTGCCATAAGGTGGTGTCAGGTTTTTGCTGTGACCACCTTATGGCAAGTTGGTTTTAGAGTAGGGTTGCGGCGTCTTCAGCTACGATCAGGCGGGTTTCGCTTCTGCCTTTGGCGCCAGCTGCGGGCCAATCGAGGAAATTACCGGTAGGAACATTGGCTGCTGCTTCGGCTTTTTCTGCTCCAGCGACTAGTAACCACACTCGTTCAGCACTGTTTACTGCTGGCAAGGTAAGGGTGAGACGTTCAGGTGGGGGTTTGGGCGAGTCGTAGACTGGAAGCACCCGTAATGTGGTTTCGGCCACCGCTTGGGTGTGGGGGAAGAGGGAATTGATGTGTCCTTCACCGCCCATGCCTAGTAGGTGAAGGTCAAAACCGTGGGGAGCGAAGTCATCCAAAATAGTGGTGTATGCTTCGGCGGCTTCGGCCATGTTCACGCCATCCCCGAGGCCAAAGCCGTGGATATTGGCCTCAGGGATGGCGATATGATCTAAAAGTGCTGCGCGTGCTTGTCCCTCATTGGAATCTGGGTGGGTTACTGCAACGTTGCGCTCGTCGCCGAAGAAGATGTGGACAAGTTCCCAATTGATGTTGGCATTGACGAGCAGTTTCAGCATACCGATACCAGCGCCACCACCAGTGAGGACTACCCGGGCAATACCATCGCCGTGGACGCCGCCGGTTTTATTAACATCGTGTATCACGGTGACGAAGTCGTTTGCCGCGGTTTGGCAGACGTCGGCTTGGGTTTTTACTTTTGTAATGTCGATCATGGCAAAAAGTCACGAGCTCCTTTGCTGGTTTTAGATAGTAAGACTCATGCTAATGGAATCCCTTAGACTGTGGGATAGAAGACTCGGCTGAGTCCTTGGAGGGCGTTGGCATAGGCTTGGTCGGGATCAAGGTGGCGTAGTTCCTCTGCTAAACAATCTGCAGCGGTGCGCAGATTGACTGCTACTCGAGCGGGTTCCCGGTTAGGTAGGCAGACCGCGATGGTATGTTCGTCTTTTTCTGCCTCAAGGACCAACGTTCCAGAGGGACGATCTAATTCGATGCGGCTGATGGGGATGTGGTTTTCTGAAGAGTCATTGGCGTCACCGGTGGCGATTCGGGTGACTTTTACTCCGAGCCGATTAATCAGCCAGCCAGCAGCTAGATCCACGCTTGGGGAGTTGGCGGGGCCAAAGATTCGGACTTCTTCGGTTGGTTCATGGGGTGGTTGGTCGAGTGCTGATGCCAAAACACCGCGCCAAGGGGTCAGGCGGGCCCAAGCCATATCGGAATCGCCAGGGGTGTAGGAGTTGCGCCGGTTGTATAGCGCATCGACTAGTGAGTCCAATTGGGCATCGGTGATGCGTCGTTGTGCAATTCTGCCCAAGGGGTCTTGGGATGGAACTACTGGAGCGGTATAGGGCCACCACACCACGATTGGGGTGTCTGGTAGTAGCAATGGAGTAACGACGTGAACAAGGTGATTGGTTACTTCACCAGTCATCCGAATCAGGATGACTTCTGAGGCACCAGCATCTCCACCGATACGTAGCTCGGCATCTAATCGGGTGGGTTTATCTGCATCACCGGTGATTAAGACGATCACTCGGGAGGGGTGTTCGCGGGAAGCATCATTGGTGGCGGTGGTGATGGCGGAGATATCATCGGTAGCTTTGGCCACCACAATTAAGGTGAGTACCCGAGAGGTGGTGCCTTGGCTGCTGGTATCACGCACTCGCACTAGTGATTGGGCGATTTCTCGGGTGGTGGTATTGGGAAGGTCAAAAATCATTAGCGCGCTACTCGATTCCTATTTGTACAGGCTGCATGGGTAAAATTTCTTGATTCAAAGGCTAACCATATTATGGGCGACGCCATGTGCGATTAACGCGGGAGAGCATTCGATCGGCTGTTTCTGGTCCCCATGTGCCAGCTGGGTATTCTTGGGGGCGACCGCGTTGATCCCAATATTCGAGGACTGGGTCAAGGATCTTCCAGCTCAGTTCTACTTCTTCATTGGTTGGGAATAGGCTGGCCTCATCGAGTAGGGCGTCGAGAATTAGTCGTTCGTAGGCTTCAGGCGATTCCTCGGTGAAAGCTTCGGAATAGCTAAAGTCCATATTGACATCACGGACTTCCATGCCGGAGCCGGGTACTTTGGAGCCAAAGCGCATGAGCATGCCTTCATCTGGCTGGACTCGGATGACTACTACATTTTGTCCTTGAGCGTGGCGTGAGCCTTCAGAGAAAGGCTGGTGGGGTGCGTCTTTGAATATCAATGCGATTTCGGTCACGCGCCGCCCCAGCCGTTTGCCGGTGCGGAGATAAAAAGGGACACCGGCCCATCGACGGGAGTTAATTTCCAAGGTGCAGGCTGCGTAGGTTTCAGTGGTGGAGTCTGGGTCGAAGCCTTCTTCTTCCCGTAGGCCTTTGACATACTCTGAGCCTTGCCAGCCAGCGGCGTATTGGCCACGGGCAGTGGTGGTGGCAAATGGTCCCACGGCTTTGGTGGCACGTAATACTTTGATTTTTTCGGCTTGTAATTCGGCTGGCGTGAAATCGATGGGTTCTTCCATGGCGATTAGCGCGAGTAGCTGGATCAAGTGGTTTTGGATAACGTCACGGGCAGCACCAATGCCATCATAGTAGCCAGCGCGGCCACCGAGTCCGATATCTTCGGCCATGGTGATTTGCACGTGGTCGATGTAGTGGCTATTCCACAGTGGGTCGAAAAGCTGGTTGGCAAAGCGCAATGCCATGATGTTTTGGACGGTCTCTTTGCCGAGGTAATGGTCGATGCGGAACACGGACTTCTCAGGGAAGACCGAGTTAATCAGGTTATTGAGTCTATGGGCGGTTTCTTGGTCGTGACCGAAGGGCTTTTCGACGATCACTCGACGCCATCCTCGGTTCGACTCAGCCATACCAGAGCGATCTAATTGGTGGCAGACAGCAGAGAAATAATCTGGTGGTACGGACAGATAGAACGCCCAGTTTCCGGCGGCGCCGCGACTGTGATCGAGCTCGGCTAGGGTGGCGGCTAACTGGTCAAAGGCGGCATCATCATCAAAGTTGCCGCTGACGAAGTGCATTCCTTCGGCTAGGCGTTCCCACACGTGTTGTTGAAATTTGGTGCGGGCACCAGCTTTGACTGCGGCTAAAACGTACTCTTCAAAGGCTTCTTTTGACCAGTCGCGACGACCATAACCGACAAGTGGGAAACCAGCGGGTAAAAGGCCACGATGGGCGAGGTCATAAATCGCTGGTAGTAGTTTTTTACGGGCGAGATCACCGGTCACTCCGAAAATAACCATCCCAGATGGACCAGCAATTTTCGGGAGCCGTTTGTCGCTGTCATCTCGTAGGGGGTTTCCCTCATTGCTCGATAGGGAGATAGTAGTTGGGTGATGGGAATTTTCGTGGTTGTTCACGATGTGTCAGTTTACCGTTGATCCGTATCTCACGGCGAACACGCTACGGTATGTCAGCAGGAAGGCCGGAAACCCCAAGGATGTGGGCTTCCGGCCAGTGGATGAAACCGCTATCCTAATCGCGCTTCCATGGAGTCAAGGAGTTCTTGCCATGCGGCGATGAACTTTTCGACGCCTTCTCGCTCCAAGGTGGCGAATACGTCGTCAAAGTCAACACCGACAGCAGCAATGCCTGCGAGGGTCTTTTCGGCTTCGTCGGCGAAACCGGATAGGGTGTCTCCGTCAATGTCATTGGCAGCCAAGGTCGCATCGATCGTTGCTTCTGGCATGGTATTGACCGTTTGCGGTCCAGCCAATTGCGAAACATAGAGGGTTTGTGGGTACTCGGGATTTTTTACCCCAGTAGAAGCCCACAGTGGACGTTGAATATTGGCACCAGCTGGAAGCTCGGCTGTAAGTAGGCGATCTTGGAATGCGGCATAAGCCAATCGTGCATTGGCCACGCCAGCTTTACCACGGTAGGACAGAGCCTCTTCGGTACCGATCGCGGCCAGACGAGCATCTACTTCGGTATCAAGTCGGGAGACGAAGAATGATGCCACGGAGTGGATTTTGGTGACATCAATACCGTTGGCGGCTGCGGTGGTGATTCCTTCGATGAAGGCGTCCATTACCTCGCGATAGTTGGCGAGGGAGAAAATCAACGTGACATTGACGCTGATTCCTTGGGCCAAGGCAGCTACGATTGCTGGAAGCGACCCTGGGGTGGCGGGAATCTTAATCATGACGTTGTCACGACCAACAGTATCCCACAGGTGCTTGGCTTGGGCGATGGTTGCCTCGGTATCTTCGGAAATCCGGGGGTCAACCTCGATGCTCACCCGACCATCGGCGCCATTGCTTTGAACATAGATGTCGTGGAAGATATCGCAGGCATTGCGAACGTCGTCAATGCTCATAGCGTAGACAGCTTCGTCCACGGTGACATTGGCGGCTTTCAGTTGTGCGATTTGCTCGTCGTAGGCGGTTCCTTTTGACATGGCGGCCGCGAAGATAGCGGGGTTGGTGGTCACTCCTACCACGGATTTAGTGGCGATGACCTCGGCAAGATTGCCGGATTCAATGCGATCTCGAGACAGGTCATCAAGCCAAGTGGATGTGCCTACCTCTTTGAGACGGTCAATTGCGTTCACGGTATAAAACTTTCTGTGGTTTCTAGCTGGTGTAGGCAGCTTTGGCAGCAGCAATGACTGCATCGGTGGTGATGCCAAACTCGGTGAAGAGTTGGTTACCCGGTGCTGAGGCGCCGAAGTGCTCCAGCGATACGGCTTTTCCATTGCTTCCGAGCAATTGGTGCCATGATAGTGCCAAACCTGCTTCGACTGATACGCGAGCAGTGACGGCTGCTGGCAGTACCGATTCTTGATAGTCAGCGTCTTGTTCTAAGAACCAATCCAAACATGGTACTGATACCACTCGGGTGGCGATACCTTCGGATTCAAGGGTTTCGGCAGCAGCTACCGCCAGTTGCACCTCTGAACCGGTGGACATCAAAATGACATCAGGGGTCTGTTTTGATGCTTCCACCAAAACATAAGCACCCTTAGCCACACCCTCGGTGGCTTTTTCCTTGGTTCCAGCAAGTACCGGCAGGTTCTGGCGGCTTAAGGCTAGGCCTTTGGGGCCTTCCTTATACAGCAGTGCGGCTCGCCATGCGGCGGCGGTTTCATTGGCGTCGGCTGGGCGGATTAGGGATAAACCGGGGATGGCCCGTAAAGTCGCCAATTGTTCGACAGGTTGGTGGGTGGGGCCGTCTTCGCCGAGACCGATTGAATCGTGGGTCCAGACGTAGTAGGCATCGGTTCCCATCAGTGCGGCTAGGCGTACAGCTGGACGCATGTAATCTGAGAAAATTAGGAAGGTGCCGCAGTAGGGGCGAGTTCCACCGTGGAGGGAAATACCATTGATGATTGAGCCCATGGCGTGTTCCCGAATGCCGAAGTGGAGGTTACGTCCACCGGGGGTGGTAGTCCACGTGTTGGTACTGATTGATTCTGGGCCAAAGGAGGGGGCACCTTTGATGACGGTGTTGTTGGAACCTGCAAGATCGGCTGAACCACCCCAGAATTCTGGCAGTTTTGCAGCTAAGGCCTGAATGGTTGCTTCCGAGGCTTTACGGGTGGCTACTGAGTCACCAGCTTCCCATACGGGAAGTTCGGCATCGAAATCGGCGGGTAGCTCTCGGTTTGTCAGTCGATCGAAGAGCGCCTTGGCCTCAGGGTTTGCGTTGGCCCAAGCGTCGAAACGCTGTTGCCAGTTGTCATGCTTTTGTTTGCCTCGTTCTACCAGTTTGCGAGTATG
>JBHACV010000145.1:0-10880 GCA_041854705.1 Corynebacterium sp.
CCAGTAAGACCACTGTAGGCGTACTTCCTTACTGCGACACTTATCTCTGGTCTATTTTTTATCAACCACTATGGTGGATGGATGATGACTGGAACCACCCAAACGCTAAAAAGCCACTCCCCCAAGATCTAGAAGGTGGTGTAGGGGAAAACGAAATTCCGCTTCTAAGATCATTGGATAATTTGCTATCTATAAACTTAGGAGAGGTATTTCCCTATGGAGATGTGATAGCTGGAGTGCAAATCACCATTTCTGACATTAAACCTGATCCTAGCGAGTTTTCGGATGTGGAGCATTGGTCAGAGGTTTCTATACAGTTTGAGGCGCACAAAGATGCCGAAGACTGGGAAGGAACCCTAGGCGGTGGGATGGGGGACGAACCTTTTGCTCGGCATCCTGAATTACGGGACCTTAAAATCCCTCCTGGTACTTGGCGTGTCCGGGCGGAAGCTACCACCGCCCCAGGTGGGCGCAATGATATTCATCTACATGTCGATCAGATTCTTTCTGGGGATTATGAGTCTGGGAAGGGCACATGGGATGCGCTTCCCTTCCAGCTAAAATTGTGGTTCTGGCCAGAAACAGAACTCCGCCCTGCTACCTATTCACCCACAGAACAAAAACTTGTCGATAGGTATGAACTGGCAGAACAGGCATACATCCACAAATGGAAACAAGAAAAAGGAATAACATAACCCACTCAGCCAACAAGTAGTGCATGCAGTTCTGGGGTGTGACCAGTAACCGTGACCTTTGGCAACCGAAGCTGCGCACCCCGTCGATAAGCAAAACGGCTCAATCGAGCCGTATGACACGGCAACCCTTCCGGGATTCGCCCATCACCAGTGATTTCATACCCTAGTTTCTGCGATACCCTTCCTGAGGCAGGATTCGATTTCGCCCAAGCAGTGGTGAGATCATCAGCACCAAGATAATCAAAACCATAGGTCGCCACCGCATGGCGAATCAAAGTGCCATAGCCTTTACCCTGATGCTGGTAGTAAACCCAAGAACCGGTTTCGATACTGCGCATGCGAGCAAAGTCTTTTGCCCGCAGATCAGTGGCACCCACTATTTCCCCGTTTTTTAAAGCCACAAGATCAAGCGACCACTGCATGGGTGACATTGACACTCGGTTAGCCCACCGAAACTTCGCTGATTCGATTCGGTCCCCACCTAACCACACAAAGGCATGGTCGGGAATCTCTGGCCCATAGATCTCAGCCGCTGTGGGAGTAGATAGGGCATAAATATGACTGTCATCAACTGCGATAAGCTCTAGATCCTCAACCTGAATCCGTAAACTAAAGGGCGGCCAGAGGGTAGGCCGGTATTCCGACACGTTCTCACCTTTCTTTTACTAGTAGCACCACGATGTTTTACCCGAACTCATAAGTTATCCACTACGCCCAAATGTTTTAGATAAGACCTTACACACCAATTGCCATCGCATGGCAGGTACCGGCCATATTCACCCTCATCAGAGGTCAGCGTCAGAACGCGCGTGGCCCACAATAGTTTTCAAGATAACCTGCACTAAGCTTTCTGACATGACAGACCTTTGGGCTTTAGCAAAAACCTTACGCACCAAGCACATGTATGTGGATCTCACCCACAGCTTCCACTCGGGCCAACCCCGTTTCCACCTCCTACCAGACGAACAACGTGAAACTTTGTTCACCGTCGCAGAACACGGATTTGAAATCACCAAATACAGCTTCGTTGGCCAGTGGGGCACCCATGTTGACCCACCGATCCACTTTGTGCAAAACGCCCGAACCCTCGACAACATTGATGTCAACCAGATGGTCCTTCCGCTGGTAGTTCTAGATTTCACCGCACAGGTTCAAGCTGATCCAGACTTCACCCCCACCATTACTGATCTGCAGAACTGGGAAGCTAAGCATGGAGAAATCCCAGCAGAAGCCTTCGTAGCTTTCCGCTCTGACTGGTCCAAACGCTGGCCCGATCCAGCGGCAATGGCCAACGCTGATGACCAAGGAATAGCCCACTACCCTGGCTGGAATCAGGAAGTAGTCAGCTGGCTAATTAACAATCGAGACATCACCGCCATTGGGCATGAAACCACCGACACCGACCAAGGCATCGTGGTCTCTGGTGGCGCATTACCCACCGAACTATTGCTGCTAGAAAACGATAAATGGCAAATTGAACTGCTCACAAATCTCGATCAAGTGCCTGCCACCGGCGCCCTTGTGATCGCATCTTGGCCCAAACCCCAAAATGGCACTGGTTTCCCGGCGCGAGTTTTCGCCATTTTGCCATGACCTTGTGGGACCTATTGGCGCATCGGAAGGTAGACCTCACCCGAAGTTTCGCGCCGGGAATTCCCAAGTTTTCTTCTGACCCGGATGAAGTGCGTCATCATTTTTCTATTCAGGGCCAGCAGTTTAGCCAGTATCAGTTAATTGGTCAGTGGGGTACACATGTGGATGCCCCGGCGCATTTTGTTTCTGGGGGTCGGCGGTTGGCTGAGATTCCGGTTTCTGAAATGATCTTGCCATTAGTGGTGCTAGATTTCAGTGCTGAAGTGGCAAAGAATCCTAATTTTGTGCTCACCGATGACCACATCAAATGGTGGGAGGATTGTCACTGCCGAATCCCAGCTGGTGCTTTCGTGGCGTTTCGTTCAGATTGGCCCGCTACCACGGCGGTTGCATCACCAGGATGGTCGGTGGCGGCCATCGATTTCTTGGTGTGTGAGCGCAATATCACTGCAATTGGGCATGAAACCCTCGATACTGACCCAGGACAGTTGGTGGCAGCGGGTCAAATGCCAGCGCAGTTGCGCATTCTCCAGCTAGATCGATGGCAAATCGAACGTATGACTAACCTTGCGCAGGTGCCAGAGATCGGTGCAATGTTGATTGCCAGTTGGCCGAAACCTACTGATGCCTCGGGTTTCCCTGCCCGCGCGATCGCTGTGCTACCACTTGTAAGATGACCTTTGATGCACAGCGTGATGTGTTGCAGCGCCTTTTGCGAGCATTCGAATCAGAGCAATTACTCTCAGCCCCACTTATTCCCGCTTCTGATGATCCAGTGCAGGTGCTGCAACAGGCAAAACCCTTACTTACCGTTGATCCCACGAATTTCGATCGGGCGTTAGCTGAATTAGCCGATGGTATTACTGGTTTAGCTCGCGCCCATGATGGCATTGTGCGTCGATACGCTGGCCGCACTGCTTTGGGTAATCTGGAGCAATTGGTGTGGCAGGGGCACCCACAGCATCCATGTGCCAAAACTTCCTTAGGCATTGGTGCGGACTATGCTCGCTATTTGCCGGAACAAGTTGAATGGTTTCCACTGCGGTTTTTAGCGGTACGCAATGAATTGTGCGCAACCACCGGCCTGTCGCTTATCGACGCTCTCCGTTCCCACATCCCTGGTCTTGCGGGAAAACTTGCCGCAGAATTGCCTGAAGGTTTTAGCCTAGTGCCAGTGCATCCTTGGCAATTAGAACATGTCATTAGTCTTAATGAGGATATTCGGTTGCTTGATACCACTGCTCATGCGGAACCCCTATTGAGTGTGCGCACCCTACGAGTGAGCGATGATACCGGTCAGGTGGATATTAAAACCTCGGTGAATTTCCAGCTCACTGGGGCAATTCGTGGGCTGTCGGAGTCGGCATTAGCGGGACCGATTATTGCCGAGGAAGCAAGCAAATTGATTCATCGGCAAGGCATTGCCCCTTATACGGTAGAGGATGTCCCCGCCTTCCAAGTTGGTCATGACCTTGCGGGGATTCGGGTTAGCTCAGAACTCGGAGCAATCGTCCGCAAAACCCCTACTGGCATTCCAGTTGCAGCGTTAACAGCCACCAATCCGATTACGGGTCGGCGCATTTTCGATGAAGTACTAGCCGAAGCAAAAGCCACACCAATCCAATGGTGTCAGCGCCTAGTACAAGTGCTGGTCACCCCAGCGCTCAGACTGCTTGATTATGGTCTCGCCTTAGAACCACATCCACAAAACACTGTGGTGGAGCTGCGCAATGGTTGGCCTTATCGTGTAACTGTTCGAGACTTTGGTGGTTGCCGAATCCTTGTAGATTCACAATTTTACAAGCAACGTGATTGGTCTTTTTTGGCTGGAACCGCTCTTATTACCGGTGATGAACAGGCTGTTAGAAACAAATTACTTTATCCACTCATCACTAATTTGATGGCGAGTTTGAGTACTGAGGTCCCTATTGATGGATTACCAGCGCTGTTACCACGCAAACGAGTATTTGCTATGCGACTTTCAGGTGCAGTCACCGAACAAGATTATGTGTTCTATCCCAATCCCTTCCCTGCCACTACTATCCCCGATTATGGCGACTGGGCCCGAAAACATGTGGCCGAGCGAATTGACATTGCCAAACAACTCGAAGGCTTTCAGGGTGACCCTGACCCAGCAGATGTTGCCAATGCGGTGACAAACCTCAAACATGTGCGGGAAACTGTCGAACGACGCCAACCGATTCCAGATGTCCCACCGGACTTTCGTGGTGTGCTGGCCGATTCACTAAATATCACTGGGCATAATGTGCACCCACTGGCTAAGCTACGTCGCGGCTTTAGTTTGGAAGATTCTAAGCGTTATGGCCCAGAGAATTTCACCCCTACCCATCTAAAACTCATTGGTGTGCCCCATCTAGCGGAAACGGGGGATATCACTGCCATTTTGCGCCGAGAATTTCCCGAGTTAATCCCTGACACTGAGCTGCGAGTTGTGCCGGTACATCCTTGGCAATGGGAGCATGTAGTGCGCCACCTTGATGATGTAGTTGACTTGGGTGCCACCTTGCCAGTATTGCCAACTTTATCGGTGCGCACTGGCCTCAGTTACCACCCTGGCAGTAGTGGTAACCGGCTATTTTTCAAAACCTCTTTATCGGTGGTACTCACGTCCACTAAACGCTCGATTTCCGCCCACTCCGCATTGGGCACCCCATTGGTAGCCCAATATTTGCATGACCTGTTGCCGCATGTGACCATCCAGCGAGAAATAGCTGGTTGCACCCACCCAGATCATCCGCGGGCACTGAGCATGCTCATTCGGGAAGCTGGTCTCGGGGTCACTGCCGCCGCTTTCAAAAACACTGTACCCCCACCCGGCTATGTCGAAGATTTGCTGCAGGCGGTGTTGCCTACTATGTGGCACCACGGGATCGCTTTGGAAGCGCACTTGCAAAACACCGCCCTGCATTTTGGTCCA
Organism: Corynebacterium sp.; assembly: GCA_041854705.1. Taxonomy (GTDB): domain Bacteria; phylum Actinomycetota; class Actinomycetes; order Mycobacteriales; family Mycobacteriaceae; genus Corynebacterium. Next base: position 5,227 of record JBHACV010000145.1, read on the forward strand.
GACGGTAATTACCAAAAACTGGTGCTACGAGATTTTTCTGGGTTGCGCATCTACAACCCACGTGCTGGCGCAGTCCCAGCTCACCCGGAAGCAGTCACCCGCACTAACAACTATGACGAGTTCCTCAACAAAGGTCATTATGCACTGCTGTTTGGCAACCTTTCTGGTTGGAAGTGTGATTGGAAGCAGGTGCGGGAGATCGTCGATAAGCTAATCGACGAACACCGCCCACCCGAAAGTGATGTTGCAGCTCTGCTTGCGCCAACGCTGCACCAAAAGGCGTTTCTCACAATGTCTGCCAACCCCGCTGCTGGGGATGTGTATGTCTCCGTCCCCAACCCCTTGTATGGTTTTTAACTATGGCTCTTTCTGTCACCGATAAAGTCGCAGCGGTCATTGTCACCCATAATCGTGAGGAACTTTTACGCTCCTCGCTCGAGGTTGTCGCTGCTCAACAGCCCCGCCCAGTGAAATGGATCATTGTGGTCGATAATGGAGCATCACCCACGGTCGCCGCACTAGTTACGGAAATAGCTGGTGACAGGGGGGTTTACTTATCATCCCACACTAACCTTGGTGGTGCAGGCGGCTTCGCTTATGGTTTTCTCACTGCTCTAGCATTAGGTGCAGATGCAGTCTGGTGCGCTGATGATGATGGTCGGCCTGAGAACGCAAAGGTACTGGCCACTTTGCAAGACTGTGCCGCGAAGTATCAGCTGGAGGAAGTTTCACCAGTGGTGGCAAATTTAGCTGATCCTGATCGTCTCGCCTTCCCGCTGCGTCGTGGTGTGGAATGGCGTCGCTATCGTAGCGAACTTGAACCCGCTGGAGAATTCCTGCCGGGTATTGCTTCGCTGTTTAATGGTGCGCTCATTTCGGCTGCAGCTATGGAAGTTATTGGGGTACCAGATTATCGGCTGTTTATTCGAGGTGATGAGGTAGAGTATCACCGCCGCTTGGTGCGTTCTGGGTTACCTTTTGGCACCTGCCTGAAAACTGCTTACCTACACCCTGATGGTTCGGATGAGTTTAAGCCGATTTTAGGGGGCAGGATGCACACCCAATATCCCGATAATGAGGGCAAACGATTTTTTACCTACCGGAATCGTGGTTTCCTCATGAGTCAGCCAGGCATGCGCCGGTTAATGCCGCAGGAATATGCCCGGTTCGGGTGGTTTTTCCTAGTCCAGCGTAAAGACCCTAAGGGGTTTATAGATTGGCTCAAGCTCCACCGTTTGGGGCGAAAGGAACGGTTCTTTCGGCCATAAATCTTTAGGACTTAAAGATGAATACTCGTTGGATAATAAAGTTGGTGATGGTGGCAACGCCTTGAGCGATCACAAACGACACCACATCGGCGGGCTTATCAGGCACGCCTAATGCCAGCAGTGGCGTTTCCAATGCCCAGTACAGCACGTTTTGTACCGCGAAGGTGGACAGATATAACACCGCCACTGCTATGGAACTTTTGGCGGAGGTGTTGGAATTAAAGGTCCATTTGGAATTGAGGATGTATGCGGTGATCGTTCCAGCAACCCAACCGATGGCTTTGGCCCAAGCCCTTGGTACCCCAACTAGGTAATCCAAAATCAGAGTGAGCCCTAAGTCAATGATCGCCGAGACTATGCCTACTGCGATGAATCGACCAAGTTGGGTTTTAAGGGAAGTTTGAGCCATAAGCTAAAAACTTACAGGCGCAGTAGCTCCCGGTAAATCTCGATCCGATCCACTGGGCTCCCCATCCCCCCGATGCGTTCTAGCTGTCGCAGGGATTGGGCGCACAGTTTGCGCACTTCTGTGGCACTATGGTCCCAACCGATCGCCCGTACCACGCTTTCAATGATGTGATCGGTAATTTCTTCATCACACATACAGCTCATAGACAGGACTGTTGCCCAAAATGCATCGCGTTGTTGCGGGTTTTGTTCCACTGGCAAGATGGCACAGATCATGGCGGTTTCAGATTCCAGCTCTGGGTGGCGGGAGAAATCCATTGCTTGCATTAGTGGGATGAAATCCCAAATTCCGGAGCGCTCAACCAGCGAAGACACTTCTGGCTTCACCTGATGTAGCAGTTTTTCCGTAGCTTGCTCGCCAGTTAACTCTGCATTAATCGCAGTGATGTCGAAGTCGGTCTGGAGATCGCCAAAGCCACCAATGCACAGCGCATTGGGTGTTCCTCGGTCCCGTGCAATCGTATCGACGACTTCAATATCGATGTTCCACAGGTCGACAGAACAGCTCACTTGGTCGCCTGCCCGGCGCAAATGCTCGCCGAGACTGCTTCGCGGATCAAGCTGTGCACCCCTTTTCTGAGAAAAATTGGAAACCAGCTCGGTAAAACCAAAGCAAATGTTGAGAATCCTGTGAAACTCCTCAATGGTAACAGCATTGTTGATACCAATTTGCCGACTGATTTCGCGGTGGGGCGAAGCGATATGAGCTCGGAGAATGAGGGTGGCCTCCGCTGTTTTAACTCGCATCGATGTGGACATAGTCCCAAGAGTAGCGAGGAATTGGCAGAATTGCAGAAGCAAGTTAAGAAAATCCCCAAGAAATCAAAGGAAACCCTATTAAATAAATTCGCCACCCCTACCGCCCAACCACACTGCCACTTGAGTGCTACTTACCTTTCCAAAGCGGTGACCACGTTAAGTAGCATCTCAGGATCCATTCCTAAAGTCGTGGCCTGGGCATATATCAATTGCTTTATATATATTCAACCAATAAGCCCAGTAATACATCCACTACCCACTTAAAAAAGACCTGTGACGTCCCACAATAGACAAGATATGGCATGTAATATGTCGCTTTTATAAATTTTTGTGAAATCCACGACACAGACATCAGACCTCCCCCAAATTTGGGAATATGTCACCAGAACCACTCCCCTACCCAAACCTCGGCCAGCGGTCTGTTGTGCACTGTTAAAATCACTGTCATGTTTGGTCTATTCAAAAAGAAGCCCGCCCCAGGCCACATCGCGGCGCAGCACACCAATCTGCCCATGAATCAACATATGACCCGATTAGTTGCTGAAGAACTGCCATTGTTAGATTCCTCCTCTAGGGTGCGGGTTTATGAAATACTCAACAATTACCAAGGACCAATCATTACGACCCAAGAGGAACTACCTGCGGAAATACGGGAGCTTTTGGATCTGTAACTACCCATAATGAGACACAGATCGCTTTTCGTGCTCTTAAACTGTGAGTAGGGTTGAGCGGGATAGTGTTTTTCGTTGAAAAGGCAATACATACACATGACTCAACACCCCCCACTAACAACCAGCGTGCAGAAACTCACCGGTTGGGGTCGAACCGCTCCAACCACCGCCCATGTTCTGTCAACGCCTGATGTGGAAGAAATCATCCGTGCGGTACAGCTGGTTGCCGAGGACAATGCTGACAAGCCAGACTATCTCAAGCGGGGCGTCATCGCTCGTGGCATGGCCCGGTCCTATGGCGATCCCACCCAAAACGCAGGTGGCCTCGTCATTGACATGCAGCCGCTGAACAAGATCCACTCCATCGATCCAGAATCTGCCATTGTCGATGTTGATGGCGGCGTTACCCTCGACCAGCTCATGAAGGCTGCTCTCCCCTACGGGCTATGGGTCCCTGTGCTGCCGGGCACTCGTCAGGTCACCATTGGTGGTGCCATTGGGCCCGACATTCATGGCAAAAACCACCATTCCGCTGGTTCCTTTGGCGACCATGTGGTCAGCATGGAACTGCTAGTCGCTGATGGTCGAGTACTTCATCTGGAGCCAGAAGGCACCGAAGACGACCCTAAAGGTGAACTGTTTTGGGCAACCGTAGGCGGCATGGGCTTGACTGGCATCATCTTGCGAGCACAGATCAAGATGACCAAAACCGAAACTGCCTATTTCATTGCAGACGGTGATCTGACCGCTAACCTAGAAGAAACTGTTGCGTTCCACTCTGATGGTTCGGAACATAACTTCACCTACTCCTCTGCTTGGTTTGACGCTATTTCGCCCGAGCCTAAGTTGGGTCGTGCTGCCATTTCGCGTGGTTCGTTGGCCACCTTGGCACAGCTAGAAGAGCTCGCCCCCAAACTGGCCAAGGATCCATTGAAGTTCAATGCGCCACAGTTAGTCACGGTCCCAGACATTTTCCCCTCCTTCACCATGAACAAGCTGTCCATGATTGCCATTGGCGAGCTATGGTGGCTAAAATCCGGCACTTACCGCAACAAGGTGCAAAACCTCACCCAGTTCTATCAGCCGCTAGATCTCATCGGTGAGTGGAACCGTGGTTATGGTTCCAAAGGCTTCCTGCAATACCAGTTTGTGGTCCCCACCGAAGCGGTAGAGCCATTCAAAGAAATCATCCGAGACATCCAACGCTCTGGCCACTATTCCGCTCTGAATGTGTTCAAGCTGTTTGGCCCAGGTAATAAAGCACCCCTGTCGTACCCCATGCCAGGTTGGAATGTCTGCGTGGACTTCCCCATCCGTCCAGGTTTGGGTGAATTCCTTGACGATCTTGATCGCCGTGTCATGGAATTCGGCGGCCGCCTATACCTAGCCAAGGAATCCCGCACCACCGCTGAGAACTTCCACAAGATGTATCCCGGCATGGAAGGGTGGCTAAAAACCCGCAATGCAATCGACCCCACCGGAGTGTTTGCCTCCGATATGTCCCGCCGCCTTGAGCTGCACTAAAAGAAAGGCACGAATTTCATGCTGAACGCTGTGGGCCAAGCCCAAAATATTCTTCTGCTCGGTGGCACCTCCGAGATTGGCCTCGCCATTGTCAAGGAATTTCTTACTAAAGGTCCAGCGAAGGTAATCCTCGCTGCCCGCAAGTCCTCGCCACGTATCGACGCCGCCGTCGCTGAAGTCAAGGCTGCTGGTGCTGCCAAGGTTGAGGTCATTGACTTCGACGCCACCGATTTCGCCTCTCACAAAGAAACCATTGATCTTGCTTTCGCCGATGGAGATGTGGACGTTTCCATCGTTGCCTTCGGCACCTTAGGCGATCAGGAGGCACTGTGGCAGGACCAGAATCTCGCCGTGGAGTCTGCACAAACCAACTTCACTGCACCGGTTTCAGTGGGGGTATTGCTGGCTGAAAAGCTTAAGGCCCAGGGCCATGGCACCATCGTGGCACTGAGCTCGGTGGCTGGACAGCGCGTACGCCGCTCTAATTTTGTCTATGGCGCCGCCAAAGCTGGTATGGATGGTTTCTATATCAACCTCGGCGAAGCGTTGCGGGATTCTGGGATCAATGTGTTGGTGGTTCGTCCCGGACAGGTACGTACCAAGATGTCTGCCGATGCTGGGGAAGCCCCCCTGACGGTAAATCGGGAAGACGTCGCCAAAACTGTGGTGGAGGCCGTCCTCAACCACAAACAGTCTGTCTTTGTCCATCCCCTATTTAAGCCAGTTTCGGCAGTATTTAAGGTCATTCCCCAGGCCATCTTCCGGAAACTTCCCTTCTAATACCCACCCACTGGGCCCAATATGGGACACTAGTGGGTATGACTCAGGGTATTGACACTTCCCGCTTGGAAGAATACGGCCCCGACATGCTGAGTACGAAACGAACGTTACTCAGCATCTGCGGGGCTTTATTTGGTGGCGCAGCTTTTAGCCTGATCTGCTGGTTTCTGTTAAAAACCACCAA
>JBHACV010000146.1:0-3269 GCA_041854705.1 Corynebacterium sp.
AACCACGGCCGCGGTCGGGTTGGCGTCGCGGATTTCTGTTGGTGCGTCGGCTATTCGGGTGGCATCTGTGAAGTAGAGATGTAGTGTCATGGCCTGCTCGGGGGAGAGAATGAGAGTAAGACAGAGAGTACACATAACGGCGTGCGGATCTGGAAACTTCCTCATTGTTGCCTACCGTGAGCTTCGCAGGATTGAGACTGACGTTATTGTCGCGATCCGGGAGCGCGAAGAGATCACGGGGATGTCGCTGGATATTACTTGGGAACAAAAGCTTTCCATTGGGCAGTTTTACGGCATTGAGTTGAATTGGTGGCCTGCCCGTATTGCAGAGACAGCAATGTTCCTTGTCGATCACCAAGCCAACCGTGAGTTAGCTGACCGCGTAGGACTGGCTCCGGAGCGGTTGCCGATTACAATCACCGCGCACATCACTCATGCTAATGCGCTCGGGGTGGAGTGGTCTGAGATTCTTCCTGCAGTGCAGGGACAGACGTATGTGTTCGGTAATCCGCCATTTATCGGGCAAAAAGAAAAGTCCGAGATCCAAAAACTAGATATGAAGCGAGTCTGGGGTGAGGATTACGACGGTTACCTGGACTATGTGACTGGATGGCATGCACAAACGATTCGCCTACTCGTGCAACGGTCCGGGGAGTTTGCCTTTGTGACAACCAACTCAATTACGCAAGGCCAACCAGTCCCAGCCCTGTTCGGCCCATTGATCCGCGAGGGCTGGAGGATAAAATTCGCTCATCGCACGTTTGCATGGGATTCTGAGGCACCTGGTAAAGCTGCCGTGCATTGTGTGATCGTTGGTTTTACCCGTGATCGTGGCGTGAAGCAACGCTTGTGGGACTATCCTACTTTGACTGGTGATCCCGTTGAACTACCCATTGAAAGGGGAGTCAACGCATACCTTGTGGATGGGCCCTGGGTACTGGTTAAGAAGCGAATGGAGCCGGTTTCTTCAGTACTTCCCAAAGTGCAATCAGGATCTAAGGCTGTGGATTGGGGGTACTACACAATAGAGGATACAAAAGAGGCGAAACGTATCCAGTGGGACCCAGTGATGTCAAAGTATCTGCGGCTTTACCTAGGTGGAGAAGAAGTAATCAACGGGATCGATCGATGGTGCCTCTGGTTGGAAGATCTTTCAGCACAGGACTTGAATAGTTCAATAGAACTAAAGGAACGAGTGAGTGAGGTTAGAGAACGTCGCTTAGCATCTAACCGAAAAGGAACTCAAAAAGCTGGTGCTACGCCCGCCTTGTTTGGGGAATCTAGGCAGCCTGATACTGACTATTTGGCTATACCGCAGACGTTTTCAGAGCGGCGCACTTTTGCTACCGTCGCACGTCTTCCCAAGGATATTATTGCCTCCATCAAGCTTTTCACCGCAGAAGATCCTGATGGTTATTTGTTCTCAATTTTTTCGTCGTCTATGTTCCTAACTTGGCAGAAGACAGTCGGGGGGCGGCTCAAATCGGATCCCTCTTTTTCGAACACAATAGTCTGGAATAATTTTCCACTTCCTGAGTTCGATATTGAAGTACGGAAACGAATCATCGCTGCGGGGAAAAAGATTCTCGCCGCACGGGAGCTGCACCCTGAACGTTCACTAGCGGAGCATTACAACATGCTCGTAATGGACCCGGCACTCGTAAAAGCGCACGACGCTCTGGACAAAGAAGTCGATAAAGCTATGGGAGCGCCGCGTAAGCTCACCACTGAGCGCCAACGCCAGGAGCTGCTTTTTGCAAACTATGCCCGGCTAGCCCAAGATAAATAAGACGATGGGGTGGATCCATTGCGACAAATAGTAAAAATTACTATATTAGATATGTGAAGCCTTTCTACCGAGGAGTCACAATGAAAACCTTGAAGCATACAGCAATCATTGTCGCCTCAACTGCAATGATTGCTACTGGTATAGCAGCTCCAGCTCAAGCAGTAACCGATACCGCCGCACCTGCTCCCAACATTCATCAAACAGCAGGGACTCTTGATGAAGATCCGATCCTAAGGTCTATTGTATTCGCCATCTTCGTCCTCCCAATGATCTCTTCCATGTTCCAGCCAATGTGCCACTTGGGAGACACCCGCGCTTGCTAGCATAAAACTTGCTGGAGCATCCACCTCAGGCGTCGATAAGAATCAGCGTTACGACGAACACAGTCACACAGCTGATCCCTATCGAGTACGCCTGGGCAACTTTGCGACGCTCCCAACTGGGCAGCCCACAATATAGAGTGGCCCCTGACACAATTCGGTTATTTGGCCTTTAGCAAGAGTGCTCGCTGGAACTTTATGGAGTTTGCAGCAAAATAACCGAATTAAGTCCCCAGCTTTGACCGGCACTGCGCGTAGCTATGTGCAACACAGTGCTGAGGACACTTACCGTCCCTAGGCTGGACCACCGCTGAACACGGCTGGGTCCCAGCCCAAGCCAATAACCGTTGTTCAGCCCGCACGCCCAGCTCCCACTTACTGGAGAGCGTCGACAAGCTTGTTGTCGAACATGCTGAGTGCGGCGGCGATCGCCATGTGCATGTCTAGGTACTGGTAGGTACCGAGCCGCCCGCCGAAGTACACCTTATTAGTTTCGGTTTCAGCTGCAGCGAGTTCTCGGTATTTCAGCAGCATTTCCCGATCGGTGGGGGTATTGATTGGGTAATAGGGTTCGTCACCATCGTCGGCGAAGCGGGAGTATTCCTTCATAATGACCGTCTTATCTTTGGGGTGGCGGTCCTCGCGCTCGGGGTGGAAGTGCCGGAATTCGTGGATACGTGTGTAGGGAAACTCGGCGTCGTTGTAATTCATCACTGGTGTGCCTTGGAAATCCCCAGTTGGCAGTACCTCGGTTTCAAAGTCGAGGGTACGCCAGCCAAGTTTTCCTTCGGAGTAGTCAAAGTAGCGATCCAGCGGTCCAGTATAGACCACTGGTGCATCGGGGTTTGCCGCGCGCAGTTCTGCCCGGACGGCGAACCAGTCAGTATTAAGGCGCACCTCAATATTGTCATGATCGGCCATATTATTTAACCAAGCGGCGTAGCCATCGGTTGGCAGGCCTTCATAAGTGTCATTGAAATAACGGTTGTCAAAGTTATAACGCACTGGCAGTCGGGTGATGTTTCCGGCAGGCAATTCCTTGGGGTCGGTTTGCCACTGCTTAGCGGTGTAGTCGCGAATAAACGCCTCGTATAGCGGACGGCCAATAAGCGAGATGGCCTTTTCCTCCAAGTTGGTCGCGTCCTCAGAGTTAATTTCTG
>JBHACV010000147.1:0-10325 GCA_041854705.1 Corynebacterium sp.
CCCAGATGATGAATTACGCGACACCTTGGTGCCGGTTAATAATCGATGGTCTGTTGCAGAGGTACTCGATGCAGCAGCGTATTATGCTGATCGTTCTGGTCGCCGGGTGTCAATTGAATATGCCCTCATTCGTGATATTAACGATCACGGATGGCGTGCGGATCTATTAGGCAAGAAATTAAAGAAAGCACTGGGCTCAAAAGCACATGTGAACCTGATTCCACTGAATCCCACCCCAGGCTCAAAGTGGGATGCATCTCCCAAATCACAACAAGACGAGTTTGTGCGCCGAGTTTTAGCCCAAGGAGTCACCTGTACCGTACGTGATACCAAAGGGCAAGAAATCGCGGCAGCCTGCGGTCAGTTGGCTGCCGAAGAGCGATAACTACTATTAAAGAAAACCATTGTGAGATGTTCGGCACTGTGATGAATAGTTATATGTCAGCCTCAGTGTGTCCTCAACCCAAACATCCCATAGTGGCGAAGGGCTTATGGGGAAAGTGCAAGCTGCACCGCCAGACCATAGTGGTCGCTAACCACTGGGAAAGTGCTTCCATCGAATACAACCTCTGAGGATGTGATGTGAAATTGCGGGGAGGCGAAGACATGATCGACTTTCAACTCCGCTTCATTTCCAACCCACCCATCGATATCTTTGCGAATTGTAAAAGTCCCGTGACAGTGTTCAGCTACGACATGGGCGTCGGAAAGCGGCAAGGGGCCATCAAGAATCCTGCGGTAACCTGGGCCATCCGTAGGATTATTGAAATCACCCAGTATAAGCAGTGGGTTTTTACTACCAGCAAGGTGCTGTTCCAAAGTCGCCCACTCTTCCTGAAAACCATCATCCCACCAAGAAAGATGCACACAGACGACGGTTATAGGGCAGTCATCTAGGGTGGTTTCTGCTAGCAATACTCGTCGAGTATGGTGATCCAGCTCAGAATCCATCGCTGAAACCAGTACAGCATGGGGGATGAGTGGTTGTTTCGATAAAATTGCTACACCTTCATGAAACTTGCTATAGCCAATGTGGTTATAGGCCCAACTCCAGTGATAAGTTATGCCTCGTGCTTTGAGGAGACTTACAAGTTCCAAGGCAAAATTACCAGTGGCAATCTTTGGGACCTGGGTTGCTGGTATGTAGTTTTCCGTTGTCTCCGCAGGCGCTGAGCAGATCAGCTGATTGATCTCCTGTAGACACACGATGTCATAGTTTTCGGTGGCAATGGCGTTGGCGAGTTGGAGCAGTTTGTCTTCTGGATCTTTTTCCATCCAGCTGTGGGTGTTTAGGGAAAGAACTTTTGCCATGAGCTTCTTCTTTAACGAGACGATCTTCTTATAAGGAATCGGATTGGTGCATTGAAAAGGTGGGTAGCCTACCATGTCTTGGTACCTACCCACCTTGTGTTATTCATGGTGTAGCTGATTGCTTCACCCAACTGGCTTTCTGCGAGATATGGTTACATCTCAACTGTAGCAACAGCTGTTTTTGCTGATTGCTTGCCTGGCTGGGTAAGTGTTACAGATTTCACCTTATCCATATTGGTAACAACAACAACTATGGTGCGTTCTTTACCTGCAGACTTGATCGCAGACAGATCTGCTTCCGCAAGAAGGTCACCGGCTTGTACCTTTTGATTGCTCTCCACTTTCGCGGTGAAAGGACCACCATTCAGTGAAACTGTATCAAGGCCAATATGAACTAAGACTTCTACACCTTCATCTGTTCGAAGAGTGTAGGCATGCTTGGTATCAAAAACATTTGTCACTGTGCCAGAAACTGGCGCATATACACTGCCATCTGTAGGTTCAACAGCAAAGCCGTCTCCCATCATTTTCTTCGAAAAGACTGGGTCTTTCACCTTGGCGATAGGAATCACCTTGCCTGCCGCAACTGAATGAAGCTCTTCGGTATGGCCTACAGTATCAGCATGCTCGTCAGAGTTTTCCGATTCCTGAGCGCCTTCAAGTTCTTCTTGCGGCGCCGCTGACAGATCAGTTTTGGGGATTTCCACCCCAGAATCCAGCAAGTCTTGAATGTCAGACTTTAAAACATCTGCTTTTGGTCCGTACACTGCTTGCACACCTGTTCCCTTGAGGATCAAGCCCACCGCACCTGCACGTAGCCAGTTTTCTTCAGAAGCAACCTGTTCTGCATCTTTAACTGTTATACGAAGCCGAGTCATACAGGCATCAACATCAACAATGTTTTCTTTGCCGCCAAGCATGTTGATGATGTGAACGATCTGGGAATTTGCATCAGCAACATCACCAGACTTGTTGCCGGAATCATCCGCGCTGGTATTTTCATCTTCCATGCCGTCATAGTTTCCATTTCGACCAGCCGTGGCGAGATTGAATCGCTTAATCATGAAGTCTGCTATGAAGTACATGATGATAGCGAACAGCACAGAAACCCATAGGAAGTTAAATACATCCCCGCCAATACCGGCTTTGAAGGCCATTGGTGTTCTGGTGAGCAGCTCGATATTTCCGAAGGAATGGATACGCAGGTTCACTATGTCTGCCATTGCGAATGCGCAGCCTTGGACGAGCGCATAAACAATATAAAGTGGCAAAGCGGCGAACATAAACATGTACTCAATGGGCTCGGTAACACCGGTTAAGAAAACCGCTATGGCTGCAGAGAGGAACATGGACTTGTAGCGCTTCTTCTTGTCCGGATCGACATTGCGGTACATGGCAAAAGTCAGACCCATGAGAATACCAGTGGAGCCAATCATTTGACCCACCTTGAAGCGAGCAGGGGTGACCTCGGTTAGGAGCTGGTTATATTGGGTCATGCTCTCTGGATTATTCAGATTAATGAGGTCTGTGATCCATGCCAGCCATAATGGATCTTGACCAAAGACCACAGTTCCTTGTTGGTCACCAGTCAAAATTTCGTAGGTGCCACCCAAGGAAGTGTAGTTCATTGGGATAGTCAACATATGGTGCAACCCAAATGGCAATAGCAAACGTTCCAATGTTCCGTAGAGGAAGGGGGCAAGGATAGGAGCGCTGTCTTGAGAATTTGCAATCCACGATCCAAAGTTATTGATGCCACTTTGAATGATTGGCCAGACCACCGCAAGGATCAAAGCGACAATGACCGAGCGATAGATGACCACGAACGGCACAAATCGTTTGCCATTGAAAAATGTTAAGGCATCAGGAAGTTTGCGGTAATTGTAGTACTTGTTATATGCTGTTGCGCCCACAAAGCCAGCAATAATGCCCACAAAGACACCCATATTGAGGGCTGGCTGTCCCAGAACATCGATGAAGTAATTTTCAACAGGGATTTCAGTACCAAATACGGTTTTGACGTGGGCTGACTCATCACTCAACATCTCAATTGAGACATTGAAGAAGTTGCCGGTGATGAGGTTAATGAGGATAAAGGCGATACCTGCGGCAAAAGCACCCCCTGCTCGTTCTTTTGCCCAGCTTCCGCCAATTGCTAATGCGAATAATAGGTGTAGATTCCCAATGATGCCCCAGCCGATTTGGGCAATGATATTGCCAATCGTTGCAAGGAGTCCAGAATTTTCATTTATCAGTGGCAGGGATGTTCCAATACTGACCATCAAACCTGCGGCTGGCATGACGGCAATAACCACCATCAAGCATTTTCCAAACTTCTGCCAGAATTCGAAGCTGAAAATCTTTCTGAAAGCCACTTTCATTAAGTTGCCTCCTTATGTAGTTGCGGTAAATACAATTATTCTGATTATAAAAATTTTTAACCAAGGTCGAGTGTAGTCAGCAGGGGACATGATTTTATTATTTGGAGGGGGTGATTCAGGGGTGGGTAAAAGGAAGAAGTGCAGGTAGTTCAAGTTCCTTGGGGGAAGCTATGCGCCTGTAGGAAGTATGCTCTCAAGGTGGGGGTAGATATTTGCAGCTCGATAGCGAAATGCTTTCTTCATCCATGACAGGTGGGACATGGGGGCTAAAAAGGGAACTTCAGAATCGAGGGGATGGGCGATAGATACAAATTTTCGATAGTTGATGTGTTGTCGCTCTAGAAAGGAATGGCCGAAAGTTTATGCGATATAAGTATTTGTGTCTTGGCTGTAATCGTGAGGTTCCATAAACACAAAATCAGCCGCTTCCACCACTGGTGAAAACGGCTGAGTTTGAAAGGTGATTATTTTTCGAGTTTACGTAAGTGTGAGACCCGAGAAGGCTCAATATTGAGTGCCCGTAGCTGTGAATCGCTAAGCTCAGCGTATGGGCCAGTGCAGGTAGCTTGCAGGTAGTTCCAGTCTGGTTCCTTGTGACCAACAGGCTTATTATGGGCGGTCAAGGTGCGTGCCTGCTTACCGTTAGGCTCGAATAGCTGATACAGCAGGCCAAGGGCAATGAGAATGGCGAATACGAACAAGAAAACAGTCTCAACGTGACCAGTGTGATTGCCAAAGTTGTAGCCTAAAAGGATGAATACGGAAATCCAGCCGGCGATCTGCACAGCATTACGTCCGATGTGATGCCAGCCCCAAGCTGCAGAGGGCTCATCCAAGGTGGAAACGCCGTTGTGAACCTCAGGGGCGATCTCATGAGAACCGGCCACGTTCTTCTCCTTATGTTGTTGTTGGGAGCGTAGTTAAGGTGTGATAATCACAATAGATGTCCCCCTTATTTTGGCACATTGGTCCGTTGGAAGCGACATTTTCCAAGCGTGAACGGTGGATTATTTCTATATCAAGCGCACTTGGCCAGTATAGGCGGGGGAATACTAGACATATTGTGCTGTCATCAACCGAAAGTAGGGCCACGTTAGGGGGTGGGAACTGCACTTTTATTTCCCCAAGAAGCTCTTAGTGTACGCAATTAACGAACAATGGGACAATGGCAAGCATGAAGAAAATCCTGATTCTCGGTAGCACCGGTTCCATAGGCACACAAGCCCTAGAAGTGATTGCCGATAACCCGGACAAATTCCAAGTGGTAGGAATCGCAGCCGGTGGCAGCAACCCACAACAGGTCATTGAACAAGCACGTGCCTGTGGATTAAGCGCTGATCAGGTAGCGGTGGCTAATGTCCATGCAGCTGCGGAAGTATCAGCTGCTCTTGGCGCGTCGGTAAGAAGTGGGGACACCGCCGTTGAGGATCTCGTTCGATCACACCGCTGTGACACTGTACTCAATGCATTAGTTGGTTCAATGGGACTTGCTGCGACAATGGCAACCATTGATGTCGGTGCTACTTTGGCGCTAGCAAATAAAGAATCGCTAGTAGCTGGTGGTGAACTCGTGATGAAGGCAGCCCAGCCTGGGCAAATCATCCCGGTCGATTCTGAGCACTCGGCGATGGCCCAATGTTTGAGAGCTGGTACCGCGGCTGAGGTAGACCGATTTGTCCTTACTGCTTCTGGTGGGCCGTTTCGTGGTTGGAGCCGCACAGACATGTGGGAGGTCACACCTGAACAGGCAGCCGCGCATCCCACTTGGAATATGGGGCAAATGAATACCCTGAACTCCGCTACCTTGATTAATAAAGGTCTAGAGCTGATTGAAGCGACCCTGCTGTTTTCGATACCAGCAGCGAAGATTGATGTCACCGTGCATCCACAATCCATCATCCATTCGATGATTACCTTTGTTGATGGAGCGACTATTGCCCAAGCTTCACCGCCGTCAATGAAACTACCAATTTCCTTGGCGCTCAATTGGCCAGATCGGGTTCCGGACGCTCAACCAGCCTTAGATTTCAGTGGGGCAGCCACCTGGGAGTTTTTGCCTGTCGACGACCATGCCTTCCCGGCGATTCAACTTGCTCGGCAAGCAGCTACAGCAGGTGGAACTTTCCCAGCGGTCTATAATGCGGCAAATGAACAAGCAGCAGCGGCTTTTCTCGCTGGGACGATCAAGTTTCCGCAGATCGTCGATACCGTGGCAGAAGTTTTAGCAGACGCTTCGGAATTTGCTGTCACCCCACGTACAATCACAGACGTTTATGAGTGTGAGCAGATCGCACGTAACCGTGCTGATGATTACCTTGCTCGCATTGCCCACTAGTTAAGAAAAGCTGTTGCCATTATGTCTTATATCACCGGAGTCATCCTTTTTGCTTTCGGCATCGCTGCTACCATCGCACTGCATGAATGGGGTCACTTCGCCACCGCTCGGTTCTTCGGCATGAAAGTCCGACGGTTTTTCGTTGGTTTTGGTCCCACAGTCTGGTCAGTGACCAAAGGTGAAACGGTGTATGGGCTCAAAGCGATACCACTTGGTGGGTTTTGTGACATTGCTGGGATGACTAACCAAGACGAAATCACCGAGGATGAAGTGCCTCGAGCAATGATGTATAAACCGTGGTGGCAGCGCGTCATTGTGTTGCTCGGCGGCATCTTCATGAACATCGTGATTGCTTTAGTAATCCTCTACGGGCTAGCCGTTAGCTCTGGTTTACCCAATCCCAATGTGGATACCACCCCAGTGGTTGGAGAGATTACCTGTGTTGCTCCACGTCAGCTTGATGCTGAAACCCTTGCGCCCTGCACGGGGGAGGGACCAGCGGCTGCAGCTGGGCTAAAAGTTGGTGATCGGATTATTGCTGCCGATGGACAAGAACTAGAGGCATTCAGTGATCTTCGTGACTACATATTGACCAAACCGTCAGAGACCATCACATTAACGGTTGAGCGTGGTACGGAAACCCTTACACTGCCAGTGACAGTGGAGTCAGCCAAGCGCCTAGATCAAACCGGTGCTGAAGTTACTGTTGGTGCTATCGGGGTGGCCAGTGCCCCATTGGATGTTTACCAGACATACAGTCCAGTGGGTGCTATTGGCGCTACTCTTGGTTTTGCTGGGTCGCTGGTCGGCGATACTTTGCAAGGGTTAGCTGCGTTTCCTGCGAAAATCCCTGGTGTTGTTGCTGCCATTTTTGGTGCTGAACGCCAAGTCGATGGGCCAGTATCAGTGGTGGGTGTTTCTCATGTTGGTGGGGTATTGGTGGAACGTTCTGCTTGGCCAATGTTCTTCATGCTATTGGCCAGCCTCAACTTCTTCCTTGCCTTTTTCAACCTAGTCCCACTACCACCATTAGATGGCGGCCATATCGCAGTAGTGCTGTATGAAAAGATCCGCGATTTCCTACGTAGGTTACGCGGCCTAGCCCCAGCCGGACCAGCAGATTACACCAAACTCATGCCGATTACCATGGCCGTTGCGGCCTTGTTGGTCGGAGTTGGTGTGATCGTAGTGATCGCCGATATTGTCAATCCCATCCAACTTTTCGGTTAGGGCTTGGTTTTCGACTCGCGGTCGTGCTTGAGCGATAAATCTGTGTCGGTGGCCAGCGCCGAGGCAATGCCCAACAGGATGAGCAAAACGGTGGGAATCAGCATGATCCATGGTCCGCGTTCGGCATATCGGATGGATTCTGACAAGATCACACCCCAGTTTGGTGAGTCTGGCGCGGCACCTAGTCCCAAAAAACCCAAACTGACGAGAGCCAGCGCATTATGAGCAACTCGGCTAGCGGCATGTCGAGTCACCGCTGGCAGCAAAGTTGGCATAGTGTGCACCCACAGTAGACGTGCTTTGGAGGCTCCCTGCAATTGTGCCCACCGATAGTATCCAGTAGTGCGGGCTTCTTCGGCCACACCAGAGGCGTGGGCGGCGAGTGGAATCCAGCCAACACACAGCACTGCAATTCCTGCGGTGATATGGGAAGCCCCAAGAACACCGGCCAGAATCACACCAATGAGTACCGCAGGTAGCGCATTGAGGGCGTCGCCAAGCTTATGCACCCAATTCCCAGCCAGCCCAAGGAATAACCCAATGACCGCACATCCAGCGGTGACCACAAAAGCCGTACCTAGCGAAAAAACTGCACCAGCGGCGATTCGACTAGCCAGATCCCGCCCGAGTTGATCGGTTCCAAAAAGATGTTCCGATGATGGCGGTAATAGGCGTTCGGAAGCATTCACAGTAGGGTCGGGTAGCACAATCCACATGATGATTAAGACCACAAATGGTAGTAAAACAATAACCATCATCCAACCTGCCCGAGGTTTTTTCAGTGGGGTGGAGGTTTGGGTGGAATAGGAAGTAGCGGATGTCAGTAGGGGGGCGAGCAGGCGGCGTCGTAAAAATTGTGCGATCATTCCGCTGACCAGCCCAATGATTAATGCGGTGAGTACGATCACTTGCAAGACTGGAATGTCACGATCCAAGGCGGCTTGGACCGCGGTATTGCCCATGCCGGGAATAGCAAAGGTCGTCTCAACTAAAACCGTGGCAGCGAGGGTACCAGCGAAAAACAATACAATCTGCGGGAGCAAGATCGCCATGCTTCGGTGCAATAGTGCTCTTGCTAGACGTGAGGTAGCTACCCCATTAAACCGCCAGGAACGGACCCATTCTTCTTGGGAAACTTGATCGATGGTGATGAGTAAAATGCGTCCCATCAGTCCTGCTGCTGGAATTGCGAGCGATAATACTGGCAGGACCATATGCTGGGGTGTGGAAAACCCAGTGACCGGGAACCATCCTAATCGGAGCGCAAAGATGGTCAGCAGGACAACTGCAAGCACAAATTCTGGAGTCGATGCCATGATGGCCATTCCGACGATATGAGAGGTGCGTGTTGGTTTGTCGTGAATAACCGCATGCATCCGTGGTAGCACCAAACAGACTGCAAGCATGGTAGCAGTCAGTGTGGATAGCCCAGCGATGGTGGCGGAAACTCCAAACCCACTAAGTGCCACCGAGACAGCGGACTGAGCTGGGTTAACCCAGCTCACGCCGAAATCACCGACCAATGCGCCCCCAAACCAATCAAGAATCCCTTCTAGGGGGGTTTGCGGCAGATCCAATTCTTCTCGGATCGCTTCTAACACTGCTGGGTCTGGTTCTCGTTCGGCTTCCCGCGCGCGAAAGACTGAAAAAGCGAGGTCGCGATCTTTGATATAGGGCAATACCGCAGTGATGACCAGCCCTGCGACCAATAAAGTCAGGGGAAAAACCGCACCTTTGGCTACTGTGAGCAGACTGCGTGTTGGAGCGTTCCCAGTCGTTGGGGAATTGCTTTCGATGCTGCCAAGCACTGAGAGTCATCCTTTCAATGAGCATGGACAACCGGACAGACGACGTGAGTTAAGAGACGTGAATTAGCGTTAGTTACTGGATCTTTTTCGTGTCTTTGGTGATGAGCTTGCGCTCAAAAGTATCGAACTCAATGCCTTCGAGATTGTTATGGGCGATAATCGCATATTCATGCGCAATTGGAATGATCGCATTATCGGCCACAATCTTCGCACCAATGGTGGCGGCTTTAGTGTAGCGCTGGGTGGTGTCCGCAATTTTCGCAGCAGATGTAATTTCGCTATCTATTTCGGAATTGCAGTATAGCGATAGATTATAGGAACCATCACAGGTGAAGTCTGACTCTAGGTAGGAAACTGGGTCAGCTGCTCCAGTTTGGTAGTTTCGTGAGGCCAGTACCCCATCAAATTCACCAGCTAATAGAGCAGGCTCTAAGGAGTCATAGTCACGGATTACAAGTTCGACTTCAAACCCTTTTTTGCGCAACTGCTCTGCCAGCACCGAAAGTGCTTCTGGCAACTCTGGCCGTTCATTCCATGTAGCAAGTTTAATCTTTTTCCCTTTGGGGTCGGTGGTGCCCGCCAATGAATTCTTAGAAGTCACGTCTTTAGCCCAATCTGTTGTTTGGCTAAACAAGCTGCCATTCGCCAATGCGGCTTGATCTTCATAAATGTTTTCTACGATCGGTTTCGGATCAATGGCTTCTGCTACAGCGGCACGCAGTCCAGCATCAGCGAATGCACCTTTTTCCGTATTTAAGTGCAGCAGTACGCTTCGCGGGATGGGGGTGGTAGTTACCTCAGCATCACCAACCTCTGCCAACTGTGCGATCGGAATTGCCTGGGCTAAATCGATTTCTCCAGCATGAATGGCCCGTGCCCGAGCAGAACCGTCATCCATATAAATGGTATTCACAGCTTCAAGCGCGGGGGCACCGCCCCAATAGTCAGCGAATGCTTGAGTCTTGGTTTCGGTATCAGTCAATTCAATCAGTTCGAAAGGACCGGTAGCGGTGCCAACTAGTGAGGGAGAATCACCTGCATAAGCAGCTTCGGACAGGATAATGGCACCTGGATCAGCGAATCGTTGCACCAAAACTGGGTCCGCATCCGCAGAGGTAACCTGCACCTCGGTTGGGCTCAAGGCTTTGAAGGTTAATTCCGATTTGCCAAGACCCTTAGGGCGTGAGGAAGCATTGACTGCGTGCTCTAACGCATTGACGACGGCATCAGCAGTCATCTCGGAACCATCGTGGAACTTCA
>JBHACV010000148.1:0-20358 GCA_041854705.1 Corynebacterium sp.
AATCCAAAAGGCTCCTCGTTGGGTGTGCAAACACCAGTGGGTGGTCGTACTGGCGGCAATGTGGTTGCGCCTGTGCAGGCTGTTCATTCTGAGCGAATGGGCGCTGGCCGTGGTATGGCTGGTCCAGTGGCTGGTCCGTTTGCAGGTGGGATGCCGATGAATGCCGCTAATAGTGGGAAACAGGAATCGAGGCGGCGTCGGCAAGTTGGGCACAAGGTGCAGTCGTTAACTGCGCAGTTTGAGCGTGAGTTAAATACTAGGGAGTTGCTTGGTGAATTTCCGAAAGTGGTGCCTGGGGTGATTGGCGCGTGGGTGCGAGATCCTTACCGAAAATCGATGCCTTTATAGGAGCTGTCCAGTAGCATCAGCAGCAAAACCAACTAGGAAAATGTGGTGCCACAAGCGTATTCTTTTCCAACTGTTCCACCCCCAAACTCGAAGGGCTAGGTGCCACAAGCGTATTCTTGGGGTGCTTGTAGAAACTTGAAACCGAGGTTTGCTTGCGATGCGTTCTGTTTCACGTCAACGTCTGCTCGTGTTGTTTTCCCTGTTTGTTGCTGGGTTTATTGCCATTCACCTGATAAATGTGAAGGTGATGGCGGTCGCGAGTGGGCTTGGCGTGTTGGATTTGAATTTTGGCAATTCAGCGCAGAACATTCGGCACACGATTGCGGCACTGGGTGCCGAGGGGCGGGCGATTTACCTTTGGCAGTTTTATGTGGTGGATTTCTTTTATCCGCTGGTTTATGCCTTATTTTATTCCACTGGATTCCGGTTTCTTGCTACTAGGTTGCCAGCAGATTTTCGGTTTTTAGGTTTAGTGAAACATTTGTGGCTTTTGCCGTGGGTGGCGGTGGCGTTTGACTGGTTGGAAAATGCGGCAATTGGCGTGTTGTTGGTCAGTTATCCAGCAGGAGCGGCTGGTTGGTATTTACTTGCCAACGTGGGTACCGTCGGCAAGTTCGCGATTATTTCTACTGTGGTGTTTCTTTTGCTGGTGCTGTTGCTGATCGTGCTGTGGCACCGTCGCGTTCAGCGTCGCGCCTAATCTGCTTTGATCGTAGCCAGTAGTTCATCGATCGGGGTGCTACCAGTGACCATAGGGATGCGGGTGCCAAAAGTGTTCTCCCGCTCTAGGACACCAACCAGAGCGGCGGCGACGTCAGAGATCGGGATGGCGGTGTGGTGACTGGGGGAGCTATCAATGAGTCCAGTAGCTGCGGATTCGGACAGGGTGCCTGGTTGGATGATGGTGTAGTCCAGCTTGGTGTTGTTCATGAGCCAGTTATCGGCAAAGAACTTGGCGATGCAATAGTTCCGAATGGCTTCCAAGCTGGGGGTTTCCCGCCATTTTTCTGGTTCGGTGGAAAACAGGGAACTGAGCATGATGTAGCGACGTACACCTGCTGCTTCGGCGGCTTTCATAGATTGCACCGCGCCAAAGGCATCGGTTTGGAGTAGGTCTTTTCCGCGGGAGCCTGCGAGGAAGTAAACCGCGTCCATTCCTTCGAGGGCTGCTGTCATTTGGTCGACTTCCCAGTGCAGGTCGAAGTGTACGGGGATCTGCTGGAAGTCTCGGGGCCTCGTATTGGGGCGGCGGTAGCCGCAGTAAACGGTGTGGCCGAGATGTTTCAGCTGAGCGATGGTCTCTGCCGCCACTCGTCCGCCAGCTCCGATAACAAAAATCTTCATTCTTCCTTTGTACCGAAACTCACCGCTGTTCGGCTATCGTCTTAAGTAAGATTGTCATTTGGTTTAGTGCTCGGGAGGGTGTCGTGTCTTTTAGTTTTCGTAAGCGTATTAAGCTAAATAAAAACAGCTGGATTAATGTCTCGAAAAGTGGGGCCTCGGGCTCGATGAAATTTGGGCCGCTAACAGTTAACTCTCGTGGTGGCTTTTGGTTGCGCCTACCTGGTGGTTTTACCTATCGAGGAAAATGGCGGAAGTAACTATCAAACCCCATTGATAAATCCACAGCATTCTCCGAGACTGTTCCAAGGTTCCTATCACGGGTTATTCAGTAGCTGTTTTTATAGTTGTAGTTGTGGTTGATTTAGTCAGCCTACACGTTCTGTTCATCTAGCAATATAAGGAATAATCCATGCGTCAATTTTCCCGTGTTACCAAGATGTCCCTCGCTGGTGGTCTCGCTGCCGCCGTGCTCGGTGCTGGAGCTGCAGCAGCCTATGCCCAGACTGGTGCCGCTTCTTCGGAGCCAGCTTCGGCTTCTGCTAGCGCTTCCCCCGATGCCTCTACTGACCCTAGCGACAAGCAGACCGATCGCTCAGGCCGGGGCAGTGAGAACGTCTCCAAGCTCGCCGAAAAGCTCGGTGTTAGTGAAGAAGAACTTTCTGAGGCGCTACAGGCTATCCGGGAGGAGCAGGATACTACCGACGGCCAGCGTCCCGACAAGTCTGCCATGCAGCAGAAGCTTGCCGACAAGCTTGGCATTGATGTTTCCAAGGTGCAGCAAGCAATGACCGAAATCCGATCTGAGAGTGACGAAGACGGACGTAGCAACTTAGAAACTCGTCTTGATGAAGCGGTTTCTGCAGGAACCTTGACCGAATCGGACAAGGAAGCTGTACTGAAGGCATTCGACGCCGGAGTCCTAAATAATCGTGGCGACGCCGATGTTCGAGACAATGCTGATAGCGGGGACGACGTCGACGTTCAAGACGATACTGATGGCAAGGACGACGTCGACGGTGATTCCGATAGCAAGGACAATAGCCGTTCCACCGAACGAGGCGCCGACAAGACCAGCGAAAGCCCAACGGCAACTAGCTAATATCAGCGCAGTTTCCAACGGTCGGGACTTCATTGAACCGATCCTGGAGATATTTTAGCGACCCAGGGATGTCAATCAGGCTTTGAATGCCGTGGTTGACTCCAGTTTTTAAGTCGGGGGTCATAGGTGGGGTGAGCTCTTCAGAAAAAGTAACGTTAGCACCAAGCTGGCAGTAATCTTTGGCCAACTGCTTTGCTTGGTCGAAGGGGATAAGATCATCAAAAAGCGCGCTGGAGATGAGAATTGGGCTGGTGGGGGCTTGTTGTCCAAGCCGTTGGCGTTCTAGCGTAGCAACGATGTCGGGCTCTTGGGCGAGGACCCCATCGAAGGTAGCGCCGTCGACAAGCAATTTCTCTGACGAGCTAAATGCAGCGGTGAGAGAGGCGTCTGCGATGCACCGATGGGACATAATGCCAAGGTACTCCCGTCCTTCTGCTGAGATATGGCGATCAACCGCAGCTTTGAACTTTGGATTGCGCTCTGAGAAACCATTGATTGCCATGGCTAGTACCGGCGAAATACCGGAGCCATCAATTGAGTTGAAAACTTCCAGAAGATCTGCAGGTGGCGCACCCGAGTAAGTGCCTTTGATATTCAAATCTGGGGCGTAGGCACGTGCGTGCTCCACGGCTGATGCTACGGCGCCGCCGCCTTGTGAATAGCCATGAAAACCAAGGGGGGAATCGGCAGGCGCACCAACAGCATGCAATCCTGCTCGTGCAGCGTCAAGCACCGCATGCGCCTCTTCGGTGGCATTGATATAAGTGTGGATACCTGGTGTACCGAGACCTATATAGTCAGTGACCACTACTCGCATGCCCAAGCTGGCAGCGGCGTATTGCACCAAGAGTTCGTAATTGATCGACACCCCCGGCGTGGTAGGAGAGCTCGCACCAAGCAATAATGGTGAGCGGGATGGAGCACAAATATCGCCCTGCCCGCGTGTACCTGGGCCGAACACAACAGTGGGGGTAGGGCCGAGTCCATGCCACTGGTTGGTCGGTTCAATGACATAACCCGAAACTGCCACCGGAGAGCCAAATTCATCTGTAGAACTGTAGAGCATTACTTGTGCGTGGCCGGGAAAATCTGGGCCCAAGAGATTTGCAATATGAGGTGCAGGTTTAGTCCGAAGCAGTGTGCCTGGCTCCTCTGGTAATTGTGGTGGCGGCAGATAAAAAGCATCATCAGTGCTGAAATTAATGGCGTCACCATTTAGTGGCATAGACTCTGCAGCATGAGAAGTCACCGTGAGGCCAGCTGTACACAATAGTATTCCGATCACGGTGACTGCTAGGGGAGGAATCCGCAAGCTGCCTGCATACATAGATACATATTAGCAAGTAGCAAGACCTCTTGGGTTAAATCGGGGCAGTATGGGGCCGGTAGCTAGTTATCTATGCTGACATTTATAGGTAGCGAAAGTGCAACTTTGTTGGAGGTGGGGACGATTACCAGCATAGAAAACGTGCTGTGCATCCGGAATTGGAAATAAGGTAGTTTTGATGCTACTTTATGGCTGCGATTGTGATATTAACCCAGCTTCCCGTACTACCAAGCCGGTAGTTAGTTATCTATGCCGACATTCTCGCTTATCGACGTCGCTACTGCCGAGATGCCAACAGTGTGGCAAGCATAGATAACTTGCAGCATTTTGAAAATGTGACCTTAATCAACTGGAAGCTGGTAGTGGTCATTGTCGCAAACAGCAAGACCATCATCTAGTAGCGAGAACAATGCACGATTGCGCTGTGCGGCATCCGGCCACAATAGATCAATATCGGCGCGGGCCAAGGGGAGATTGGCCTGGCGTAGGGCGGCCATAATAATGCCTCGAACTTGCCGGTCGGTGCCAGTAAACTTCTGCACATTTTTCTTTTTACGCTCTAACTCTGCTGCACTTGGTTGTGGGCAACCAGCTTGCTGCCATGCGCACAATTTTTGCCGCAGCGGACATATCGAACACTGTGGCGTGCTCAGGCAGACAGTAGCACCTAACTCCATAAGCGCAACCGATACCTCTGGGGCATTCTCTTCCGGTAAAAGTTCTAAAACGGCAGCTAACTCTTTTTTCGTGGTAGCTTGACCTGCTGGCAAGTACCGCCCAACAATTGCTCGGTAGTACACCCGCCGCACATTGGTATCTACCACCGGGACTCGTGTGCCAAAGGCGAATGCTGCCACCGCCCGCGCGGTGTACTCACCAATTCCCGGTAAGCTCAACAGTTGATTAACCTCAGCCGGAACTACGCCATCGAAGCGTGAACAGATTTCCTTAGCGCACTCTTTCAGACGCAATGCGCGCCGAGGATACCCAAGGTTGCCCCACTCCCGCAACACCTCGTCAGTGGCGGCTTCGGCAAGGTCAGCTGGGGTAGGCCAGCGCGTAATCCAGTCCTGCCATTTGGGCTCGACCCGAGCGACTGGAGTTTGCTGACTCATGACTTCTGAAAGCAAAATTCCCCAAGCAGAGGTGGAAGGTGCACGCCAGCTGATCTCGCGGGCGTTCATTTGATACCAATGGCGTAAAGTGACATCGAAAGTTTTTTGCATCAGGAGAAATAATCTAGCCGGTTTGGGCTTCGAAAACCCAACGGCAGTGGGAGAATACAACTATGAGAAACTTACCCCGAGATCCCAAACTTGTGTGGGAAGGCCTGCTTGAAGGCAATCGCCGGTTTGCTGATGGCATGCCACTTCATCCCAACCAAACCGTCAGCCGCCGGGAAGAACTGAAAATGGGGCAATCCCCACGAGCGGCGGTGCTCACCTGCGGCGACTCTCGGGTACCAGTGGAACTACTTTTCGACGTCGGCTTAGGCGATATCTTCACCGTCCGCACCGCTGGCGAGGTGGTCGATTCCGCAGTTTTAGCCTCACTAGAATTTGCGGTAGCAGAATTAGGGATAGAAGTAATGGTGGTACTTGGCCACGAATCCTGCGGCGCAGTTCGAGCTACCGCTGAAGTGGTGCTCAACGGCGCAGACGTTCCGGTAGGACATCAACGAGCCATTGTCGAACAGATCGCCCCATCGATCTTGGAATCTAAAACCAAAGGTGGGCACACCGCCGCGGATTTCGAACGAGCCCATGCACAGGCGACCTTGACCAAAATCATGCAGATCTCTCCAGTCATCGCTGGGGCTGTGGCAGCAGGAACCACTGCGGTGATCTCTGCCCGGTATCGCCTCGCTGATGGTCGGGTGGAGTTGGTTTCTTCCGAAGGGCTCTAGTTCCCAGAACAACACACCGAACCACCTCCGGCGGTTGCTTGGGGAAACGTTTTAGTCTTTAACTGTGGATCGCCGAGACTATGACCCCAGAAGCTCTTCCGGAGGGTACCGACGTCCGCCGCGTCGTGACTACCGCTCCGCCGATCGAGAAGAATCCCAAACACCAACTAGGCTGCCGGAAGTTTATTATCGACGCCGCCGAGTAGCTGCTGCGGTGGCCATCTTATTACTGGTCATCATAGTAATAGCGGTTTTAGCACGCATGGGTCGCAATTCCATTACCACCCCAGTAGCAACCACCACCGAGATCGCCGCTACCAGCAGCGAAAAACCTACCGAGACCAAAGCAACCACCTCGGAAACCGAAAGTAACAGCAGCTCAGCCAGCAGTGAAACCTCGGGACCCGTCTCTGATTCCAAAGCAGAAGAGGTTTCAGAAGGTGCATCTAAAAGCGCTGAGCCTAGAGATAGCGTTACCGCCAAAGGCAGCTGTGAACTCGCCGACCTAGAGATCGAGGCATCCGCAGATCACCCCAATTACAATGCAGGGGATCTACCAAGTTTCTTCATGACTGTGCGCAACCCCACCGACACCGATTGTGAAATTGACCTCAGCGAGTCAGTGCTGCGGTTCGAGGTGTATACCTTGGACACCAACCAGCGGGTTTGGGCCGATGTGGATTGCAATGACCCAATCGGCAAAGGTGAAAAGGTTTTTAAAGCTGGCGAAGAAACCTACTTCAAAGCTGAGTGGTCGCGGTTGTACTCCGACCCGCAGACCTGTAGCGGACGCGCAGAAGTCGCGCCGGGGGGCTACTATTTGCACGCGGTCATTGGTGATAATGCCTCGGCACCATTTGCATTTAACCTCGGGTGATCACCGACTAGTTGCGTGCAATGTTAGCTATAGATCGTGCTAGTGCCATCTGTGATGGTCAAGCTCAACATCACCTCAGCTGGCGGGATTCGCGCTAGTTACCGAATGCTTCCAATTGCTTCGGTAATTGTTCCAACTGGAATGATTGTCATCCCCGGCACCTTAACAGTAACGGGTGGGATAATGGCTTTGGTATAGCCCAGTCGTTTAGCTTCTTGCAATCGGCGTTCTACATTGGGCACAGCTCGAATCTCGCCAGCTAGTCCCACCTCGCCAATGACCACAGTCTTGGGCGGCAGTGCTTTTCGCATCAAGGCACTGGCGGTGGCAAGCGC
The DNA here is from genome assembly GCA_041854705.1 of Corynebacterium sp. Classification (GTDB taxonomy): domain Bacteria; phylum Actinomycetota; class Actinomycetes; order Mycobacteriales; family Mycobacteriaceae; genus Corynebacterium. Next base: position 7,237 of record JBHACV010000148.1, read on the forward strand.
GATGGCAAGGTCAGCAGCCGGTTCACCAACTTTCATACCACCAACGGTGGCGACATAAACCTCGCTAGTATGAGTTTTCCGGCCAGCGCGGGCAGATAATACCGCTAACACCATGGGCACCCGAGTGGCATCCAGCCCAGTGACGGCGCGTCGTGGATTCTTAGCTTCGGTTGGGACCACTAATGACTGGACTTCGGCGACAATCGGTCGCACCCCATCCATTGCTACGGTAACGGCGGTGCCGTCAGGTGTTTCTTCTCGATGGGAAAGGAAAAGCCCTGACGGGTCTGCGACTTCCTTAATGCCATCGGATTGTTGTTCGAAGCAGCCGACTTCATCTGTGGCGCCGAATCGGTTTTTAATTCCGCGGAGCATACGCAGGTTGGAGTGCCGGTCACCTTCGAAATTCAATACCACATCCACGAGATGCTCTAACACTCGTGGTCCAGCAACATTGCCATCTTTAGTCACATGGCCTACCAATAAAACTGGAATACCAGTGGTTTTGGCTAGGGTGGTGAGTGCCGCAGTGACAGCCCGCGATTGTGCCACCCCACCTGCGACTCCTTCCACCCCAGCAGCATTCATGGTTTGCACTGAGTCAACGATTAACAAGCTGGGTTTTAATTGATCAACGTGTCCAAACACCACATCAAGGTTCGATTCGGCAGCAAGGTAGAGGCTTGGCTTCAATCCACCGGTGCGTTCCGCACGCATGCGTACCTGTCCGGCAGATTCCTCGGCGGTAACGTATAGGGCGATCCGGTTGGATCCGTCAGCGTTTTTCTGCTCTGCCCAGCGGCTGGCTACTTCGAGTAATAAGGTGGATTTACCTACTCCTGGTTCGCCTGCTAGAAGCACCACTGAACCGGGTACAACTCCCGAACCTAAAACACGGTCTAGTTCGCTGATTCCGGTGGTGATGGTGGTGGAATCGCTTGCTTTAATGCTGGTGATTGCTATCGCTGGGGTGGTGGGGGTTAATCCACTGACTAAGGTGCCGGTGGTTGCCGCTTGGGTGGCAGAACCAGCTGCCGCTTGGCGATGCTCTTCCATAGTTCCCCAGCTGCCGCATTCTGGGCAGCGGCCAAGCCATTTGGGGGAGGAGTAGCCGCATTCATTGCATTTGTGGATGCTTCGCTGTTTCTTCGCCATGGGAAAAGCGTAATGGATGCGGCCGACATGTGCGGCACGCACCTTAACGTTCACCGCTTTTCGACGCCACCCCGCCGATCAAAACTTAATATCCTCTTAGCTATATGCCGTTGTCATATCAACGACATTAATGTATCTAGAATGCTAATATCTCCAGGTCACGCCGAGTGAAGATGAATTTAATAGTTGTGTACAGCAAAGTTTGTCGCCTTAAAATTCTTAGATTACTATTAAGTTTACTTAGTTAAATTCTGTGGGATTTTCTGAGGAGGTCCTCAGAAGATAACCCAGTCGGTGAAAGGAGGAATGATGCGTCGGCGTTTGATTTCTGGACTACTGCTTGGCGGTGTCTGTGCCAGCGTCATTGCCTTCCAGGTGCCGCAAGAAATAGCACTGTTCTCGGAGGCGCAGAATTGCGTCGTTGTTGAGGAGCCAGCACAAGTCGGTTGGGAGCTGACAGCTACTGAAGAGAACTTGGCAAGCGCTGAGGAGCTCCCACCGATACCCCAGGCAGAAGAACTGGCTGAATGTGAAGTCACTCGGTATAGCTCTTTGCGGGCCTTAGGCGGCATTGGGATTGGCATCAATGCGGTTGCTATCTTGATCGCCCTCGCAGGTTTGGGATGGATTATTCAAATTCTGACTGAAGAAACTAGGCGGCGGGACTAGCAAACCAAAAAAAGACCACTAAACTAGTGGTCTTTTTCCATTAATTGGAAGTGGTCTTAGTGGGCGCTTTCGCCAGCACCAGTGTCACGATCATGCTCACCAGAGTTCACAACTGGGGCGGAAACTGTGGCAAGTACGGTGATAGAGGCATTATCGAAGGTGAAAACCACCTCTTGATTACCACCCACTGCGAAACCTGGGTTATCTACTGAGGTGGTGACTTGGCTGATGCAGTCGCTTTCTGCCTGTGGGATTTTCTTGATCTCAGAAGCGATGTCAGCCACGATATTGCAATTTGATTTCATGCTGGTTTCGCCCGAGAGGGAAACTTCCTCATCGCCGATGGTTACCGATTCCAAGGTATGGGTGGCGTCGCTAAGGTCTTGGTTGATGGCTGTGAACTTCAACCCAGATTCACCATTGTCAGCAACTTGGACCGTGACATCACGGACCACAATGGTGCCGTCTTCGGAATCTGCGGAAGCACCATCTACTGCCGCAACTTGATCCGAGGTCTGAGTGATTTGGCCAGCGGAGCAAGAAGCCAGCGCCAACGCAGAAGCAATAGCAACAGAGATCAAGGCGCCGCGGCGGGCGACGGTCTTCAGGGGCTTCACGTGTTCGTCCTCCATCGGGTGAGTCAAGTCTTTGTCCCCAGCTATGGCAGCACTTTATGCACCAATTATGGGGGCATTTTATCCTTTATCACTCTAGTCCTTTTGCTGTGACTGTACACACCAACTGCCGACACTCTTTGCCAAATGGGGGGAAACTAAAGGGGGATACTCACATTCTGCGGCTGACGAACCAATAGATTGAGCTCACGATGACTAACACACCGAACGTGATAAACCTCGCTGCTGACCTGCGGTCTGCTTCATTCCAATACCAATTACGCCTTGCACAAGAACCAACGCCGGTGCAGTTGAACGACCTACAGACCGTACAAGCGGCAACGGAACTTGCCGAACGTTATGCCGCCATCTATCAGCCGCATCAGTTGTATCAGGCTGGCTCTTTAGCGTTTCAGCGGCTAAGCCACCGGTTGGTTGGAATTAGCGTTGGTGCTTGGTTATTGAGCGGGCATTACCTTAGTTTCGATCCAACAAACACTTTTGTAGAAGTTACCAATGGCGCGGTCAGTGCGCTATGCACGCCTAGGCCACCGCGCCTTTTCATTGCCACTGCTGAGGAAGTCATGGCTGCAACTTGGGAATTGATTGATCCCATCATGGTCAGTTTTCACCAAGCTACGGGGGTGGGGGTTGCTAATTTGCGTGGCAATGTGGCAGCTAGCATTGGTGGAGCAGTGCGCAACCTTAATCGTCGATACGCAGGAAGTTCGGTGCAAAAACAAGGAGAACTATTGTTTGAGCAGGATTCGCAGCTTCGTCGATTAGGTTGGTTCGAAACGCTAACAGGGGAAAATGGAACTGGTTTGTTCTTTTTTCGGAACTCGTGTTGCCATTGGCACAGCACCGGCGCGGAGAATTGTGACTGGTGCTGTCGGCGGACGGTGGGTAGTCGTCGAGAAGCGTTTAAAACCAGTCTTGACGGGCCGTGCTAAAATCACTCGTTGACTTTCCAAATGCATTTGTGGAGGAATTTTATATGGAATTCAAGGTCGGTGACACCGTCGTTTACCCACACCACGGCGCGGCCGTCATTGAAGCTATCGAAGAACGCGAAATCGGCGGCGAGACCTTGGAGTACCTAGTACTGCAATTCCACCAGTCCGACCTCGTAGTTCGGGTACCAGCCAAAAACGCTGAGCTGGTGGGCGTGCGCGATGTTGTTGATGAGGCAGGGCTGAAAATGGTTTTTGGCTACCTCCGAGAAACAGACGTGGAAGAAGCAGGCAACTGGTCTCGTCGCTATAAGGCTAATCAGGAACGGCTGGCCTCTGGTGATGTGAATAAAGTTGCTGAACTGGTGCGTGACCTGTGGCGTAGGGACCAAGGAAAAGGCTTGTCCCCCGGGGAAAAGAGCATGCTTGCTAAGGCGCGGCAAGTTCTGGTTGGAGAGCTGGCGCTTGCCGAGGTCAAGGATGAAGCCAAGGCTGATGACTTGCTTAAGCAGATTGAAGCAACCATTGAACGGCATCGCGCTGAAGGCGGGGTTGATCTCGAAGAAAAGGCCACCATCATTGATGATGACATCGATTTGGATGACCTCAATTTCGATGATGAAGACTAGCTCAACTGTTGCATGGACAATTCGCAGCGTAGAGTCATAGCGATTATTGCCGCGGCCGGAAAAGGAACTCGCCTGGGCGCGGATTTACCCAAGGCTTATGTTGAGTTGGGTGGAAAGTCGCTCTTGGAGCGATCTATTCAAGCAATGCAAAATGCTGGGGTGATTGATGAGATTGTGGTCGTGATCGACCACGCTATGGAAGATTACGCGCGCCAAATACTAAAAAACATCTCTGAACAAGCTGAGGTGCCCATCCGATTGGTACATGGATCGATTGAGCGGGCAGATTCGGTGTGGTGTGGTGTACAAGCCATCACAGATCATCAAGCAGTGGTGCTGGTCCATGATGCCGCTCGCGCGCTAACCCCACCAAGTATGATCGCCCGTGTGGTTCGCGCCGTTTTGGCAGGAGCGCCTGCGGTGATTCCAGTGCTTCCAGTCGCGGACACCATTAAGGTAGTCACAGATGAACTGGTGGAAACCACCCTAGATCGTGCTAGCTTGCGTGCTGTACAGACCCCCCAAGGCTTCGATCTAGTACAACTCAAAGCTGCTAATGAAGCCTACTTTGGCCACCAGAATCCTAGCTTTGTTGCCACCGATGATGCCAGCTTAATGGAATGGCACAATGTACCCGTGACCTGTGTTTCTGGTGACCCAATGGCGTTTAAAGTGACCACACCGCTTGACTATGCGCTAGCAAAAGCATTAGTCAATGATCCGAATTTTAAGGCGTGACATGAACCCCATCATTCCTCGTGTTGGTATTGCTACTGATGCCCACCAGATTGAAGCAGGTAAAGACTGTTGGATCGCTTGCCTGCTGTTTGACGACGCCGATGGCTGCGAAGGACACAGTGATGGCGATGTCGTCGCCCATGCACTTGTCGACGCCCTCCTGTCCGCAGCCAACCTCGGCGACCTTGGCAGCTTTGTGGGGGTGGGGCGCAAAGAATATGACAATGTGTCTGGCGCAAGACTGCTCGCCGAATGCCGAGAGCTACTGGAATCCCACGGCTTTGTGATCGGCAATGGTGCAGTTCAGCTCGTTGGCCAAACTCCGAAGATGGGGCCTAGGCGACTGGAGGCGGAAAAAGTGATGAGTGATATTCTCGGGGCGCCGGTATCAGTATCGGCGACTACCACCGATCATCTAGGCTTTACTGGTCGTGGTGAAGGACGTGCAGCTGTGGCTACCGCAGTGGTGTGGCAGCAGCCATAGCCGGGGAGAAAAGCAAGCAGGGTTAGTTTTCGCAGGCCACCCCGTCGCCATCTCGGTCCAAATCTGTGCTATAACCCGGTGAACCGGCATATAGTGGGGCCGCACCAGCGGCCTTTGCTTGTGCGCAGTTGGCGTAATAGGTTGACTGAACTGGGGCGGGCGCTGGTTCTGGTTCAGCTATTGGTGTGGGTTCTGGGATTGGGGTTTGGTGCAAATATGGATCTGGGGCATCGATGTAATTGTTCCTGTCCTCATCAAACTCTTCATTCACAACTGTGGTTGTAGTTGTGGTTGTCGTGGTCGTAGTTATTCTGGTTGTTGGCGCAGGTGAAGTCGAGGTCGCTTTTGTGGTTGGCGCGGCCTTGGTGGTTGTGACTGATGTAGAAGTCAGCGGGGTGGAAAATTGTGAGGCAGCTTCTGGTGTTGGCTCTGGTGAAATGAAAATACCAGTCAGTGCGATCGCAGCGACAGCACCTGAGAGTTTGCCCCAATGACGTGGCATTGGGGAACCCAGTTTTGCTCTGCGCTCGTGAAGGAAAAACCAAGCGCCAGGGATGATGAATGCTAGGTAAATTAATACTGATCCAATGACTTCACGAAAGCTTGTTGACCTGGTAGTGGCTAGCAATCCGAGAATGCCAAAGGCAATGGAGAGAGTGGGAAGGATGGCTTTCCAAAGAGGCGTTTTATAACGCGGTCCGGTTGGTGGTAAGTAGCCCATTGAAGGAATCCTTATCTATTCCTAGGGTAATGGAAGGGTTTTTATCAGCTTTTATCGATAAGGAAAGAATAGATGAAGTTAGTGTTTCTCTGGGCGAAAACCCTCAAATTGAGGGTGGCTAATGCGTGAAAACTGGCTGGTCAAGGCTGCTGCAAGGCAGGGAGATGGCTGTACTGCACGTTATCTATGCTGGTATTTGGGTAGTAGTAAAAAATATGTGTGCAGGCGCCGTTTGGGGTGGGCAGCATAGAAAAGCTGCGACCAATTATTACTATCGAATATGGTACTAGACATATGGTTTAGGTGTCTGTATTGAGGTCAACTACGCGGTAGGTAGACCACACAGGGCTGACTGGCATATGCTAAGCGTCAGCTAGTTTATAGGGGTGATTCAGGGTGAAGTCCCGCTTTATCAAAGGCTGCAACAACAGTGCGGGCGCTGCGCACGGCTTTAGCAGTGGATTTCCGCTGAGCTAGTAATCGAAGGCCTGGTACCTTGGCTGCAGCATTTGGGGCGATGCCTGATTGGATGGCTGCAATCACACTTGGGGCGAGATCGGCTGCGGTGGCGGCAATTGCCGCGGCATAAGAGTCGAGGGTGTCATCTGGACTGTAGTTTTTCTTAAGGATCGCATCAATCAGGGGCCAAGCGAGGGCGAGTTTGCCATTCTCAGCAATGAGGGAAATTACCGATATAGGTACATTCACCGCTTGCTTTGGGAGCTCCGTGAAGTTGCAGCTGAGTATCCCACGTTTCCAAGCGTGTTCTATACATTGGGCGGCGATTTCGCCAAGAACAGGGTGCTTGGTTTCGGCGGACGCTAGGAACTGAGTGGTCTGTAGTGCGTTTAGTGGTTCGGGTGATTCCTTTGCCCATAACAGGCCTTCTGCTTGGCGTTGTCGTTCCCAAGCAGAAGACTCGTAAGGTGTTGGTAGTTTGTGATTGCGCTCAATAATTGGGGCAGTAGCACAGCTTAGATAGAGGACTTGCTCGCCGATTACGTCTCGCAGTGAATTTGGCAGGAAGCTTGTTCGCGAGTAAGCATCTTTACCGTGTGCTGCCGTGAGCGGATCCACTATGTAATTTAAATACAGCTCACCGGCGGTTATTGGAGCAGGGGAGTTGTCGTCGAAAAGCAGGGGGACAACGATTGTGTTGGCCTGGGATTTTGTTGACTCAACATTGAGACTAAGGTCAAGGCGCAGCAACGCTTGTACAAAATCAGCAACTCGTGCTGGTACACCAGCTTCCGCGTAGTGTTCAAGTCGTGTGATGAGGTCCGCAGGGGCAATACGGTAGTCAAAAAAGCTTGGCTTCGAGAGTACACATGGCAGTTCATGTGCGTGATCTAGTATCGAAATAAAAGGGTCAAAAACGTTGTCACGACTACCTTGGGTTGGGCGTTTGCGTCGTCCCCACTGTTTAATAGTTCCAAGCCATTCGTTTGTTGATGCTCCCTGTACTGCTCGCTTAACCCCATCAAGATCTGTGTGTGCTAGGGTGACGATGACAGAAAGAATCTCATCGGCGATGATTGAGCGCAATTTGATATGCTGATTCGCCATTGCCTCCCCAATAAGATTGGTGAGGTTTTCTAGGCTTGGGTCTGCAAAAGTGAATCGTGGGGTTGGTTGAAACTGCGGCGGTTCATGCCAAGGATAGAGTTCTTGCGTAGGTTTCTGGATGCTACGTTTGCCAACAATTTGGGTGGCAAGTGAGCTGACCTTGGGGTCTTTGTGAGCCATGAGTTCAGCAAGTCTTGGTTGTAATTGTGTACGGACCTTTGCAGGGAGTTTACGCTCAGACAAAGCCCTAAGAACATCTTTGAGTACCCTAGCTGATTTTGTGTAGAGCGCAGGCAATACAAGTTCAATGATGTGATCGGGATCGATGGTGGGAATGAGTGGAAGAGCAAAAGCATCAATTAGGGCAGGTTCCGCCAGTGAAGTCACCGCCGTGATTGTTGCTAAATGCTTACGCATTTCTTGGGTTGTGATAGAAAACTCTGTGGTGAGTACCTGCGCCCATCGTTTCCTCTCTCCTGGCCTCAGTGCTGATTCCAAGCTTGAGAAAATCTGCTCAATAGCTGTTTCTTTGGGGTAATAACCTTGGTTCACGCATAAAGCAACGACGTCGCTAAATGGGCCAGTTGCTGGCACTGAATGGTCGAAACAGGCCTCAATGTGGGGTTTTAGGCTAGATAGAAATAATTCGTAGTTCAGCTGTGCGCAGCCACTGTCATCTATCATGTGGCGTTTGGCAAGGGCGGCCCAATCTTTGAGATATTCCACTTGATTAAGGTGATCTATCTCAGTGGAATATCTGTTACTGTGACTCAAACCAAGCGCAACTTTGAATTCTGCCACTGCACTTGGACTATGCTCCCGAAAGCGAAGCCGCCGGTTATTTGCGGCATTGAAGAACTGTCGCTGAAAAGTTGCACCTCGTTGTTGGGCAACTGACACAAAAGCTGTGGTGTAATCGAGGGTGGCCTTTGGGCCTAAATGCAGTAGTTGGACACTTCGATCTGCAGTGATTCCCAAACGAATCGCGAAAAGTATGAGCATTTGTTCCGCAACATGAGTATAGGAAGTTTGCTGAATCTGGTGGGTTTCGGCATTTACAATTAATTTCCACGAGGTAAGCGGCCCGTCTACAAGGCCCTTCAGTGCTGCTTGCTGTTGCTTCCTCGTTCCCAGCGGTAAGGAAGTTGCTTGGTCGATGGTTGCTTGATCCCAACCAAGCTTCCTAAAAATGTCTACAGCTTGGGCAAGATGAGGGTTTGGGGTCATGCGGGTTTAGTTTTCTGAATTATGGGGCTGTATTTGGGCTGACCACTGCAATGGAGCTTCCAGATGATTGCCAACTGGCCTGAAAATGCTCGATGTTCCGAATACTCCACTCACAGGACGCCAACCAGCTTACTGAGCAAAGTGAGCCCAGTGGGTATCGGTATTGCAGATGATCGCGTGACTGGGGTGAGGGATTCCGGTATTGCCTCCAGTGTTCATCGAATATGCAGGGTGAAATCCTTAAGCGTACTGCACGTTATCTATGCTGGTATTTGGGTGGTAGTAAGAAATGTGTGTGCAGGTGCCGTTTGGGGCGGGCAGCATAGAAAAATTGCGACCTGCTTGTTGGCACCACAACCGTACTGCACGTTATCTATGCCGGTATTTGGGTAGTAGTAAAAAATATGTGTGCAGGCGCCGTTTGGGGTGGGCAGCATAGAAAAGTTGCGACCTGCTTATCGACGCCACAACCATGCTGCACGTTATCTATGCTGGTATTTGGGTGGTAGTAAGAAATGTGTGTGCAGGTGCCGTTTGGGGTGGGCAGCATAGAAAAATTGCGACCTGCTTATCGACGCCACAACCGTACTGCACGTTATCTATGCTGGTATTTGGGTAGTAGTAAAAAATGTGTGTGCAGGCGCCGTTTAGGGTGGGCAGCATAGAAAAGCTAAAGCCAGCTACTGTTAGTAGCAAGCTGTATATACTCAACTTGTTTTGGATCGCGGTCTTGAAGCTGTGAGGGGTGAAAGCCAAGTTGGAAGGGGCGGAGATAAATGGATCGGGTGGATCAGGCGCTAGCTGGTGCGATTGAGGAAGCGCTCATTAAGGCAGTAGCGAAGTTCCGCGCAGAGGAAAGTGTGCAGCCCTGCCTATTCTGCTTGTGCACAACCGGGGAGGCGCTGCGGCCGTATTTGAGCATCACGGTTCATGATGAAAAGTGGTGGGACTACATTGAGGGGTCTTTCTGTATCTATGCTGATGAGTTTTTCGCTCCCTTAGAGAAGCTTTTCACTATACGTCCATCGACATACGGTCCTCTAGGTGAGCAAGAGCATGCCATTCGCATGGGATCAATGCTCACAGCCTTGAAACAGGCGGATGCTGCGGGCATTTTCGGAGAGGGGGAGGAACGAGAGAATGTGTTGGTGTTGTTGCTCACTCTTCCACCAGATGTGTCGGACCTTGAACATGCGCGGATTCTCAACTCGGCGTCAGCATTATTGAGTCGTTGGGAGGCGGAAGGTTATTCGGGAGAATGAGCCGCAGATCTCACAGCTTGGTGCAGTTTTGTCGGCTGGAAAGTTCAGCTTTCATAGCTGGTCAGATAGACTAGAGCGCGTGACTTTACGCATTTTCGACACCGCTACCCGCACGCTTCGAGACTTCGTTCCGGTTAAACCTGGACACGCTTCGATTTACTTGTGTGGTGCCACACCGCAAACGGAGCCCCATATTGGACACGTTCGTTCTGGTGTCGCTTTTGATATTCTCCGTCGCTGGCTCATTGCCAAAGGCCTAGATGTGGCATTTGTGCGTAATGTGACTGATATTGATGACAAAATTCTTACCAAGGCTGCTGAGCATGGTCGTCCCTGGTGGGAGTGGGTTTCTACCTACGAGCGGGAGTTTACCCGTGCCTACGACCAATTGGGGGTTTTGCCGCCCTCAGTTGAGCCGCGGGCAACTGGGCATGTGACCCAAATGGTTGACTATATGCAGCGACTTATCGACGCTGGTTTTGCCTACGCTGCTGATGGTTCTGTGTATTTCGACGTCGCCGCGTGGGCGGCGGCTGATGGTTCAGATTATGGGCAGCTCTCTGGTAACCGGATCGAGGACATGGAGCAGGGGGAGACGGAGAACGTCGGCAAGCGGAATGCATTGGATTTTGCTTTATGGAAGGCCGCGAAACCTGGTGAACCCAGTTGGCCGACGCCATGGGGCGAGGGGCGACCTGGTTGGCATTTAGAATGCTCGGCGATGGCGACCTGGTATCTCGGCGGGGAGTTCGATATTCATGGTGGTGGGTTGGATTTACAGTTCCCGCATCATGAGAATGAGATTGCACAATCGCATGCTGCTGGAGATAATTTTGCGCGTTATTGGATGCATAATCACTGGGTAACCATGTCTGGGGAAAAAATGAGCAAGTCCTTGGGGAATGTGCTCTCGGTTCCTAATATTCTGACGCAGGTACGTCCAGTGGAGCTTCGTTATTATCTTGGTTCTGCACATTACCGCAGCATGTTGGAGTACTCTGAGCAGGCGTTGCAGGAAGCCGCTCAAGGCTATCGCCGTATTGAGGCATTTTTAGATCGGGTGGGATCGGTGGAGATTGGGCAGTGGACTTCTGCTTTCGAAGAAGCGATGGATGATGACATTGCGGTCCCGCGGGCACTTGCCGAAATTCATAACACGGTACGAGCCGGAAATGCAGCACTCGACCAAGGAGAAGAGCAATCCGCACGTGAACTTGCTGGGGCGGTGCGAGCTATGACGGCGGTGTTGGGGGTTGATCCTCAGGCGAAGCAGTGGCAAGAAGCGCATGACTCGGACTCGAATGCAGCATGGACAGCACTGGATGTTTTGGTCAAAGCAGAATTACAGCGGCGTGCTGACGCTCGCGCGGCAAAGAATTGGACGGTGGCTGACGAAGTGCGGGACCGGCTTAAAGCTGCTGGCATCAGTGTCACCGACACTCCATCTGGCCCTGAGTGGTCATTGAATTAAAGGAAGCATCATGGCAGGAAACAATAAAAACCGTCCAGGTCTGCGCAAGTCTGACAAGAAGGGCGCTACGAAGGGATCTGGTGGAGTTCGTCGGCGTGGTCTGAAAGGGAAAGGCCCAACTCCGAAAGCTGAAGATCGGGTCTATCACGCTGCGCACAAGCGTAAATTAGAACGTCAACGTCGTAATCAGGGAAAGCATGAAAAAGAAACTGAGGAGCTAGTTGTTGGCCGCAACCCGGTCATTGAATGTCTGCGTTCGCGGGTTCCAGCAAGCGCATTGTATATCGTTGAGGGAACGCGTAACGACGACCGGCTGTCTGAGGCGGTTCAGATGGCACGTACCCGCTCGATTCCATTGATTGAGGTGCCACGACATGAAATGGATCGTATGACTGGTAATGGCATGCATCAAGGAATTGGGTTACAGATTCCGCCGTATCAGTATGCCACGGTCTTTGATTTGATTACTCGGGTTAACGATTCTGGCCTGCCGGGCATGATTGTTGTGCTGGATAATATCACTGACCCGCGCAATCTGGGGGCGATTATTCGCTCAGTTGCTGCTTTCGGTGGACATGGTGTGGTGATCCCTGAACGTCGCTCTGCATCGGTTACTGCGGTGGCATGGCGCACCTCGGCTGGTACTGCTGCAAGATTACCAGTGGCCAAGGCCACCAATATCAGCCGTGTCCTCAAGGAGTTTCAGCAAAATGGGTACCAAGTCGTAGGATTAGACGCTCAAGGCGATCAAACCCTTGATACTTACGACGGAACCGGCCCGGTTGCGATTGTGGTTGGTTCTGAGGGCAAGGGTATTTCTCGGCTAGTTCGAGAAACCTGTGATTCGCTTATATCTATCCCCATGGCAGGTAAGGTGGAGTCATTGAATGCCTCGGTGGCTGCGGGGGTGGTGCTGGGCGAATTTGCGCGGCAGCGTCGACTACACTAGTTAGCGCATTAGCAGTGCACAAGTTGTAGTGTGCTGCAAATTTGGCAGGTCAGGGGCATTTTGGTTGCGGTAGTGTGCTTCCTTATCCGTTAGAAAAAGGACTAATGGATAAGGAAGTTTTGATATTGGGGGAGCGGGGAACGGCCTTTGGGGGCTGGGCGTTAACCGATGGTAGTGAGTTAATCACCACCACATAGGGGGAGTGCTAGGGATCTATAAAACTGGAAGTAGTTTAACTGTAATTTTTTTCTAGACTAGGCTCTCTAATAATTAGCACTATACCTAGTCTGTGCTGGTATTTTAAATAATCCAAAGTATAAAAATCAGCGTTCTTGCTATGTGGTTATAACGCAAGTTTTCGGCCAGAGTTGATTACAGAAGAAGCGAAAGTGCTTGGCTGGGTTGCCTGACAAAGGGGATACCTTAAAATTCGGCAATGATGGGGTTGGAGATAGCGCAACGGGGGTAATTTTGTTGAGGGGTCAACAGAGATGTTAATCACAGAGGGTGACTTAACTTTTCATTTCATAGATGCGGGAAAACGTGGGCCCTTACCCTTGCGTGTCGATAGGTAGCATAAGGGATAATTTATGACTGCATTTATGCTACATAAATAGTAGCGAAAGTACGGGATTTTAAAAGGGGGTAGCTTTTAGAATTTTCTTATATTGACGGGATGGTTAA
>JBHACV010000149.1:0-17480 GCA_041854705.1 Corynebacterium sp.
GGCAGCATACCCAGTGATGGAGGTTGTTGGATGGAATAAAGAGAGCAGCGGTATCCCATGAAAGTTTCCTTTTAGCATTAGTTTCGGATTATTAATTTCTACTATGCCATCAACGACCGACATAGTGTTACTATCCTAGGCAGAATGGATACTCTTCAACCACAGTCACGTGCTGAAATCTTATGGAGTTTTGCCAAACCGCACACTGGCACACTGATTATCGCTTTACTGTTGGGCTTTGTTGCTTCGGGGATGGATCTTGCGAGCCCAATGGCCACCAGATGGGTGTTGGAGGTGTTGGAAAGTGGAGGTTCGCTGGCAGGTCCGGTTTGGACGCTCATTGCCTTGTTGGTGTTGAGTACCCTGATTGGTTGGTGGCAATTTGTGCTATTAGGGACGCTGGCCGAACAAATCGTTTTTGATGCGAGAAAGTCAATGATCCGTAGGTTTATTCGCTCCAAAGTACTACCGGTACTTCAGCGACCTACGGGAGAACTCATCACCCGAGTGACCAGCGACTCGGTACTGCTACGGGAAGCAGCATCATCAAGCATGATTGGGATCATTAATGGTGTGGTGATGTTGGTGGGCACCATTGTATTGATGGGAGTGCTCAATCTCACCCTCACGCTAACTACCATTATTGGTGTTGCACTGGTCGTAGCCATATTTACCCTGCTCACTCCTGCGATCGCGCAAGCAGAGGAAGCATCCCAGGAAGCTTTGGGAAAACTAGGTGCTGAGCTTGAAGGTAATCTTCACGCTATTAAAACGGTGAAGGTGGCGGCAGCTGAGCAACGACAATTGACAGTGCTTATAGAATTTGCTGAGGCTTCAAGGCTGTTGAGCACCAAGGCGGTGCGTCGCCAAGGCCTCGTGTGGACGGTTGGCTGGGCCGGAGTCCAAGCTGTGACCATCATAGTGTTAGGCTTTGGTGCGTGGCAGGTTGCCCAGGGGGAGATGACTGTAGCGACTTTGGTGGCTTTCTTGCTGTACACTTTCGGTCTGATGGCACCCATTGGAGAATTAAGCTCTAATATCTCCACTCTGCAATCTGGTATGGCGGCTGCGGGCCGGATCAAGGAACTAGAAAACCTAGAGCTTGAATCTATCCAACATTCGACAGCGAATCCGGCACCAGATGACACTGCACCCATGATTGAACTTGATCGGGTCACCGCGCGTTATGATGCTGCGACTCCCGCCGCAATCACTGATGTGAGTTTGCAGGTGCCGCGCAGTGGTCATCTTGCTATTGTTGGCCCCTCGGGAGCTGGTAAAACCACGATACTTTCGCTCATGTTGGGTTTTATTGAACCAGAAAACGGTCAATTGCGGCTGGCTGGCATACCTTATTCGGAACTTGGGGTGGCAAAAGTGCGGGAATCCTTTGCCTACGTTGAACAAGAAACCCCCATCCTGCCAGGTACCCTGCGAGACAACCTCATATTTAGCAATCAAACTGCGACTGAAGAGCAGATCATGGCGGTTTTGAGCCGGATTAAACTTGATGAACTGGTAGCGAATCTACCTGATGGCTTAGACACTCCGATTCGCGACTCTAGTATTTCTGGTGGTCAACGCCAACGCATTGCACTTGCTCGGGCTATACTCGCCGAACCCGCAGTTTTGTTACTCGATGAGGCCACCGCCCAAGTTGATGGTCTTTCCGAAGCTGCCATCCATGAGGTGATTAGACAGCAAGCCCAAACTGGAACAGTAGTCACCATCGCTCACCGCTTATCGACGGTCGTCGATGCTGACACCATTGTGGTCATGGATAATGCCCACATTGTGGCACATGGGAACCATGAAGAATTATTGGCCACCAGTGAGCTTTATCGAGATTTGGTGGCCGCATTGGAAATTTCTTCAGAGTAGATTCACCACTAGATAAGCGATGCATGACTAGGGTTTTGTTGTGCGGGTTGATGGAATCAGTCGTGCTGAATTAAGAATGAAGGCAGTCTCAGATCCTACGTGTATGAATGCGGCCAGCATTGGTGCCAATAGGCCAATAGCTGCTAATACAATCCCAACGACATCGACAATGATGGTTCCCAAAAAGTTAAACATGATGATTCTGCGGGCACGTTTAGCAGTTTGAATCGTTTGGACAAGATCCTCCAGATCCGAACTGATAAGGACAATGTCAGCACTTTCGCGGGCAACCTCGGTGCCAGTGCCCATAGCTATCCCAACATCAGCATGCGCTAAAGCCGGTGCATCGTTAATACCATCACCAATCATGGCTATGGTGTGGCCTTGCTGTTGTTCAGCTTCAATTGCTGTGAGTTTTTCTGCTGGTAGCAAACCTGCACGAATGTTGCGGATGGCGAGGCGATCGCCAAGGGATTTGACGACGGCTGGCTGATCGCCGCTGAGAATCATGACACGGATCCCAAGTTGCTGAAGCTTGTCTACGGTAGTAGCCGCGGATGCGCGAGGTTCATCGGCTAACACAAGGGCGCCCGCGTAGGTGTCATCAATGCTGACATAAACCGCAGTGGCGTGTGGTGGAATGGCTAAGTCTGGTGGGGTATTGGTGATATAAGTGCTATTGCCAGCTTTAATGATTTGACCATTAATACCTGCGGTAATGCCACAGCCTGGCTGATAGTCAAAGTTTTCTGGGGCAACAATGTCCACAGTATGAGACTGAGCATGGCGGACGATTGCTTGACCCAAAGGGTGCTCAGAATAGGATTCCGCCGAAGCAGCGAGTTGGAGTAATTGCTGCTCTGCGACGTTATTGGCCGTAATGATGTCAATGACTTGAAAAGTGCCAACAGTTAGGGTGCCAGTCTTATCGAATATGACAGTATCGATGGTGGATAGTTTTTCTAATGCGACGCCACCTTTAATGAAAGCACCATGCCGAGCGGCACGGGCGATTGCCGCCAATATTGCTAGTGGAGTTCCTGCTACAACGCCACAGGCACCCGCAACAACAATGACCGCAATAGTGGTGGGCCAGTCGCGGGTAATAATGAAAGTGATAAGTGCACTCCCTAAGGCGAGATAAATAAGCCAAGCAGCAAGACGGTCGGCCAGTTGTTGGGCAGGTCAACGATGACGAGGATCCGTGGGCTTTTGCTGTGAAAGCGTGTGTAGAGCTTGCGGATGTCTGATTCGTTTTGGTTGATACGTTTGCTGATGATTTGGTTGCCGTCGGGGTCAGACTCAGACCCAGTGTGCTTTGGTATCTCAGCCTCGTTAGATAGTCGCAGACTTAGAGTTTGTTGGCTGAAAGATGCGGGCTGTGGGAGCATAAACCCTAGGAGCTCTTGTGTAACTTCCAGCTAACAATCAAAAAGATGTGGGTGGCGGACTGTTTTTGGCTGGTGCAACAAGAACCCCCGACGCCCTAGTCAACTTCAACTCCGGAAAATCCTATCGGGTGTTTTCCAAAGTTGAAATGCTTTGAGGCTTTTGTGTGTTGATGATTTAGGTGTGTAATTCAAGCACTGCGTACACAATTTGCAGGAACCTCCAAAATTTCGCTAGTAAGCAATTTTCATCTTAGGGGCATCAGGAGTCTTCGCGGGCGTCGTATCGCTGTTGCGCTGCAATTACTTCATCAGTGTGAGATTCTACCCAGTCCTTTAATGCTGTGAGTGGCACTATTAGGGTTCTACCGAGTGGGGTTAACTGGTATTCAACTTTTGGAGGGATTTCAGAATAAACTTCACGGGATACAAGTCCGTCTCTTTCCAAGGCGCGCAGCGTTTCTGTTAGAACTTTGCCGCTGATTCCTTCAATTTTGGCTTTTATATCCCCAAAACGGAGTGCGTCTTCGGAAAGTACGCTAACGATCATTGCAGTCCATTTATTTGCTATCCGAGCGAGTGGGGTACGAGAAGGGCATGAAGCCAGCAATACATTCCATTCTGTGTTAGACATCACATTAATCTTTCATTTTAGTTACCTTGAAGTAACAGATTACATCATGAAAACATATATTTGCACGCATTTTCTAGGCGCTCTTTAGGAGGTAAATATGTTGAGTGCTGTATCTGTTGTTGAAAAATATTTCACTGCTTTGGCTGAAGGTCGTGTGCCTGAGGCGATGGCTATGCTAGATCCGAATGTGAAATGGCATCAACCCGGTTCAAATCAGTTTTCTGGTATTCATACAGGACCAGATGCCGTGGGGGCTTTGATTGGTGGAATGATGACTGTGAGTGGTGGAACCTTTCAGGTTGCTCCGACAGGTGCGATTATGGGAAATGGGGAATTTGCTACAGTTCCTGTTCATTTTTCTGGAACACGAGATGGTGCGCAACTAGACCAACCTGGAGTTGATATGTTTCGGGTTTCTGACGGCCTGATTGTCGAGGTCTTCTTGTTCTCCTCTGATGGGCAGTCTGAGGATAACTTCTGGGGTTAATCTATGAACATGTACAATCGTACGAATAGTGAAAGTCGCGGCAGGCCTGAGAACCTAAGAATCCAAAGCCATCGTCAGTAGCCGCATATTCTCGGACTTCTCTACAGCCGCGCACCTAGCGGCCTATGCCGGGATCGCGCCATGCACCAACCAATCAGGCACCTCGATCAACTCCACAGGGCTCAACCGGGCGGGAAACAAAAAACTCAAAAACGCCCTATGGATATCAGCTTTCGCATCACTAAACAGCCACGAACGTTCACGGCAATACTACGACCGCAAACGCGCCGAAGGCAAAAGGCATAACGCCGCCGTCACCGCGCTCGCCCGCAGGCGAATCAACGTCTTGTTCATGATGATGAGAAACTACGAATTCTTCGACGATAACCGAGCAGGCCCACCAATGTCCGTCACCAAAGACGCCGCATAGGCCTCAAGGTAACCAGCCGAATGAGAAAATATGCTCATTCGGCTACGACCCATGCCCAACCAAAAGACCACCCGGACCGGCATAACCCACCCCCAAAAGACTACCCCCACCAACTTGACTTACAACATAAGAACACCCCGGATCATGATTGACAGGGCAAAAATAAACCATACCAAGGCCAGCGACTAGTTCCTGTTGTGTAACGGGAACGAGGAAACCATAGCTCACCTATGTTGAGGTGATGGAATGAACTCACGGTCCCGCTAAAGGAACACCCTAAAACGTAATGGGCGATCCTAAAAGAAAAATGCCTAGTTGTATCAGCTCATTCCTAGCATCCATAATGCAAGCGGCACCTTGGGAATTATGAGGCCCAGCGACCAGCACAACCTCAAGCAAGATTGCTAGATTTGCAGCCATCAAACAGATATGCCAAGAGTGGGGAACTGGTATTTTAATAGCTGCAATTTGGCGATTACCGTGAAGATTTCACAAGGTAGCTCCAGTTAAGGCAGGTTTTTCCATGCAATATCTTGCCAGTTTGGGTTGTTTATTAGTTCTGCATTGGTGCCAACGAAAACTGCTTCAGCGGTTGGGTCAGCCTTGAGTGTCCATAAGAACCATGCGGTCATATAGGGGTCGCCGTATTCCAGTACATCTTTATGATCGACCCCAGTGCGTCGAGCTTTGATAGTGGGTTGATTGGAGGTAATGGCTTGGTAGTTTTTGGTTAATTGCCGGTGTGAACTGATGAAAATTGCGTCCTGTCCGCCGGTACCGGCCATGAGGAATGCCGGAATTTCCAATAAACCAGTGTCATAATCACCGTTGTTTCGCTTGGCAGTCCAGTGGGAAATAGCACTCGCAGTGTATAACGAACCATAGTTGTGGCTATTGGGAAATTTCGTGGCTGCATTAATCGCGCCAGCTCCACCCTGGGAATGCCCTGCAATTCCAATGGCACCAGTATTGATGGTGTTAAACAACTGGCTTGTTGGTGCATTATTTTGTCCAAGTATGAACTCGAGGGTTCTCGAGGTGCTTTCACCACTGCCGCTTTGTGGATCCTCATTGCCAACTACCACAAAGCCCCAGCTGGCTAAGTGCTCCAAGATCGGCGCATAGGTCGATGCTGGGGTCATGGTGCCATTGACCATAACCACTAGGGGGAAAGCTTCTTTTTGTTGCTCCCCTGCTGGTTGAGTGGGAAAATAGATCCGATAATCACCTATTGCCTCGTCACCACTGGGAACGATGCGCTCGGTGAAATCATAGGGGCCAAGTTGTGCGTATTTGCGTTCCAAGGGGAGTGAGTAGTTGATTTTCTCATAGTAACCAGCTGCCACACCATCATCCTTGGTGATAGTGTCATTCGCGGTCGATTGCACCACCACGATTGATCCGATAAATCCCAAGGCAAGAACAATAACGACAGCAATCAGGATTTTTGGCAGCTTCTTCATGTATTACGGGTCCGATCTTTAGATAAATCCTGTGCAATAAACATTTTTCCCGGAAACGGTGGGATTTGCAACGAAGGTGACCCGGTAGTTACCACCCATGCAGTAAATAATGAGAAGTCTGCTATTGGTTTGTAGGTCACCGCCGGAGAAACCAAATTGGTAAGGCTACCTTAACTTACTCTTAAGCGTATTGTGAAAAGGGAGAAAGCTTACTGAGACGGTGGGAGACATGGGGAAATGTGGTTAGTCTTTGCAGTGCTTGCGGCGCTTTTTGCAGCCTTGACTTCAATTCTGGCGAAGGTTGGTATTGAAGGAGTCAATGCTAATCTCGCCACCGCTATCCGCACCGTCGTGGTTGTAGTCATGGCGTGGGCCATCGTGTTTTTGACAAATGTGCAAGGCGGAATCGACGAGATTAGCCGGAAAAGCTGGATCTTCCTCATCCTCTCGGGGCTGGCTACCGGTGGTTCGTGGCTGTGCTTTTATCGCGCCCTGCAACTAGGAGATGCCACCAAGGTGGTTTCCATTGACAAGCTGAGTGTAGTTATCACGATCGTGCTGGCAGCAGTGTTCTTGCATGAGCAGTTGACAGTAAAAACTATTATTGGTGCAGTGCTGATTACCGCTGGTGCCTTGGTGATGGTGTCGTAATAACACCTGCCAAATCCTATTGATTGAGCGCTACATACTCGACTGTCACAGCCCTAGTTGCGTTACTGCTATCACGAAGTAGGTAACGTGGAAAGTGCGAGATATTTTCCATTTCTCGCTAAGTACCACTAAAAACACAGGTCAATGGCATACTGAGGAGTTGTAAATCATGGCAAGAGTTCTTATTACCGGCGCAAATCAGGGACTTGGCCGACTAGCGGCAGCAAAGCTTATTGCGGGTGGGCATCAGGTGGTTGCTCATATTCGCAATAATGATCGTCGTGAACAGCTGGCGGACTTAGATGTAGAGATCGTGGTTGGCGACCTCGCACATCCTGAGGAAATCAAGGCCATTGCCGAACAAGTTGCCGAACTTGGCGGGGTTGATGCAATTATTCATAATGCTGGGGTTGGCATAGATGCAGGGGCAGCGCTGCTACCAGTGAATGTAGTAGCGCCCTATTTGCTCAGCTGCTTTATGCCAAGGCCCAAACGGGCAGTGTTTCTCTCCAGCGATATGCACCACGATGGTTCTACCAATCTTGATGGGCTTGATTGGACTGGGCAAACAGAGTCGGCTAGTTATTCCGACAGCAAATTATTATTAACAGCATTTGTTTGGGTTCTAGCTAAATTGTGGCCAGATACCTTGGTTAATGCGGTTCATCCCGGGTGGGTTCCGACTCAAATGGGCGGCCCCAATGCCACCGATGACCTCGACGAAGGTGCCGAAACCCAAGTGTGGTTGGCAGTTAGCGAAGATGCAGAAGCATTAACCACCGGGGGATATTGGCACCACAAGCGGCAGACAGCGCCAAGTGCTGCCACCTTGGACGAGCAGTTCCAACAGCAAGTGATGGCTGCCTTGGCTGTGTGCACAGGCGAAGAAATCGATTCGTAGTACACCTAGCTGCTTGTCGACGCCCATCGCTACTTTGATAGTAAAACTGACAGCTTATTTAGCTTCGTTGCTCTGACTCTGGTTTCTTGGGTTTGTCATCGTGGGGTGGAATGAGCTCCAGAATTACTTCTAGCATGGGCATAACTTGTTCCCGATCAAGGTGCTTGGCGGAAACGAGCACAGCGATGCCATGCAAAGTACCCCACATGGCATTGGCGGTGGTGAGTTGTTTGGCGCTATCTGTCTCTGGTAGCGCTTCAATGACAATGGTGCGCAGGAATTCGTCATTGGCAGCAACAAGTGGTGCAGTGACTGGATCGGGATCAGTTGGATCACAGATTTCTGGGTCGAAAATAGCAGCGAATTGCGCTGGGCGATCCACGGCGAAACTAACATAGGCCATGCCTGCGCCAAGGAGTCGGTCACGGGCGCTGGTACCGATATTGCTGCCAGCGGTCATGGCGGCCAGTAGATCCTTGAGGCTGCGAGCGGCAATAGCTTTGAGTAAACCTTGTTTATCACCAAAATGGTGATAGGGGGCATTGTGGCTGACACCTGCATGGCGGGCGATTTCCCGCAGACTGAGCTGGGACAGGCTTCGCTCTGCAAGAAGCTGAATTGCGGCATCCTCTAGCGCAACAGCGAGGTTTCCGTGGTGGTATTGTCCGCTGAACTTTGACATGAGAGAAGTTTAAACCAAACTTGACAATGACAAGTTGTCACTGTCAAGATAGGGGTAGTTGTTGTCCGAAGAAAGGATCTTGTCATGACTACCACGCTCATTATCGATGGGCACCCCAACCCCAACAGTCTGTGCGCAGCCCTTGCACGGTCCTACGCGGCAGGTGCTGCTGATGCTACACTGATTGCCCTACGTGAATTAGACTTCGACCCGAGTCTGCGTTATGGCTACACCAAGCGTATGGAATCAGAACCCGATTTAGTACGGGCGCGTGAGGAAATCAAAGCTGCGAAGCACATTGTTGTGGTTACACCAGTGTGGTGGGGTGGGGTGCCGTCCTTATTGCAAGGCTTCTTTGAACGTGCGCTTCTACCTGGTGAAGACTTCACCTATTCCAAAAAAGGGTTGCAGCTACCAATTGGGCTGCTTAAAGGTCGAAGCGCACGAATGATTGTTACCTGTGATACGCCCAAGTACTTGTTGCCACTGATGCCAACCGCGAAACTCACGCAAATCAGCAAAGGAACCTTAGGTTTTTGTGGTTTGAAGCCGGTCAAAGTTACCCGTCTTTGTTCAGTGAAAACTTCCACTCCCCAACAGCGCGCTGATTGGTTAACACAAATGCGAGAATTAGCGGCCAAGGAAACTGCGGAGCTTATGGGTTAATCGCGTCCTACGCTGAGATTTTCGGTCCAGTACAGGCCTAATGACGTTTCGTTCCAGTCCCCATTGTAATCATCGAAACGCAAGCCGTGGAAGTGGCGGAGAGGGCGGGCAGCGCGGTGACTAACTGAGTCAACCAGTACCTTTGCCGCGAAGCGGGGCTCATCGGGGAGGGCGTCGACTGCTTCCCCGGCGGATCTGCATAGATGGACCAAATTCTCAACTTGGGTGCGCAGCTGGCTGGCGTCGTCAAGCCCGAGGGAATATCCCACCATGTCAATTTCTAGGGTTTCTAAAAGTACATAGTCGTCTTCCACCTTGCTCAAAAATGCTTCGGTGGCAGCGACCTCGCTAGTGAGTTTTTCCATGGATGTTTGTTCAAACGGTTCCGTCATGGGCGTGGGGATTCGGGGGATAACTTTTAAAACATTGAGGAATTTTGTTAGTCGGCTAAAACCTGGCTCCCAAGGGGAGTAACAGGCCCACACTTTGATTGGGTTCGCGGGGTCGCGACCGGTAATGCCAGTAGCGAGAGTAGATCGGCATACTTGAGGTCTGCCAGAAAGAAGCACTTGATAGGTGAGCGGTACCCGGCTGCGCCATTCGGAGAGCCCTTTAGGGGGAGTTTCTAATCTGGTATCTTCGCTGGTCAGAGGCTGGTTGATGCTAAATAAGTAACTGCGATGGGCCATAGGGTTACCCTATTCGAGATAATGCGGTAGAACAAGCAGAATCGCGGCAGTTTATACTAAAAGTTCTATGATAGATTACTTACTTTCCTCTATAACTTCCAGGGTAGGTGCTAAGACTTGCGCTAGTCGACCTTATATCCTTGGCGTGACTGGCGCTGATGCTAGCGGAAAATCCCAGTTAGCCGCGATCTTGCAACGAGAGCTTATTGCTTGTGGATATACCACGCACCTAATTCATGTTGATGATTTTCATTATCCGCGTGCGCATCGATATGCCGGAAATCGTCCAGAACCGGAAAAATTTCGCTACCAAAGTATCGACTTCCACAAACTACGTAACGAGGTGTTGGTACCACTACGCGCTGAGGGGGTACTTCATCGTGAATTTCACTTGTTAGACATCCCCACCGATGAATACACCCTGATCCGCCGCTACGACATTGATCCTGATTCCATTGTCATCGTTGAAGGCGTCTTCCTGCTTGGGGAAGAATTGCGTGAGCTTATCGACGATCTCATCTGCCTAGTCGTCAGTGATGAGGAGTTAATTCGGCGGGGGATCCAGCGTGATTCGGACTTATTGGGAGCCGATGCTCGTCGCCGGTTTGAAGAAAAATATCTGCCCGCACAACGGGCGTTGTTTGCCCAATACCCACCAGAAAAATATGCCTCATTAGTCATCGATAATGAGGATTACCAGAATCCACGGCTGGTTTCGGGGTGGTAAGCCGCCAATCTGTGGTGAGAATCTGAGGCTAGACGGTGGCGTGGGGCTGTTTGGCTTCCTTATTCTTCTAGTTCGTATATTTTTTCTACTGTGGAGCGTTGTGCTTTTTGCATGTTTTAGGGTTGGTGCTAACAAAGTGTGCATGGGCATGCCCCCCAGGTTCCATACCGGATGCACTATTTCTGTGTTGCAGAGAAGAAAAATATGAGACTACTGCTAAAGTTCTTCAAGGTAACTGTCAGGTTGCCTCAATATTTTTTCAAGTAAATAAAAATAGGTTTAGACATATGCAAAGCAGTAACAATGGTGATCCCTCATTATCAACCCTCGTCAATGAGGCTATGCCGCAGTTTATTCACTCGGCATACCGAAACGAAGTTGAAGATCATCACGTTCCGTTTAGCATGTATTTCCCGGCCAATTACTCAGCTAAAGCTGACTACCCATTGGTGATTTATGTGCCCACTAAGGAGCAGATTGCGACTGGGGCATTAGGGTGTGTGTCGAATTTTGGGGCGCTCATCTGGACCACCCATAATGACTGCTTTGTCGCAGTTCCGCATACCCTCGAACATCTCACCGATCTAATTGATTGGCTACAGGGGCAATTTCCAATTGCCACCGTTCTTGGGGTGGGGGATAGTACGCACAGTGAGGTATCAGCATTTGCGGCTTTCCTTGCAATTGGGCCAGTTGGTGATTTGGATTCGATTCCCCATCGAATAGTCGACGCCATCATCGACCCAGAAGCGCGGGACTGGCTATTATCAAACTCCGCTGCATAAACTACAGCGCATGGCAAAAACTATGCGTACTAAATACTGGTGGATTGAGGCTACTGTCGAGATTTTTATTATTCTTACAGCGTTATGGTACATCATTATTGGTGAGTTCTATGCCTTAGTGCTGTGGGAAGCACTCGCTTTTGGCTATATCGCTGTAACAGTAGCGATGGCTTGGACTGGTGAGATTACTGTCGATATTCCCAGTCATGACCACAAATCCGTTGCTCGTTGGTCTGGGGTATTTACAGTGGTTTCTAGCATTGTCGGGGTTAACTCCGCGGTCTGGGCATTGGTAGCAAAAGCCAGTAAGGAAGAGGGCCTCATTGAGGTAGGAACCATTGCCAGCTTTGGCGTGGTGTTGAGTTGGATGCTTTTGCAAACTGGTTTTGCCCAGCTTTATGAAATCATCGATGCCCAGGAACAACGTAAGGTTTTTGCTTTCCCTGGGAATGAAGCCGATACGGGACCCCGTTCCCTGAACTATCTTTATTTTTCCTGCAACATCGGTACCTCTTTTTCTACTTCAGATACAATCGTGAAACATGTCAAGGGCCGACGCCTCGTGTTGCTTCACAGCATAGTTTCCTATTTTTATAATGCTCTGGTGGTAGCGGTGGCTTTCCAAGTTTTGCAAAGTCTCGTTGCTTAGGACCCCAAGGCTGCAATTGCAGGTGGTTTTATTGCTGATCGAGTAGCGATCCATACGGTACTTATAACCAGTCCAACTACCACTATGGACATAATCGCCAGCAATGCCCATGGAATCTCAACAATTGGAAAACCATAGGTTCGCGCCGTGCTAACCCACAATCCTACTTGTGCCGAAATAGCAGCTAGTGCACCTAGCCCCAAACCAATGGCGGTAGCTACGAGGGACTCTAATAATGAAAGCCGAAGCACTTGTCGATTGGTCAACCCAGTGAGCCGAAGTGTGGCGAACTCACCACGCCGCTGGCTAATCGCTATAGCTAAAGTGCTCAGCACCGAAATTAGAGCATAGATGCTGCCAAGCCCTGCGATTGCTACAACCACCCCAGTATTGAGATTGCTTTGACGTTTCGACGTATGCTGTGCATACTCTGCTGGGCTAAATACAGATTCCGCCCCGGCGTCGTAAAGCTGCTGAGTTACTAAACCGAGATCTGTTTGTGGGGTAAGTTGCAGCAAAACTCGGGTAGTCCCGCTCAGCAATGCGGGATCCAAGCTATTTCGATCAATGAAATAACCATCAGTGGCGCCCAGATCAATACCAAATCGTGCAGCCTCTTTTAACTCTAAGCGCTGACCAGCACCTACCACAGTCAACGAACCACCATGACTGAGATCAGCGAGTGGTCCGATCACGATAGTATTAGGACCAAAATCAGACAGTGAACCGCTTTTGACTGGCGCGGTGTGCACCTTAGCAAAATCTGCTGGGTCGACTGCAACTACTTGGGCTACTGACTCAATAGGCTCACCGTAGTCTGTGGCCTGGACTTTCATATCCACCACTGTTTCTGGGGCGGCAACCAGTACTCCAGCTAAAGACTCGATTGTGGGCAGATCAAGATTAGAACCGGTAGCGATTAGATCGGCATCGTTCCAAGTAGTTTGGCGCATGGCTTCGGATTGGGTGTTCATGAGGCCTTGCATGCCAACTGCCAGACCGATCAGTACGATCATTGGGGCAGCGCATGACGCAGTACGCCGTACGGCATCTTGCAGATGAGCGATTGCTGTGTGGGTAAGCGCCGAAGGTGATAATCGCGTAACTACAGCTGCTACCAATGGCACCAGTAGCGGTGAAAACCTGTTCAAAGCCACCGCTGAGCTGACAATAATTCCAATCCCTAGCGATAATGCCACCACCATGTTAGGAATACTTATGGAAAGACCAACTTGGACTATGGTGAGCGTACTGGCAGCAATTGCGGTTAGCCACCGAGCACGAGTCATAAGCGTACGTTCTTGGGTAGGATTTAACAGATTGGTTTTAGTTGTGCGCTGAATTGGTGCCCAGGCACCAGCGACCGCGACAATAATTGCGGCAGCAAAATCAATGATGAGTACCAGTAAATGCCATGATAATTGTGCTTCTACTGGATAAGCCCCAAGCCGTAAGAATAATGCTTTTTGTAGCTCAGTCAGTGGAAACCCAAGCAGTACTCCAATGAAAGCGCCAAAAATCGCGGTGACCACCGCCTCGGCAAAAAGCAGCCGCCGTAGTTGTTTTGCAGTAACCCCCACCAGTCGTAGTAATGCGATATCACGGATTCGCTGATCGATGGCAAACCCGAAGGTGGAACCCACCACGAAAATTGTTAAAAATCCTCCCAAGGTCAGTGACATGCTTCCCAGGGAACGAGCGCCTTGCACCGCTGTATCCATTGCGGAGAAATCGGCGACTGCAAAAAGGATGCTCAAGCTAGCGTGTACAATGCTAACCCCGCAACTTAATGCAAGAATGGTGCCAATAAATAATTGCCACCGATCGGCAAAGGTCCGAAGCGCAAGCGCGGTCATTGCTCCACCTCTAACTGCGTCAAAGTATCGGCAATCTGACTGGGCGACGCACCAGCGAGCGAAGAAATAATCCGCCCATCAAATAAAAACGTCACACTATCAGCACACGCAGCAGCAGTGGGATCGTGCGTGACCATCAAAATCGTTTGTCCGTGTGTATCGACAAGTTCCCGAAACAATTTCAAAACGTTGCGGGCAGAGCTACTGTCTAAAGCTCCCGTGGGTTCATCGGCAAACAGAATCTGCGGTTTGACGGCTAAAACTCGGGCGATGGCCACGCGCTGTTGCTGTCCACCAGAAAGCTGGCGTGGTTTGTGGTGGACATGGTCAGCTAACCCCACCGCAGCTAGCGCCGTTAATGCTAGCTCATCGGCCGCTGGAACTTGGCTGAGTTTCAGCGGCAGGGCAACGTTTTGGGACGCAGTTAAAGCGGGTACCAAATTGAACTGTTGAAAAATAAAGCCAATATCTGCTCGTCGTAGCACCGCTAACTGATCGTCGCTGCACCTTGCCAGGTCTTGGCCGCCAAGCAGCACTTGACCAGTATCGGGGCGATCAAGGCCCGCGGCACAATTGAGCAAAGTGGACTTTCCAGAACCAGAAGGCCCCATGATGGCGGTCCAACTTCCCGCAGGGCAATCGAAATCAACCTGATCCAAAGCAGTCAATCGGGTATCACCAGATGGAAAGGTACGGGTAACTCCACAAAGGGTAAGGGTTGGGGTAGTAGTGGTCTCCATAATTCCAGTACACCCGGTGGCTAGTTAACTGGCATCAGGTATATCCCTGAAGAAACCACGGTTTTTCCAGCCGCCTACCCCTAAGGGAAGTATCAATAACAAGTGGCGTTGGTTAGACTTTGGTAGCTGGACAAGGCAGTTTTCACTGCTTACAGTTAAGCTAAAACTGCAGGTCATTCCTGGATTTGTGCAGTTAATAAATAGGCTGTATAGTAATCACCCAGCTGCAATGAGTAGCTAAGCTCCCATCGTCTAGGGGCCTAGGACACCGCCCTTTCACGGCGGCGACACGGGTTCGAATCCCGTTGGGAGTACAAAACTGGCCGTCAAGGCCAGTTTTTACTATGGCCCTGTGGCGCAGTCGGTTAGCGCGCCGCCCTGTCACGGCGGAGGTCGCGGGTTCGAGCCCCGTCAGGGTCGCAATGTCGAAGTGGTGAAAGCCCTTCGGCATTTTTTGTTTTCTGATTCATTGCCCACAACCCTTTCTTCCTCCTTACCTCTCATGCAGTTGCTGCTCGCATGAGTAACGAACGCCCTAGTGCCGCCTCTGTATGAGCATGCGCCTAGGGCTCTTTGCTTTGGGAAATAGATGTTTGGTGTGTAAATTTTCCTATGGTTTTAGGACCTGAACTGTTATTTTTAGTGGGATGGGATTTTTGGGGTTGTCGCTTTCTTGGTTTTATCCCTATTGTTTGTGTAAGGAGCGGGGGTTGTTAAGTAGGAGCTAGATCCGTCCTACCTAGGGTTCCCTAGTCACACCGAACATTAACGACCAACCCCACCTCAGCTACCAATCCCCAAATTGCAAGCAAGTCAAATATCAAAAGCGGGTAGATACTCGACCTGCTTACACACTTTTGGCACATATTCCCCTCACGTATATGTGTAGACCTGCCCTGAGAACGTGGTGTTTATGGGCGGTGCTAAGCGAGTTTTCGTTCGAAAATAATGACCACACCCTCAACTGATCCTGGACCGATCCGGCCTTTGACATCAGTTGACGTCATACTTTTGAAAAGCCAGCCGTCCTGGGCTTCCTTATTGAGCAATTTTTCCAGCTTTTTGCCAGAGATTTTATCGCCAATAAGTGCCTGCCGAAGTTCTACAACTTTGTATTCCATGCCTTCCCATCATAGACAACTGTCTTAAAGCTCGTCTTTCTTCTCGAAAGCAACCTTGCAGTACAGTTTATTAAGTTAGATAAAGTTCTAGAACCTAGTACCAAGGTGAGCAGATATAAAACTCTATTTTTATCTTTTGGCCCAAGATTAACTGTGGTTAAATATATTCTAGGCGAGGCTCCAAGACATTGGTTACTTCTAGAAATTAGCAATTTAGCTACCATCACTGGTGTCATTTTCCTCGCCGTTTTAAACGGTATGATTAGGGGTGCAGCAATGGGGCAAGTGGCAATCAATGATGCTTTCATAAATAAAGGGATGATCCTTTATACCGAGCTTAAAGGGAATTCCACCCCAGAACAGGCCTGCACCACAGCTTTGGAAGCTTTGCAGCTGGGATACCTGATCGATCCACAACCTCTCATTCACCTAGATCCGAATGAGCATGTGGAAATCCTGCAATCATTAGCTCATGTGATTGGGAAAGATCGAAGCTGGGAACCCATGTACCGAGGTTTTCCCCAAGAGGTCATTGAAACCTCCGACGTCGATCTCTGGTACAACGCTTTTGCACACTACCTAACCTGGGGTGAATGGCTGCCTAATGCGGAACAAGAGTTTGAACGCGAACACCTGCGGCAATCGGTGCGGAACCCGTGGGTGCTGAAATTCGTAAAAGCAGAACCCGACTTGCTCATTAAGCAATGGTCTCGTGCTGTAGCAATATCACAGGCCGACCTCAAAGCTAGTCTTGTCATTGCTGAGATCATGGGAGCTGAAACCCGCGCAGCATTTGAGGCAACCACCTTTCACAATGGCGAAAACTTTGCAGCAGCAGTGATGGCATTAGGGGACTTCAATGCGGCCTTGACGAAAATACGCAATGTTGATGACCTGCTTCGGGCGATCGTCGTAACGTATTGTCATGAACCAAATCGTGGTCGTGACCTGCTGGCACAACGCTACATTAACGACGTCCGTTTCCGACCAATCCCACGCGCAGTACGTCGACAGATCGTTGCGGAATTATCGCGGTTCGACGACCCCACCAGTATCGACCGCATTCGAAAACACCAAACTATGTGGCGGTTAGTGCTACGTAAAATCCACCCTTATTCCATCAAAGGGCACAATAAGTTCGTTCTTGACGTCATTCACGGCAATGTGAAGTATCAAAGTTTCAATGCCCAAGTGGAACTTGCCCTAGACCGCAGAGACGTAACAAAAGCGCTTGAACTGTTGGCACATAACCCTGGTAACCTGCTGCGACGCATTAATCATCTTCTCCAAATCGTAGATTCGGGACACTGGATGATCTGGTTCCGCAACCAAGCTCAAGCAGACGCACTCATAGCGGCAATAAGGGCGTATGGCCCTAAAGCACGCTTGACCACCCTAATCTCGGCGTTTAATGCGGTGCGCAACCGTGATGCATTAGTGAAAGTGACACGGCTGCCGCACAACGGAAACGTTATTAGACAAGTCACACCAGTCAGCGTTTCCGAAAAACTAGTGCACCAAGTGCTAGCTGCACTAGAGGCCGCGATTGAAACGAAGCTAGCCACTCTACCCGGGCCAGAAAAACCCGTGCCGATCGAAGCGCCAGAGCCCGTGGAGCTTGTTCGTCGTGACTTCAGCATTGGCCTCACTGATTTAAGCCGAGGTCAGCGCCTCCCTCTCCGTGGCCCCATCTTGCGTCTATTTGTGCATTGGGTGGGACTAGATGTTGA
>JBHACV010000150.1:0-3070 GCA_041854705.1 Corynebacterium sp.
GGAACCATTCGGGTCTACACCAATAATGAACAAAATTATGAGGGCCTTGTAGGTTATGGAGTGCTAAACGAGTCCGCGCCGGGTACACCGTAGAAATCCAAGAGTTCCGCGATTGGAACTTTACGACGAGTCACCATAGCCAAGTCTTGCCCTTCTCGGGTCGAGGGTGGTGGAAACAGGGATAGCCCTTGATCTGGCTGGAGCTGAGCAACCTCCTCTTCCCATCCTGGCCAGCGGAAACTATCGTAAAACTTGGTGGTCGCACCGCTAAGAAAAGCCTGCACAAATGCTCCATGACCAAGACTCAATGGTTCCCAACCTAGGGTGTCAGGCGCGAAATAACAGACTTCACCTGGCGCGATTCCCAACCCGCCGCCATCAATGGCAAAACAGCCTCCCAGAACATCAAATCCTATGACAAGATAGGCTGGTGGTGCGGTAACCTTAGCTGGGTCATTGAGATTATTGATCGTGGCAAGGCTGGGTAAACCACTAGTACCACCACCAAGTAACCGAACCCAGCCGTGATCTATGAGTATTCCACCACAGTTATAGGCCAGCGCTCCTAAAGCTGAACCGATGGTGACCTGGAGGGAATATAAGGTTTCACCACCAGTTTCGGTCGGTAGCACCATAACTGGAATGGGTGTTTGAGCAATCGTTTCTGAAATGTCGTTCCATGCTGGGTGACTGACATTGGTCAGCTCCGTAAGAGTGCGTGGGTTCATGTTTTTTAGGCTAACAGACAGCAAACTGCCAATGAGTCAACCAATAACTGTTTGCAATAATGCTGTATTGGTGCTCACATATCATTAAAAACGGGGAGGGCTTTCGTACCAGCCAGTGCGGAACTCAACTGCTGTGAGGTGGGCGTCGAAAAGTAGTGTAAGACCTGACACAATTCGGCTATTTGCATGTTATTGAAAGTGCTTGCTGGGATTTTAATGATCTGCGCATTTTCGCTAATATTTCCCCCAGCTCAATGAAAGCTGAACTGACAAGCGATCGCCCAAAGTGACAGATGCACTGTACAGTCAACTACTCCCCTAGGACGCGAGGAGCAACTGCAATTTTCATTATTGTCACATATCTCCCCGATGAAGGAATCACCAGAAACACCCACTTCATGTTCCAAGATTCCAATAGCGACGAAGTTGCGACCCACGTTCAAAACTGGATGACCGCCCGTAATCTTTAACAGCTAATACGGTTGGGCGTCGTAAAGTGAAAATATGCCAAAGTCACGCCCACTTGTTGCCCGCATCCCAACCGCCGCCGTTTTTGAAGACGACTGGCGAGTTCGGGTTAGTCCAACACACCCCTGCCCGGTGATTCTCATTCATGGCACCGGCGATACCAAGGCATGTTGGGCCGCGTTGGGTGCCGACCTGCGCACCCTCGGCTATGCGGTATTCGCCCCCGATTTCGGCAATCGCTCCACCGACGCAGTTGCCGAGTCCTCCGACCAAATTGGTGCTTATATTGATGCGGTACTCACTGTAACCGGTGCGAGGAAGGCGATTCTGGTTGGGCATTCCCAAGGCGGCATCTTAGTCAGATACTGGATGCACCATCTCGGGGGTGTAAACAAAGTCCATCAACTCATCTGCCTAGGTGTTCCCAATCATGGCACCACACCTGCTGGTTATCTTCCTGATTCTGTGCGCACCAGCGGCGTGGAGCGTGGCCTACAACAAATCATCTCTGAGTGGTTTGGCCCTTCCGGCTTTGAACTACTGACCAACTCCCCGCTTATCGACGCCCTCAACGCCGAAGGCGACTGCCACCCTGGGGTTCACTACAGCTGCATTACTACTAAAAATGATGCCATTATCACCCCAGTAGAGTCGTGTTTCCTTGATGGCGCTCACAATATCTACGTCCAGGACGTATTCAAACGTGCAGTGGTCATGCACGAAGATATGCCCCGCAATAAACATGTTCGCTCCATCGTGGTTGATGAAATCACTAGCTGCCCATCATATGTGGCACCAATATCCAAACCCCCGTTGCTACAGCGGCTGCGAACATGCTGGAAGGTATTACGGGGAAAGAACTAAAACTGTGCATTTTTCAATAGCAAATCCGCCACATCTTGGCTTGGTTGCTAATCGGGTGGCGGAGGGCGTCGAAAAGCAAAACACCTCGCCTCTTTCAATCCCAGTGCCCCTAACCCATTATCACTTTGGCACTTTTCGGGTCTATGCCAGCCGCACTCATGCCATGCCACTAAAACCCCACGATAAAAATTTCACGCAGATGAGCAACCCGAAAAGTGGTAGGAAACAAATCTAATATCAGTGCCATATTGGCACTTGATCCGCTTCTCCCCATGACTGCAAACAAACTACCAGTTATGACCTCATTCCATTTCAATCGGCCCAGTCATACGCAGTTCCTCAATATCTGTCACGGAAAGCAGTCGGGTGAGAGTTTCATCATCAATTGCGCCAGTATCCCGCATGTTTATATAGTTGCTGCGCGTTTGCTGCAAAATAACGAGCCGCAGGGTGGTCTCATCCGCTGCTTCCTTTGCAATCTTCGCACTATATTCATCTGAGTCTTCACCTGAATGTATATGCTCAATCTTAGCTATTTCATTGCGCACAACCTCGATGGCTTCTGAAGAAAGCTCATACTCTAAGGAATCTTCAGCCTCTGCCACAATCTGATCCCACCGAGCCAAAATATCACGCGCTGAATCAATATGAGCTTGCCGAACCTCATCTTCTTGGGTCGCACTTTCAGTGCGGTTGGGATTTGGTTTCGCCGACGCCCAAGCAACCACCCTCGGCAATAAGAACCCTTGCACCACGAGAGAGAGAATCACAATAACCGAGGTCACGAAAATAATAAGGTCTCGATTTGGGAAAGGTTCACCGCTAGCTAAGGTTTCCGGTATGGAAAATGCCACAGCCAGCGAGATCGCACCACGGAAACCCGCAATCGTGATAACCATGCGTTCTCGCAAAGTGGTGCGGCGCTGGCGTTGCGACGGCCGTCGGTCGAGCAATCGAATCGTGTGAATGGCTACCTCGCCAAAAATCCACCGGGCCAACACCATGACCAA
>JBHACV010000151.1:0-11045 GCA_041854705.1 Corynebacterium sp.
AGAAGCAACCGCAAAAACCCGAGTGGTGGATTCTGGCTTGGCAAAGGGAATTTCTGGCTCAGCAACTCCACCACGCAGTTGTTCACGGAGGGCGCGACGCTGGTCATCGCTCATCACATCAGTAGTTATTGTCACCGATTCCACCCCATCGATCTCTAAGATGGCAGCCCGACAATTATCAGTAATGGTGGACTTCATCGGGCAGCCAGCAATAGTGAGATAAATCTCCGCAGTAACCTGCGAACCAGTGACAGTAATGGATTTGACCATCCCCAATTCGGTGATGGGCTTGCCAATTTCTGGGTCTTCGACCCGTGACAATGCTTGACGAACGGCAGATTCAGAAACGGTTGAAGTAGTCATCACCGTCCCACTTTAGCCGGTTGCCAGCAAGTAAAAAATCTCCTAGTCCCGGTCTGGATTGACCACTGGTCCTTGGATGGGATCAGACAGGTCTTCATGGGCAGCTTCACCAGCATGGTGGCGAGCGGCGGTGCGGGCAGCAGCTTCGTCATCCAACTTGGCTTCGATGCGCTCCAGCATATTATGGAGGTCTTCGAGCTCATGGCGGAGGTAATCACGGGTAACCACATCACCCAAAGCCAAGCGCAAACCAGCAAGCTCCCGGGTGATGTACTCGGTATTAGATTTTGTCTCAAAAGCCCGACGGCGATCTTCATTCAATGAGATACGATCGCGGTCTTCTTGCCGATTTTGAGCTAACAAAATCAGTGGTGCTGCATATGCTGCCTGAGTGGAGAACGCGAGATTTAGCAAAATGAAGGGGTAGGGATCCCATTGCCACCAGAAAGCGCCAAGATTAAGCGCAACCCAGATGACCACAAAAACCGTTTGCCACATGAGATAGCGGCCAGTACCGAAAAATCGAGCTATTTTTTCGGCATAAGCACCGACGGTATCATCATCAAGTTTGATGAACTGGCGTTTGCCTTGTACGCGAGGGGTGTCCAAATCAGCCATAGCTTAGTTCTCCTTCCTGGGATCTCCATCGGGCCGAATACCATGATCGCGCCAGTTCTCTGGCAATAGGTGATCGATGAGGTCGTCCACCGCGACAGCACCGAGTAGGTGATTGTCCTCATCAATCACTGGACCACATACTAAGTTGTAGGTGGCAAAATACCGAGCGGCAGTTTCTTGGGTATCTTCGGCATAGAGTGGGGGCAAATCTGGATCGAGGATACCGGAAACCAAAGAGGAGGGTGGTTCTCGTAACAGCTTTTGTAAGTGCACACAGCCGAGATACTTTCCAGTTGGAGTGGCGGTAGGTGGGCGGACCACGAATACCATTGAGGCCAAGGACGTAGGCAAATCTGGATTACAGGCATGCGCCAAAGCTTCAGCAACCGTTGTTTGTGGAGTCAGGATTAGTGGCTCAGGGGTCATCAAAGCACCGACCGTATCAGGGTTAAAACTCATGAGTCGGCGCACCGGGGCAGACTCCTCAGGGTCCATCAGGTTCAGCAACACATCGGCGCGTTGCTCATCAAGCTCTGATAACAGGTCGGCAGCATCGTCTGGATCCATTTCTTCCAGCACATCTGCTGCGCGTTCCATGTCGAGGATATCAAGCAGTTCAGCCTGCCGATCTTCACTCATTTCTTGCAGAATATCGGCAAGGCGCTCGTCGTCAAGCTCACTGGCGACACTGTGACGTTGAGTCTCTGGCAGCTCGTAGAGAGCAACAGCGACATCAGCAGGGCGCATGTCTTCAAATTCCGCAATGAGCTCTGCTGCAGCATCGGTGAGTCCCACACCGGCAGCAGTAATGCCATGCACATGATTCCACGGCACAATAATAATCTCAGGGCGTCGGCCAAAACTGGGACGCTCGCCAATCACTGCCACCGCTGAAACCGCCCAGTCCCTTGTACGGGTGCGTTCCAGCTCAATGTCAGCAACCTCAACCGGTTTGGCATGCAATTTGGGGAAATCAGGATCATCAATCTGGATTTTCGATCCCACAATGTCCCCAATGATGGTCAGCTCGCCGGTCCGAGGCTTGAAGGCACGGAGCGAAACCGAACCAGAAACCAACATGATTTCATGCGGGTCAATCGAAGCGATACGCAGCATGGGCAAAAAGATGCGCCGTTTATTGGTCATTTCCACAACCAAGCCAAGCACTCGGGACATACTGCCTTGTGGACGGATATTCACCACCACATCACGGACCCGACCGATCACATCTGTTTCGGGTCCTCGAACGATCATTCCTGCCAGCCTACCTGCATATACCCTGGTCACTTCGCTCATAAGGGACAAGTCTAGTGCAGTCGAAAGCTCTGGCCCCAATGACGCCACAATAGCAGCCGAGTTCGGGGAACTTCGCTGCCCTGTTCTACCGTTAAGTAGATAGAACGATAAAACATAAAGAAAGGACCACTACCATGACGAACTCCACAATGGGATCCCCACAACCTAACACTGGGCGACAACCACTGCGCCCCAAACCAGAAGGCTGGCCGGTTGGTAGCTTTAGCACCTATGAAAAAGCTCAAGCCTGCGTCGATATGCTTTCGGATGAACAATTCGACGTTTCCGCAATCACAATTGTCGGTGTGGACTTAATGGAGGTCGAAAAAGTACACGGCCGACTCACCTGGCCACGAGTACTACTTAACGGTGCAGCCTCAGGCGCCTGGCTGGGGCTCTTCTTTGGTCTCCTGATGGGTACCGTTAGTGGAAATTGGGCTAATTCCTTATCATTAGGCCTGTTCATGGGCATTATCTTCTCGACGGTCATGGCCGCGGTACAATATGCCATGCAAGGTGGTCGCCGAGATTTTTCTTCCTCCACCCAGATTGTCGCAGGGCGTTATGATGTTCTCTGCACACCTGCCACCGCCACAAAAGCCCGAGATTTAGTCAGTGCGTTTGTGGCCAAACAGGAACGACAGTAGCGTTAGAATTGTCAGGAAACCTTCCACCTATTAGGCACTATAGGAGACCCAGCTAGCTTATGGTCGCAATGAAACCACTCTATGGCACAGCAGTCATTGCCCTGAGCACAGTGACTCTAGCTGGTTGCGTCAACCTAAGCCGCTTCGAACCCACCGTTGACTACCAATCTGAAGCTCATAAAGTAGTGGAGATCTCCGTTCGCTCCAATTCTGTCGAACAAGTGGTGCTGGGTGAACTATACAAACAAGGTTTAGAACGCAAAGGCCGTGCTGCAACTGTCAATATGGATCGATTGGGAATCGAACACAATATTGACCGGCTACCACAAGGCGAAACCGACTTGGTGATCGCTTGTGCCGGACGACTACTCCACCACCTCCAGCCCGCCAAAGCCCAAGAATTAGAAGAGAAATACAGCGCCAATGAGGAAGAAGACATCAACTCTGGTGACCGGCGCGAAGAGGTCTATGCAGCCGTGATGGGATCGATTGGTGACAATATCAATGGGGCTGATCCCTCCAATACCTTAGGCTGTTCCGAGTTTGAGTCAGCCATCCCACAGCACATCATCCCGATCTACCGTTCCAATGTGATCGACCGAGAAGAACGTGGCGCATTGAACGTTATCTCTGGTTCCATCACCACAGAAGAACTAGAAGAAATGGTAGCAGAGTGCAAAACCGGTCGGACTCCATCTGAGGTAGTACAAGAATTTCTCGACGAAAAAGGTGTTACCTTCGACAGCTAACCTAGAGAGGTAGCATCCTATGATTCTGCTGTAAGCCCCAGCAAACTTATGCATTGAAGCCTGAATAACCAAATGCGATCCCAGATCACACTTGGCGGCGAGAGCTAAAAATCCCAGACCCATTAGCGGATCTGGGATTTTTTTAACAGCTAGACTTACCTAGCAAATGCTTCATCTAACAGAGCAGCCTGCTCCACAGCATGAACCTTGGACAGACCAGTTGCTGTCGATGCCTGAGCTCGGCGAGAAACCCGACGCATAGGCGGCATATTCGGAATGAGCTCCCGAAGATGCTCATTGTAGAACGGCCACGGACCCTGATTGGCAGGCTCATCTTGGCAGAACCGGATCTCTTCCGCATTGGGGAATAACGCAAACGCTTCCCGCAACCGGTTGAAGGGGATAGGATGCAGCATCTCGATGCGGATAATCGCCACATCGTTACGCTTTTCCTTCTCAGCCCGCTTGGCCAGTTCATAATAAAGCTTGCCCGAGACCAACATAATGGTCTTGACCTGCTCAACGTCACCAATAACCGTACCCAAGCGATCCACAAAACGTGGATCATTAATCACCGACTGGAACTTCTTGGTTTCCGTGAAATCTTCCACCGAAGACGTAGCAGCCTTCATCCGCAGCATGGACTTCGGAGTGAACACCACCAATGGCCGACGCAACTCGCTGAGCGCATGACGCCGCAACAGGTGGAAATAGTTCGCTGGAGTAGTCGGCTGCGCCACAGTCATAGTGCCTTCCGCACACATCTGCAGGTAACGCTCAATCCGAGCCGATGAGTGGTCCGGCCCCTGACCCTCATAGCCGTGCGGCAGCAACAAAATCACCGATGAAGTCTGGCCCCACTTGGTTTCACCCGAGGTGACATACTCATCAATGATGGTCTGAGCACCATTGGCAAAATCGCCAAACTGAGCTTCCCAAGCCACCACAGCATCAGGATTACCTACCGAATAACCATATTCAAATCCCATGCCAGCAAACTCGGTCAGAGCAGAGTTGTACACCAAGAACTTTCCGCCGTTCCCCTTGGCTTCGGCCAGCTCATTGAGCGGGCTGTATTCCGCTCCGGTATTGGGATCAATAATGATCGCATGCCGCTGGGTGAAGGTACCGCGCCGGGAATCTTCACCGGCAAGACGTACTCGCTTGCCGCCATTAGCTAAAGAGCTAAACGCAATGAGCTCAGCCCAGCCCCAGTCGATGCCACCTTCGGTAACTGACTCTAAGCGCTTCTTGGCCACTGGTGTCACGCGGGGATGGTAGGTGAAATCTTCAGGTTTATTGGCATAGGCTTGACCAATTTCCAACAGTTCCTCTTTGGAAATATTGGTTTCCAACCCGTGTGGCAGCTTCTGGGAGGTGGTGATGCCTTCTTGCTGGGTGAAAGCTTTCTTTTCGGCTTCTTTGACCTCGATAAACACCGATTCCATTTGGTCGTGGAAGTCTAGTGCGACTTTTTCGGCATCTTCCTTGGACAATTCACCACGACCAAGCAAATCTTCGGTGTATTGCTCACGCACAGTCTTGCGACCTTCAATGAGCTCATACATCTTTGGCTGGGTCATAGACGGATCATCGGCTTCGTTGTGGCCGCGACGTCGATAAGCGATCAGGTCAATGAATACGTCTTTGCCAAAGCGACGGCGGTATTCGGTAGCGATCCGGCCCACCCAGACCACGGCCTCAGGATCATCACCATTGACATGGAAGACTGGGCAGCCATAAGCCTTGGCTAGGTCGGTGGCGTAGTGGCTTGAGCGGGAGGAATCTGGAGTGGTAGTAAAACCAATCTGGTTGTTGACCACAATGTGGACGGTGCCGCCAACAGTATAACCACGCAACTGGGCTAGGTTAATGGTTTCTGGCACGATGCCCAGACCAGCGAAGGCAGCGTCACCGTGTAGCAACAGTGGCATAACGGTGTAGCCATTATCGCCCTTATCCAGCAGGTCCTGCTTGGCGCGAGCAATGCCTTCCATTACAGGGTTGACCGCTTCCAAGTGAGAAGGATTGGCAGTCAGAGTGACTTTGATTTCATTCTCACCAAACAGCTGGTAGTGGGTGCCTTCGGAACCAAGGTGGTATTTCACGTCACCGGAACCACCGGCAGTCTTGGCCTCAATATGACCTTCGAACTCGGTGAAGATGGTAGCCAGTGGCTTACCCACAATATTAAATAGCACGTTCAATCGGCCACGGTGAGGCATACCAATGACAACTTCATCAAGGCCTTGGCTAGCGGCAGTGTCGATGCTGGAATCCATCAATGGAATCAGGGATTCAGCACCCTCCAGGGAGAAACGCTTCTGGCCAACATACTTAGTTTGCAGGAAGTTCTCAAAAGCTTCGGCAGCATTGAGCTGCTGCATGATGTACTTCTGCTCAGCATTTGATGGCTTTGGCATACCCGCTTCCAACCGGTCTTGGAGCCAAGTACGTTCATCACGGTCAAGGATGTGGGTGTACTCCGAGCCGACCTTATGAGTGTAGGCATTGCGCAGCATGGTCAATACCTGACGCAAGGTCATGGTTTCTTTGCCACCGAAACCAC
This sequence comes from Corynebacterium sp., assembly GCA_041854705.1. GTDB lineage: Bacteria > Actinomycetota > Actinomycetes > Mycobacteriales > Mycobacteriaceae > Corynebacterium. The sequence goes on from JBHACV010000151.1 coordinate 6,243, forward strand.
CGACGTGGAAGCTACGATCCAAATCCCATAAGGTCAAGCCGTGGGTTTCAATATTCAAGTCGCTGTGATCGGGAACTGGCATGCCAGGTTGAACCCAACGCAGTGGATTCACATCGGCAATCAGATGACCACGGGAACGATACGCTTCAATCAGCTGCATCACACGGGTGGACTTATCCCAACCAGTATTCGGCAGGTCCTGCGCCCACCGCATGGGCTCGTAGGGGATCGCCATTGATTGGAAGACTTCATCCCAGAAGGCATCGTCAACGAACAGTTGGCTCATGGTGCGCAAGAACTCACCAGATTCTGCACCCTGAATAATGCGATGATCGTATGTGGAGGTAATGGTGACCAGCTTGCCCACACCCAGCTCAGCGAGCCGGTCTTGGGAAGCACCGGCGAATTCCGCAGGATAATCCATCGAACCGACGCCGACGATGGTGCCTTGGCCCTTGGTTAACCGCGGCACGGAGTGACGGGTGCCAATAGCGCCAGGATTGGTCAGCGAAACGGTGACCCCAGAGTAGTCATCCATCGTGAGCTTACCCACGCGGCTGCGTTTGACAATGTCTTCGTACTTTTCTAAGAACTCGGCGAAGCTTAAGGTTTCACACTTCTTAATGGCAGCAACCACCAGTGCGCGGGTGCCATCTTTTTGTGGTAGATCGATAGCGAGACCGAGATTGATACTTTCTGGGGTAATAATGGTGGGCTTGCCATCCACAACCGCATACGAGTTGTTCATGTCTGGATGAGCCATTAAAGCCTTGACTAGGGCGTAGCCAATGAGGTGAGTGAAAGAAACCTTACCGCCGTGGGTGCGGGCCATGTGCTCATTGATAATTGCCCGGTTTTCGAACATGAGCTTGACTGGCATGTCGCGCACTGAAGTGGCGGTGGGAATCTCTAGGGACTCATCCATGTTCTTGGCGATTGCCTTGAAAATACCCTTTATGGTTTTCTCGCCCGCATCGGGTAGCTTACCTGCTCGACCAAGGGGAGATTGTTGAAGTTTGCGTGCTGCTGCCTCCTTTCTAGCTTCCTTGGTTTTCTCGTCCACTCGGTGTTGATCGGCACGGATAGCAACCGCTTCTTGCTCCTCAGCCTTAACTTCGGCTTTGGCGAAGACTTGTACATCCTTTTCCGTTTGGGTGGGGGTAGCGGGAGCCGCGTCGGCAGGTTTGGCCGCTGCTTTCGCTTGAGCTTCGGTGCGCGGGGCACCGTGCTTTTCAAATAGCTCGCGCCATTCCGGATCCACCGATTGCGGATCGTTTTGGAATTGCTGGAACATTTCGTCTACCAGCCACTGGTTCTGGCCGAAAGTACTAGCGCTGCTCACGGCAGGTGCTCGCCTCATTTCTTTGTGAGAGTATATTTCTTTTCACACTTTAGTAGCTCACTACAGGCTAATGGTTACATTGGCTCATAAGTAATCAAATCCTAAGCTTTTTGGCAGAAAGTTGTGGTCGGCTTCACAGGTGTAAGATGAGCTGGGATTTCATCGATTAGTCGCTGCCCACATTGTGGCATAGATACCCCCAAAAGAAAGTAACTCGGTGTGGGTACCATCTTCAACAACCCGACCTTGGTTGATGACAATGATCCGATCAGCCCTTTCCGCGGTTGCCAATCGGTGAGCAATTACTACCGCAGTGCGGCGTGCTAGCACTCGCTCTGACGCTTTGAGAATGGTCTTTTCTGTTGCCGGATCTAGGGTAGCGGTAGCCTCGTCAAGCAATAAGATGGTGGGATTCATCATTTCCGCTCGCGCAAGTGCCACCAACTGCCGCTGGCCAGAAGACAGGCCATGTCCGCGTTCGGAAACTGGAGCGTGAAAACCCCCAGGTATTGTGGCGATTGCTTTTAATGCGCCGACTTTACGTGCTGCATCAGTGATCTCAGCATCGGTAGCATCTGGTTTGCCGTAGGCAATATTGGTGGCAATAGTGCCAGCAAACAAGTGGGCTTCCTGTGGCACATAGCCAATAGATCGGCGCCACTGGCCCAATCGCAGGTCTTTAATATCGGTGCCGCTGGCGGTGACTCGACCAGAATCGGGATCGTAAAACCGTTCGATAAGTTTGGCTAAGGTAGATTTGCCCGCCCCAGTCGGCCCAACAATAGCAACAGTACTCCCCGGAGTGATTTCCAGATTAATATCTTCTAGCACTGGTGTCTGCTCATGGTGATAGCTAAACCAGAGCTGTTCGAACCCGATCGGGCCGCTGGCGTTAGCCACCACTGAATCAATCGCGTCTTGCTTATCGACAACATCCGGTGTGGTTGCCAGCAGCGCCGAGATTCGCCTCAGGCCCACCTGGGCTTGGCTATAAGCGTCGAAAACTTGGGAGAGGTGCTGGATCGGACCATAAAGTCGGTCAAGATACAGCAAGAATGCCACCAGCACCCCAGCTGGTAATTGACCACCAGTAACTAGTGTGGTGCCAATTGCTAAGACTGCCGCCTGCAGGATTTCGCTAACCGCATTGATACCAGGAAAATAAAGCGCAACTGCAGTTTGGGAATGAATCCGAGTTTGCAGGTAGCTACTAGCGGCTTGTTCAAAACGGGTGAGGGTGTGCTGCTCCATGTGATAAAGCTGACTGGTGCGCAGCCCCTGAATGGACTCGTGAAACAGCGCATTGACATCAGAAATTTCTTCCCGTGCTCGGGCATAAAGTCGGATCGATACCCTCCGGAAAAAGACGGTAGCGACCGCAATGATCGGCACCCCAATCAGGGCAATTAATGACAAGGTGGGGCTAGTGATTGCCAATAGAATCAAGATCCCCACGAGAGTGGTCAGTGCTACCACCAATGTGGCGAGCCCAGTTTGCAGGAAGCCACCAAGCGCATCAATATCAGTGGTCATACGGGTCATGATGGTGCCAGTGTTGGTGGACTCAAAATACCGCAGCCCAAGCCGCTGCAGATGCGCATAGGAACGAATACGCAATTCATACAGGAGTCGTTCACCGGTCATGGAGGTATAAATGGTGGTGGCCACCGTTGAAGCCCACGCAATCAAGACCACCACGATGCCAATGCCGGTGACCTGCCACATGGTGGAAGTGGTACCAGTAACCACACCATTGTCAATGGCATAGCGGACCAAACTGGGGATGGCTAACCCAGCGAGCACCCCAATGACATAAAGTCCAATTACCCCAAGGATCAGAAGACGGACCGAGGAAAATAGGTTGTGGATCGTGACCTTGGTCAGGGGAGTTTCAAAGTCTTTGGCGGTTTTGCCCACAGAGTCAGTCGCTGGTGGCAGGGCATCAACCTGAGCTAAAAGTGCCGGGGTAGCGGGCATAGCAGCCGCAGACGCCATGCCGCCCCGACTAGTGCCACGCCCACCACTCATAGGATTGGCACCAGCCATACTGGCAGCATTGCGCATAGTATGGGTTTTTATTCTCAGTCGAGTATCAGTAGTAACTTGCTGCGGCCACAACGCTTCAATGCTGGGTTCTTCCCCCTCATCAAAGGGCAGTGCTGGTTGGTGGACAAAGTCGCGGTTGAGACTTAAATCCATCAGGTGGCTAAAGCGGGGGTTGTCCCGCATTGTAGCTAACGACGCACAAGCGGTGACTTGGCCTGCTTCGACTAATGCCACCCGATCGGCATACTCAAGAGTGGAGTGTCGGTGGGCAATGGTTACGATGGTGGTGTCAGCAAACTGCTCAGTGAGTGCGGCGAAGATTTTGGCCTCGGTGGTGGCATCAATGGCGGAGGTAGCGTCATCAAGGATTAAGATTTTTGGTTTACCAGCAAGGGCGCGGGCGAGCGCAATGCGTTGACGTTGCCCACCCGATAATGTCAGACCACGTTCCCCAATGGTGGTGTACAACCCTTTGCCCCCATCAAGGTTGTCAATAAAATCCAGTGCCTGCGCCCAATTGGCTGCCTGCCGAATTTCGGCTTCGCTTAAGCCCCGACCCATATCGATATTGTCGTAAATGGTAGTGGAGTATAAAAATGGCTCATCGAAAACGCAGGCAAGCTGATCGCGGATCTGACTACGCTGTAGTTGTGCGAAGTCAATGCGCTCACCAGTTGCAGCACTAAATCCTAAGCGGCCGCGATCGGGGGAGTAGTAGCCACACAATAATTGCACCAGCATGGTTTTGCCACTGCCGGGTGGGCCGACCAAGGCGACAGTTTCCGTGGGGTGAATCTCTAAGGTGAACCCGCGCAGTACTTCACGATCCGAGTTGGCAAATTCTACTTCTTCCATAACCAACCCGAGCGGACCCGCCGGTATGGTGCTGCTAGTGGCTGGATCTGGGATTGTGGGGCGCAACTTCAAAACATCAAATACTCGGCTGGCTGAAGACAATCCCAACTGAATCTGAACCACCATGCCAGCCAGCATGGACACCACCGAAGACAGTGACATCATATACACACTAAAGGCCAAAAAAGTGCCGACTGTGATGGTGCCATGCAAAGCCAGAAACCCGCCAATACCGATATTGAGCACTAAGGCGAGAGTAGGAAGTTGCTGCAATAGTGGTCGAAACCGTGCAGTGAGTTTAGCCGCACGCATCATCTGGGCGTAGACCTGTTGGGCACTGCGATCCAGTCGATTAAGTTCGGTAGCTTCCTGATGAAAGGCCTTAACCACACGCACCCCACTCATGGTTTCTTCCACATGGGTGCTCAAATCAGCCACACATTGCTGGGCAGACCAAGTGGCAGCAAACAGACGTCGACGCGAAATAACAGTCAGCCACACCACCAATGGCAAGACCGCGATGCTGACCACCGACAAAAGCGGAGAGATCCACAGCATCA